>NZ_CP159402.1:0-300000 GCF_040500525.1 Azospirillum formosense | reverse complement strand
AGGGCCGTGACGGCAAGCTGTCGATGGACGAGCTGACCGGCGGCACCTTCACCATCTCCAACGGCGGCGTCTACGGCTCGCTGATGTCGACCCCGATCATCAACCCGCCGCAGTCGGCCATCCTGGGCATGCACAAGACCCAGGAGCGTCCGGTCGTCGTGAACGGGAAGATCGAGATCCGCCCGATGATGTATCTGGCCCTGTCCTACGACCACCGCATCATCGACGGCAAGGAAGCGGTCACCTTCCTCGTCCGCATCAAGGAGAACATCGAGGACCCGCGGCGCCTGCTGCTGGACGTCTGAGATACCGACAAAGGGAATGCGGGGGCACCGTCCTCCGCACCCGACCGCGGGGGCTTCGGTCCCCGGACCTCGAAAAGGCGCCTCGCGGCGCCTTTTTCTTTGCCGTCCGGACGGCGGACCCTTGCCTTCGCCGGCATCACACCAGCGCGGCGGCGATCCTCGCGGCGGTGTCCTCCGGCTTCACCACCCGCTCGGCGGGCAGGCGCAGCGTCATGGTGGTGCCGGCGCCGGGCGTGCTGTCGCAGGCCAGCGAGCCGCCGTGCAGCTCCATGAAGTTCTTGGAGATCGACAGCCCCAGCCCGGTGCCCTCGAACTGGCGGCTGGCCGAGTTGTCGGCCTGCCGGAAGGGCTGGAACAGATGCTCCATGAACGCCTTCGGAATGCCGATACCGGTGTCGGCCACCGAGAGGGCCAGGGCGCCGTCCTCCTCGACGCGCGCGGCCAGGGTGACGCTGCCGCCCTCGGGCGTGAACTTCACCGCGTTGGACAGCAGGTTCAGCAGCACCTGCTTGAAGGCGCGGCGGTCCACCCAGACGGCGGGAAGGCCGCCCGTCACGCCGTTGCGCAGGTCCACGCCGTTGTCGGCGGCACGGTCGCGGACCATGGTCAGGCACTGGGCCACCGCCTCGCAGGGGTCGATCACCTCTTCGGACAGCTCGTAGCGGCCCGCCTCGATCTTCGACATGTCGAGCACGGCGTTGACGATGTCGAGCAGATGCTTGCCGCTGTCGTGGATGTCCTTGGCGCAGGATTTCTGGCGCTCGTTCAGCGCGCCGAAGAACTCGCTGTCGAGGATTTCCGAGAAGCCGATGATGGCGTTCAGCGGCGTGCGCAGCTCGTGGCTCATGTTGGCCAGGAATTCGGACTTGGCGCGGTTGGCCATTTCCGCCTGGCTCTTGGAGGCGAGCAGCTCGGCCTCCTGCTGCCGGCGCTTGGTGACGTCGCGGATGACGCCGACGAAGACGCGGCGCGGCGCCCCATTCTCCTTCGCTCCCCTCCCCTCCGGTTCCCCCTCCCCGTCCGGCCCGCCCAGCCGCAACGCGCTGACCGCGAGGTTGATCGGGAAGGTGCTGCCGTCGCGGCGCAGCGCCAGGACCTCGCGGTCGTTGCCGATGATGCGCGAGCCGGTGTTCGGGCGGTAGCCGGCCATCGAGCGGTCGTGGCCGGCGCGGAAACCCTCCGGCAGCAGGATGTTGACGCTCTGCCCCACCACCTCCGCCTCGGCGTAGCCGAACATGCGCTCCGCCGCGGGGTTGAAGGTCTCGATGATGCCGTGGGAATCGATGGTGACCACCGCGTCCACCATGGATTCCAGAATGCCGCGGATGCGGCGGGAGGCGCGCTGCAGCCGGTTCTGGTCCTCCTCCCGCCGGGACTGCTGCCGCTCCACGTACCAGGTCAGCAGGGCGATCACCATGGACATGGCCAGCCCCATGGCGATCCACACGGCGCTGTCGCGCTTCCACTCGCCCAGCGCCTCGGCCTTCGGCAGGGTCGCGGCGACGGTGAAGGGATAGTCGGCGACGCGGCGGACGCTGGCGATGCTCGGGCGTCCGTCGGTGGGCAGCACGGTGTCCAGCGTGGCCGCGTCCCGCGTGCGCAGCGCGGCGTCCACGTCCGGCCAGTCGGCCAGCGTGGCGAGGCGCCGCCGTCCCTCGTCCCAAGGGCGGTGGATCAGCACCGTGCCGTCGGCCAGCGCCAGGGTGACCGTGCCCTCCAGCCCCAGCCGCAGCCCCTCGAAGCCGGCCCCCAGGCGCAGCGGGTTGATCATGGCGACGACCACCCCGGCGAAGCTCCCGTCCGGGTGGGACCAGCGGCGGCTCATCGGAATGACGTAGGTGCCGGGGAAGGCGATGCTGGCGATCGGCGCGCCGACGTGAAGCCCACCGTCCGACGCGCCCTCGTCCCGGTGGACCGCGAAATAGGGCCGGTTGGTCAGGTCGAAGGCCGGCGGGCTGCTGTCGGCGGAATGGTGCAGGATGCGGCCCTGCTCGTCCACCACGACCAATCCGGACACCGGGCTGATGGCGTCGCGCCGGTTGCGCAGAAGGGCGTTCACCGACGGCGCCGCCGCGGTGCGGGCCTGCGGGTGGGTGTCGAGGACGGTGACCAGATCGGACAGCAGCAGGTCCACGCTGAACACCGTGCGGACGGCCTGCTCCTCCAGGATGCGGGCGAGGTTGCGGGTCGAGCGCTCGGCCCCCTGCACCGCCTCGGTGTGGCGCTGCCAGACGCCGTAGCCGATCATCGTGTTGACCACGACGATGAAGGCCACACCGGACGCCCTCATCAGGAAGCGCACCGACCCCAGCACCTCGAACAGCCGCTCCCCCAGTCCGGCGGGACCCGTTCCGGAGGGCGGCAGGTTCGCGTCGCGAACCGGATTGCGGCTGGCCATGGCTGTGAACAACTCTCCGCACGCCGTCCAAACGGGGCCGCTGAGGGACCGCCCGCGTGGCATTGCCCAACGTAAGACGGTACCGCCACCGGTCACCGTCAATCTCGCGCGAAAACCATAATGGAAGTTTAACCATAATGCACCAATGAAGCCGATCGCCGGGATGCGCGATTGCCGCTTTGCCTGACGCGCTCCGGGCGTTAAGACTTCGGGGGGATCGGGGACGGTTGCGCAAAGGAAAAGGGACGATGGACAGCCAGAAAGACCGCAAGGCCGCGATCCTTGCCGCCACGCTGTCGTCGCTGTGGACCGACACCGAACCCGCCGTGCGGGAGCGCGTGACGGCCATCGCGCTCGCCGAGGCCGAGGCGATCTCGGAAATCTTCTACGCGATCCTGCTGGACCGCCCGGACAGCAACACCTTCCTCAGCCATGCGCTGGTCCAGGAACGGCTGCGCCCGTCGCTGGCCCGCTGGATCACCGCCCTCTTCACCGCCTCCACCGGCGAGGCCATCGCGGCGGTGCTGGAGCAGAATTACCAGGTCGGGCTGATCCACGCCCGCATCAACATCCCGCTGACCCTGGTCAACGCCGGGATGCGGATCATCAAGAAGGAGCTGTCCGCCCGCCTGCTGGCCGCCGACCTCAGCCGCGCGCAGACCGCGTCCGCCATTCTGTTCGTCGGCGAATTGCTGGACACCGTGCTGGACAACATGCACGAGGCCTATCTGGGCGACCTGCTGGGCAACGTCCGCCACCAGCAATCCCTGAAGATGTTCATGAGCGGCCCCAATCTGGCGCTGGAGGGCGAGCGGCTGAAGTCGTCGCTGTTCGACTGGCTGCGCAACACGGTGGTGTCCTTCTACGCCCATGAGGACAGCAACCACGCGAACCCGCCGCCCATCGAATCCTCCGATTTCGGCCTGTGGCTGAACCACAAGGCGGAGCTGACCTTCGGCCGGGTGACCGAGCTGGACCTCATCCGCGACCGCACGAACCGCATCAGCGCCAAGGTGTCCGCGGCGGTGGACGGCGGCTGGGTCACGCCCGCCTTCGTCAAGGAGCTGAACAACGACGTCACGGAGATCGCCTACATCCTCGGCACCATCATCGAGAAGGCCATGGAGATCGAAAGCGGGCGCGACCCGCTGACCCGCCTGCTGACGCGGCGCTTCATGCCGGCGATCTTCCAGCGCGAGGTCGCCATCAGCCTGCGCCACGGCAAGCCGTTCGCCGTGCTGTTGATGGACGCCGACCATTTCAAGACGATCAACGACACGCTGGGCCATCAGGCGGGCGACTCCGTCCTGTCGGACATGGCCGAACTGCTGCACTCCCACGTCCGGGCCGGCGACTTCGTCTTCCGCTACGGCGGGGAGGAGTTCCTCATCCTGCTGACCGAGATGGACGAGGCGGCGCTGCGCGTGAAGGCCGACCAGCTGCGCCGCATGGTCGAGGAGCACCGCTTTCACGGCGCCGGGGACGGCGGGAACGGGCTGCGGGTCACCGCCTCGATCGGGGCCGCCCTGCACGAGGGACACCCGGATTACGAACACACCGTCCGCCGGGCCGACGCCGCGCTCTACGAGGCCAAGCGCCAGGGCCGCAACCGCGTGGTGATCGCCTGAATGATGATCGCCTGAAGGCTGATGGCCCGAGCGCATCTGCATCCCGGCATCGGGCGTTGCCCCGCGGTGCGGCATCGGCTACGTAAGACCTTTCCCTGCCGAGACCCGCGAATTCCATGTCAGACGGACCGCTTTCGCTCTACCGGGCCCGCCGCGGCACCGGGACGCTGCGCCCCGACCCCGACCAGGAGCTGGCCGCCGAGAAGCTCCAAAGCCTCTACAAGGCGCTGAAGGGCTACAGTCCCCAGCCCGCCGAAAAGGCCGGAGGGGCGAAGGCCGGCTGGCTGGAGCGGTTCGGGCTGGGCCGCCCGCGTTCCGAACCGGCGGAGGCGCCGCAGGGCCTCTACATGTACGGCGGCGTCGGGCGCGGCAAGTCGATGCTGATGGACCTGTTCTTCGACACCGCCCCGGTGGAGAAGAAGCGCCGCGTCCATTTCCACGAATTCATGCTGGAGGTGCACGAGCGCATCCACCAGCATCGCCAGGCGGGCAAGAGCAAGGGCAAGGACGCCGACGACGCGCTGCCCGAGCTGGCCCGCGCGCTGGCCGACGAGGCGTGGCTGCTCTGCTTCGACGAGTTCCACGTCACCAACGTCGTGGACGCGATGATTCTCGGCCGGCTGTTCACCAGCCTGTTCGACCTGGGCGTGGTGGTGGTCGCGACCTCCAACTGGCCGCCGGACATGCTCTACAAGGACGGTCTGCAGCGCGAGCTGTTCCTGCCCTTCATCGCCCTGCTCAAGGAGAAGCTCGACGTTCTGGCGCTGGAAGGGCCGACCGACTACCGGCTGGACCGGCTCCAGGGCAAGCCCGTCTATTTCTGGCCGCTCGGCCCGGAGAGCGACGCCAGGATCCGCCAGACTTTCGAGACGCTGACCGACGGCGCCCGGGGCGAGCCGACCCATCTGTCGGTGCAGGGCCGGAAGGTGGAGATCGCCTGCGCCGCCAAATGCGTCGCCCTGGTGGATTTCTGGAGCCTGTGCGGCAAGCCTCTGGGCGCCGCCGACTACATCGCCATCGCCACGCACTTCCACACCGTGCTGATCCACGGCGTGCCGACCATGAAGGACGAGCTGCGCAACGAGGCCAAGCGCTTCATGACGCTGATCGACGCGCTCTACGAGCACAAGGTCAACCTCGTGGTCGCCGCCGAAGGCCCGCCGGAACGGCTGTACCCCGAGGGCACCCACGCCTTCGAATTCGAACGCACGGTCAGCCGCCTCATGGAGATGCAGAGCGAGGACTACCTGCGCCAGCAGCACCTGACCTGAAGGGCCGGGCCGGCGCGCCTCCACCCGTGTTACCACGGCGATGCCGCCCTACTCCCGTTTCGCGCCGCAGATAAAGGGGCGCCCGACGTTGTATTGCTGAACGTCGGTCCAACGGCGAGGGAGAGGGCGAAGCATGCCTTGGCGGTCCCGGTGCGGTGCACTGACGCTGGCGCTTTTTCTGACGGCACCGATCCAGTCCGCCCCCGCCGCCGCGGCGGCGGGCAGCGTCGACTGCTGGCTGCTCGAGGGGGACGCGCTGACCCAGGCGCGCGCCGGCGGCTGGTGCAAGGACGCCTTTTCCCGCAACTCGCAGACCGGGGCGGCGCCCGCCGTCACGGTCACCGCGGCCCCCCTGCCCGCCCGCAAGCCCGACCCGCCCCCGAAGAAGCGGGTCGTCACCGTCCAGCGCAAGGCGAAGGCGCAGCCGGACTCTCAGGCGGCGGCCATCGTCCGCCCCGCCGGCCGCGGCAACGCGGTCGCCGAGGTGGACTTCGGCACCCAGTTCAAGCGCGACTGGAACGCCCTGATGAAGAAGCTCTTCGAGCCCTGAGGAACCGCGGGCTCAGGTGCGGGCCTCGTCCAGCCACTTCCGCACCGCCGGCGGCTCGTAGGCGGCGAAGGCGTCGAGGATGCCCGGCGCCGTGTCGCGGACGATCAGCATGTCGCGGTGCTTGGGCTGCATGAAGCGTTCTTCCGCCACATGGTCGAGGAAACCGGCCAGCCCGTCGTAGAAGCCGGAGGCGTTGAGCAGCCCGCAGGGCTTGTCGTGGCGGCCGAGCTGCGCCCAGGTCCACACCTCGAACAGCTCCTCCAGCGTGCCGATGCCGCCGGGCAGCGCGATGAAGCCGTCCGACAGCTCGGCCATCAGGGCCTTGCGCTCGTGCATGGTGGAGACGACCCGCAGCTCCTGGAGGCCCTGATGGCCGACCTCCTTGTCCATCAGGAATTGCGGGATGATGCCGGTGACCGTGCCGCCCGCCGCCAGGACCGAGTCGGCGATCCGCCCCATCAGGCCGGTCCGCCCGCCGCCGTAGACGAGGCCGATGCCACGTTCCGCCATGTGGCGGCCGAGCTGCTCCGCGGCCTCGCCATAGGCCGGGTTGGTGCCGGGGTTGGACCCGGCATAGACGCAAATCCGCATGTCGTTCCTCTGTGCGCGCCGTCTCTTGGACGCGTGTCGTAATGGGTGGCTTACCGGACGCGGGTGACCGTGAAGCGCTGGCTGGGGTTCACGAACTCGTCCTGTGCCGCGATCAGTTGCAGCTCCCGCGTGCCCATCCGGCGGGTGGTCTGGAAGATGGCGTAGATGGCCGCCGCCGCCTGCTCCAGCGCTTCGGCCGGATCGAAGGCCTTCAGGTAATGGGCCAGGAACAGGGCGGCCACCGCGTCGCCCGACCCGTTGGGCGGCGGGTCCAGCGGCAGGCGCGGGGTGGAGACCAGCCACGCGCCGTCGCGGTCGTCGGCCAGCATCTCGATGTGGCCGGGGTCGGCGTCCTTGCGGGTCAGGCTGGTCACCAGGACCAGCCGCGGACCGCGCTCCCGCAGGGCGGCGGTGGCGGCCAGCGCGTCGTCCAGCGTCTCCACCGTCCGGCCGGTCAGATACTCCAGCTCGAACTGGTTGGGGGTCATCAGGTCGGCGGCGGGGACGGCGTGGTCGCGGATGAACTCCGGCAGGCCGGGACGCACGAAGAAGCCGCGCCCGACGTCGCCCATCACCGGGTCGCAGGCGTAGACGGCGCGCGGGTTGGCGGCCTTCAGCCGGGCCGCCGTCTCGACGATCACCTGTCCCAGCCCGACGTCGCCCATGTAGCCGGAGAGCAGCGCGTCGCAGCCGGGCAGGACGCCGCGCGCGGCGACGCCGTCCATCAGGTCGGCCACATGCTCGGCCGTGAAGACCTGCCCGGTCCATTCGCCGTAGCCGGTGTGGTTGGAGAACTGCACCGTGTTCACCGCGATGGCGTCGCAGCCCAGCCGCTGCAGCGGGAACACCGCGGCCCGGTTGCCGACATAGCCGTAAGCGACGTGGGACTGGATCGAAATGACGGTCTTCATGGGCGGACGATCCGAAAGGTTGGGGGCGCATCCTAAACCGTCCGCGCCACACGCTGGGGATGTTTCCATGCAGACCAGAGTTTCACGCCTTACGCGCCGCATGGACAGGGCGCGCTCCTGCGGCTAATCCTGCGGCAACGACACAAGAACGCCTGAGGGAATGCCATGGCCGCCTCCGCCCGCCCGCGCCGCAGCGTGCTCTACATGCCCGGCTCCAACGCCCGCGCCCTGGAGAAGGGGCGCAGCCTGCCCGCCGACGGCCTGATCCTCGACCTGGAGGACGCCGTGGCCCCCGACGCCAAGGCGGAGGCCCGCGCCACCATCCAGGCGTCCATCGCCGCCGGCGGCTATGGCGGGCGGGAGCTGGTGGTCCGCACCAACGGGCTGAACACGCCCTGGGGCTACGACGACCTCGTGATGGCGGCATCCAGCGGGGCCGACGCGGTGCTGCTGCCGAAGGTGGAGAGCGCCGACATGGTCCGCCAGGCCGAGGCGGTGCTGCGCGCCAACGGCTCGCCGGAGGGACAGACCATCTGGTGCATGATGGAGACACCGCTCGGCATGCTGAACGCCAGGGAGATCGCCGGAGCCAGCCCGAAGCTGGGCGGGCTGGTGATGGGCACCTCAGACCTCGCCAAGGACCTGCACGCGGCCCACACGCGCGACCGGCTGCCGATGCTGACCAGCCTGGGCCTCTGCCTGCTGGCGGCGCGGGCCTACGGCCTCGCCATCCTCGACGGGGTGCATCTCGACCTGAACGACGAGGCGGGCTTCGCCGAGTCCTGCGCGCAGGGACGGGAGCTTGGCTTCGACGGCAAGACGCTGATCCACCCCAAGACCATCGCGGCCTGCAACGCCGCCTTCGCGCCGAGCGGAGACGAGGTCGCCCAGGCCCACCGGATCATCCAGGCCCACGCCGAGGCCGTCGCCCAGGGCAAGGGGGTGGTTCTGGTGGACGGGCGGCTGGTGGAGAACCTGCATGTCGAGAACGCCCGGCGCCTCGTCGCGCTGGCCGAGGCGATCCGGGCGCTGGAGGCGGCGGGCTGACGCCCACCGCCCCTCTCGTCGACTGGGCGCTCAGGAATCGCGGCGTGCCTGGGCGTCCTTCACGAACTGCGACACGCGCCCGATCTCGCGCGGATCGGTGTCGACCGTCCGGCGCCCGCTGGGGATCGGGCGCATGCCCTTGCGTGGGGTGCGCCCAGGGGACGGGTGCTGGGGCTCCGCCTCCTTCCTACGCTTCAGGGCGTCCTGAAGGTTGGCCTGGATGATTTCCCTCCGTCGCTCGGCACGGAACCGCTCCAGCCGCCCGTTCACCCGCTTCAGGGCCCGCGCGTAGACCTGCTTTTTCGCGGACAGGCCGCGTTCGCTGGCGTCGGCCGATTGCTGGCCGGTGCCGCTGGCCTTACCCCGCCGTCCGCGGCGGCGCGAGGCGATGATGTCGCGCGCCCGGTCGCGCTCCCCGCGCAGCCAGCGGGCCAGCGTCAGGGTCTCGTCGGGCGGCAGGGACTCCAAATCCGGGTAATGGCTGCGGCGGACCTGCTCGAATTCCTTTTCGGACAACAGCCGTCGTTCGGCCGTCAGTTCGACTCCCATCGTTGAACCTCTCTGCTTCGTGGTCCCGCTTCGGCTTACCCCCGTCCGCTCAACCGATCGGGAGGCAAAGCGTTCCCAGATGCGGTCCGATGCATCCCGCTGCCACTTACGGGTGCCGAAGGAATCAGAATCACGACCTCTCCGGAACCAAGTCGCCCCCCATCGGTTTTCCGACATGTGGCAGAGGTGGAGGTTGAAGATGGCCTCGAAAGACAACGGCCAAGGCGAAGTCCAATCCGGGAGCGGTCGCACATCGAACCGCGGCTTCGCGTCGATGGACCGTGACCGGCAACGCCAGATCGCCAGCAAGGGCGGGGAAAGCGTGCCAGCCGACAAGCGCAGCTTCTCCAAGAACCCGGAACTCGCCGCCGAGGCGGGGCGTAAGGGGGGCCGGAGCGTACCGGCATCCTCCCGCAGCTTCTCCAAGAACCCGTCCCTGGCCGCCGAAGCGGGGCGGAAGGGCGGGCAGGCGAGCCATGGCGGACGCGGGGCCGCCCTGCGTCCGGGCGAAGGCGACTGACGGCACCAACGCGAAAAGCCCCTCTCCGGAACCGGAGAGGGGCTTTCTTTTTCGCCGTCCACTGGTCGGCGTCCTCCAGCCCGACGGACCGGCAGCCCGACCGACCGGCAGCCGACCGACCGAAGGCGCGGCCGGTCAGGAGGCCAGCTTGTCCAGCTCGCGCAGGATCGAGTCGCCCATGACCGTCGTGGAGCAGCGGGCCATGCCCGGCGCCATGATGTCCGCCGTGCGCATGCCGCCCGACAGCACGTTCTGCACGGCCTTCTCCAGCATCTTCGCCTCTTCGTCCATGTTGAACGAGTAGCGCAGGCACATGGCGAAGGACAGCAGCGTCGCGCAGGGGTTGGCGAGGTCGCGCCCGACGATGTCCGGGGCGGAGCCGTGCACCGGCTCGTAGAGAGCCTTGCGCTGGCCGTTGGCGTCCGGAGCGCCGAGCGAGGCCGACGGCAGCATGCCGAGCGAGCCGGTCATCATCGCCGCCTCGTCCGACAGGATGTCGCCGAACAGGTTGTCGGTGACGATCACGTCGAACTGCTTCGGGTTCTTCAGCAGCTGCATGGCGCCGTTGTCGGCGTACATGTGCTCCAGCGTGACGTCGGAGAACTCCTCCTGATGGAGCTTCGTGACTTCCTGGCGCCACAGGAGGCCCGATTCCATCACGTTGGCCTTCTCCATCGAGTGGAGCTTGTTGCCGCGCTTGCGCGCCAGCTCGAAGGCGACGCGGGCGACGCGGCGGATCTCGCTGGTCGTGTAGACCTGGGTGTTGACGCCGCGGCGCTCGCCGTTGCCGATGTCGGTGATGCCGCGCGGCTCACCGAAATAGACGCCGCCGGTCAGCTCGCGGACGATCAGGATGTCCAGGCCCTTGATGACGTCGGCCTTCAGGGTCGAGGCGTCGACCAGGGCGTCGAACACCACCGCCGGGCGCAGGTTGGCGAACAGGTTCAGCTCCTTGCGGAGCGTCAGCAGGCCGGCTTCCGGGCGCTTGGTGTAGTCGGTGGGGTTGTCCCACTTGGGGCCGCCGACGGCGCCCAGCATCACCGCGTCCGCCGCCAGCGCGTCGGCCAGCGTCTCGTCCTTCAGGGGAACGCCGTAGGCGTCGATGGCCGCGCCGCCGACCAGCCCCTCGGTGACGTCGAAGGTGACGTTGCGCTTGCGGTCGAGCCAGTCGATGACCCGGCGCACCTGGCGCATGACCTCCGGACCGATCCCGTCGCCGGGCAAAAACAGAAGCTTCTTGTTGGCGGGCATGGCGCACGCACTCCCATTGGAGACTTTATCAGTGTTGTCTAATCCGCGGACCGACAGGCCGGAAGGTGGTTCCCGCTCCGCCGGTCCGCAAGGCCGTCACAGCCGGACGCCATGGGGCCCGTATCGGTTGGCCCAGGTGGCAGCCGGGCCGGTCAGCCCCACAGCCAGGGCTGGCCGCCGCGCTGCTTGCCTTCATACTGGTCGATGAAGGCGGCCTGCTGCATGGTCAGCCCGATGTCGTCCAGCCCGTTCAGCAGGCAGTGCTTGCGGAAGGGGTCGACCTCGAAGCTGATCTTGCCGCCGTCCGGACCGGTGATCTCCTGTTTCTCCAGATCCACCGAGACGATGGCGTTCGACCCGCGCGACGCGTCGTCGAGCAGCAGGTCCACCTGTTCCTTCGGCAGCTTGATCGGCAGGATGCCGTTCTTGAAGCAGTTGTTGAAGAAGATGTCCGCGAAGCTCGGCGCGATGATGCAGCGGATGCCGAAATCGGCCAGCGCCCACGGCGCATGCTCACGCGAGGAGCCGCAGCCGAAATTGTCGCCCGAAACGAGGATCTTGGCGCTGCGGTAGGCCGGCTTGTTGAGGACGAATTCCGCGACCTCGGCGCCGTCGGGGGTGTAGCGCATCTCGTCGAAAAGATGCTTGCCCAGCCCGGTCCGCTTGATGGTCTTCAGGAATTGCTTGGGAATGATCATGTCGGTGTCGACGTTGATCATCGGCAGCGGCGCCGCAACACCGGTGAGAACCGTAAACTTTTCCATCGCCAGAATCCTGTCGCGCAAAAGAGGCGCAAGCGTGTGCATGCGGAGTTCGGTGAATAGCAGACCCGTCCCGCCATTGCCAGAGGAAGCTTGCCGCAAAAGCCGCCCGCGGCGCGCGATTCCGCATCCCGGAACACAGCCGGACGCAACGAAATTGCTCCCGATTTCCCTCCGCCACGGTCCTCAGGGGGGTCTTCGCAGGGGTCTCGAGGGGGGCGGTCCGGCATCGCGTCCTTGCTGTGGGGCGCCCCCTCGCCTACCAAGGGGCCGACGCTTCCCTGGGTTCCGCGACCTTCATGACCTTGCTCCCCACCGCCCCCCGCCCGCGCACCGCGGCGTTCGCCTTCCTGCTGCTGGCCCCGCCGCTCTACGGCCTGCTCGGGCTGGCGCTCGGCATGGACGCCAACTGGGACCTGCGGAACTACCATTGGTACAACGCCTACGCCCTGCTGACCGGACGGCTGGGCATGGACATGCTGCCGGCGCAGATGCCCAGCTTCTACAACCCCCTGCTGGACGTCCCCTTCTACCTGCTCGCCAGCCATCTGCCGGCGCGCGCGGCGGGCTTCGTCTGGGGGACGCTGCACGGGCTGAACCTGGCTCTGGCCTTCCTTCTGGCCCACGCCACGCTGCGCGTCGGCGGCGCGGGGCAGCGGGTGGCCCTGGCCGCCCTGCTGGCGGTGATGGCCGGTTTCGGCGGCGGCACGCTGGGGCTGCTCGGCACCACCTTCCACGACAACATGGTCAGCCTGGGCGTGCTCGGCGCGCTGGTCGTGGTGGCCGGGTCGCTGCCGCGGCTGATCGGCGGGCCGGCGCCGGGCGCCCTCGCGCGGGCGGGCGCGGCGGGGCTGCTGGCCGGGGCGGCGATGGGCATGAAGAACCCGACGGTGATCTACGCGGTCGGGCTCTGCCTCGCCTTCCTGGCGCTGCCGGCCCGGCCCTGGCGGCGGCTGTGGCTGGCCTTCGTCTTCGGCCTCGGCGTGCTCGGCGGGCTGGCGCTGTGCGGCGGCTTCTGGATGGCCCATCTGTGGGTGGAATACGGGAATCCCGTCTTCCCGCACATGAACCAGATCTTCAAATCGCCCTTCGCCGCGCTGTCCGGCTACGTCAACGTCAGCTTCTTCCCGGACTCCCGGCTGGAGCGGCTGCTCTTCCCTCTGGTCTTCCCCTTCGCGCCGCTGAAGGTCGGCGAGGTCCCCTTCTTCGACCTGCGCGTCCTGGTGCTGTTCCTCCTCGTGCCCGCCGCCGCCGCTTTGGCGCTGCTCGGACTGGCCTTCCGCCAACCGTCGGCGGAACTGACCGAGAAGGCCGCCACACGTTACCTGCTGACCGCCATGGCGGTGACCTACGCGCTGTGGGTGGGGATGTTCTGCATCTACCGCTACCTGGTGCCGCTGGAGATGCTGGCCCCGCTGGCCATCGTCATGGCGGCGGGCCTGCTGCCGGTGCCGCGCCGGGCGGCGCTCGCCCTGGCGGCGCTGCTCCTGCTGCTGGTCCAGGCCACCGCCCGGCCCGCCGACTGGGGCCGCGTGCCGTGGAGCGAGCATTGGGTGGAGGCCGTCGTGCCGCCCATCGAGGACCCCGACGACACGATGGTGCTGATGGCCGGCTACTGGGCGATCTCCCACGTCGTTCCGGCCTTCCCGCCGCGCATCCCCTTCGTGCGCATCCAGTCCAACTTCCTCCAGCCGGACTCGGTCGGCAACGGCTACCTCGCGCTGATGCAGGACAAGGTGGGGGCGCACCGCGGGCGCTTCCTGATGCTCAGCACCATCCCCGACACGCCCGGCGCCGCGAAAGCCGCCGCCCTGCTGGGGCTGCGGGTGGCGCAGGACAACTGCCGCGTCATTCTCAACAACCTGGGCGAGCCGCTGAACCTCTGCGCCGTGACGCGCATGGCGGACCATGAAAGGTCAGTGGATTAAATCAGGCGATTGTGCTGTTTAACCCTACATCGGCACCGTTTCGAAGCGCATCGCCATGACCGTCTCCACCATTGATCGACCGGCCGACTATTCCATCGACCGCCCCGCGACGTCCGCAGCCCCTATTTCGGCCCCGGACACGGCGCCCGCGGTGGCTCCCATCGTCGCGGTGCTGATCCCCTGCTACAACGAGGAGGCGGCCATCGCCGCCGTCGTGCGCGACTTCCAGGCGGCGCTGCCCGACGCGACGGTCTACGTCTACGACAACAACTCGTCCGACCGCACGGTGGAGGTGGCGAAGGCCGCCGGTGCCGTCGTCCGGCACGAGCCGTTGCAGGGCAAGGGCAACGTCATGCGCCGCATGTTCTCCGACATCGAGGCCGACGTCTATGTGCTGGTGGACGGCGACGACACCTACCACGCACCCTCCGTGCCGCTGATGGTCAAGCGGCTGTGGGAGGACCAGCTCGACATGGTCAACGGCGCCCGCGTCACCGAGATCGTCAAGGCCTACCGGCCCGGCCACCGCTTCGGCAACAAGCTGCTGACCGGCATGGTCGCGCTGATCTTCGGCAACCGCATCCACGACATGCTGTCCGGCTACCGCGTCTTCTCTCGGCGCTTCATCAAGTCCTTCCCGGCGCTGGCCAGCGGCTTCGAGACGGAGACGGAGCTGACCGTCCACGCGCTGGAGCTGAACATGCCCATCGCCGAGATCAAGGCGCCCTACAAGGACCGCCCGCCGGGATCGCACAGCAAGCTGAACACGATCCGCGACGGCATCCGCATCCTGCGCACCATCGTCAATCTGGTGAAGGAGGAGCGCCCCCTGCCCTTCTTCTTCGCCATCTTCGCGGCGCTGGCCGCGGCGTCGGTGATCCTCGCCTGGCCGGTGGTGGTGACCTACCTGCAGACCGGGCTGGTGCCGCGCCTGCCCACCGCCGTGCTGTCCACCGGGCTGATGCTGCTGGGCTTCCTCAGCCTGACCTGCGGGCTGATCCTCGACACGGTCACGCTGGGCCGCCGCGAGGCCAAGCGCATGCGCTACCTCTCCATCCCCGCGCCGGGCGTCCATCCGGTCCGCAAGGCCGCCGGGTCCTGACCATGGGCAACCTCATCGGCTCCCTGCCCGACGGCCGGCTCGGACGGCTGGCCGTGCAGTTCGGCAAGTTCGGCCTGGTCGGCGTGGTCGGTCTGGTGGTGGACACCGCCGTGGTCTACGCCCTGGTCTTCGGCGCCGGGCTGGAGTTCTTCGCCGCCCGCGTCCCGGCCTATCTGGCCGCCGCCACCACGACCTTCGCGCTGAACCGCGCCTTCACCTTCCGCGGGGCGGCCGACGCGCCGCTCTACCGGCAATGGGCGACCTTCCTGGCCGCCAACGCCTTCGGCGGGGCGGTGAACTACGGCGTCTCGGTCGGGCTGGAAGCCGCCCTGCCGCTGGCCGAGGCCCACCCGGTGCTGGCCGTCGCCGCCGGCTCGCTGTCCGGCATGGCGCTGAACTTCGCCGCCTCCAAGCATCTGGTCTTCAAGGGCGCCTGACCTTCGGGCCCCCAGGGGCAACCTCTCCTTCCGGATATCTCCCGAAGCCTTATTGTGCGCCGCCGCGGACACCCGACGTCCATGGAATGGGGCGCATCCAACGGGAATGGCCCCGACACCGACCTGCCTTGGCAAGGAGCCGGGAGGGAGCCATGAACAACAGCGACGTGCTATGGGCCTGGGTGGCTGGGGTCACCGTGTCCATCGCCCTGCTGGTCGGGCTGTCCCGCGCGGACGGACCGCAGACCCACGCCATGGACGGGCATTTCACCCTGCCCGACATGGCGATGGGCGCCGCGGGCTGGGACTACGAGGCGTGGGAGCGGACCGGCGGAACCCCGCCGCGGCCCGAGTCGGAGGACACGCTCGCCCGGATGCTCGACCTGCTCGAGGGCATTCCCCCGGTGTCGGGCGCCACCCTGCCCGCCACCCTGCCCGACGGCGACGCGGCGGACAGCGGCGGGGCCGAAACCCACTGACTCCCCCGACGATCCCGTGAACTGTTTGCCACGGTCCCCCGTGCGGCCATGGACTCCGCGGGCCCGGTCGCCATATAACGGCGGTCATGACGCGCGAATTCCTGAAGATGCACGGGCTCGGCAACGACTTTGTCGTGATCGACGCCCGCAACACGCCGTACACGCCGGCCGAGGCCGAGGTGCGGGCCATCGCCGACCGCAAGACCGGGGTGGGCTGCGACCAGTTCATCGTGATCGAGCCGGCGAAAACGGACGGCACGGCGGGCTTCATGCGCATCCGCAACGCCGACGGCGGCGAGGTGTCGGCCTGCGGCAACGCCTCGCGCTGCGTCGGCTGGCTGCTGATGGAGGAGGCGGGGGCGGAGCGCGTCGCCTTCGAAACCAACGCCGGCGTCCTTCAGGCCAGCCGCGCCGACAACGGGCGCATCACCGTGGACATGGGCCCGGCCAATCTGGACTGGGCGCAGATCCCGCTGGCGGAGCCGGCGGACACGCTGCGCCTCGACGCGGTGTCGCACGGCGGCTTCGCCGGCCCCACCGCGGTCAGCATGGGCAACCCGCACGCCGTCTTCTTCGTGGACGACGCCGAGGCGGTGCCGCTGGCCGAGGTCGGCCCGGTGTTCGAGAATCACCCGGCCTTCCCCGAGCGTACCAACGTCGAGTTCGTCCAGGTGCTGTCCCCCACCGCCGTCCGCATGCGGGTGTGGGAGCGCGGGGCCGGCATCACCCAGGCCTGCGGGACCGGCGCCTGCGCCTCCGCGGTCGCCGCGATCCGCCGCGGGCTGACCGGCCGCAAGGTCGACGTGATCCTCGACGGCGGCACCCTGACCATCGAATGGCGAGAGGACGGCCGTGTCCTGATGACCGGTCCGGTCGCCCTCAGCTACAGCGGGCGGCTGTCCGCGGAGTTGGCGGCCACCTGAATCAATGGCCGCCTGTTAGGCTGAAAGAGCATGAGCGACACTGTGACCAACGAGCCGGAGATCGTCACCTTCGGCTGCCGCCTGAACACCTACGAATCCGAGGTGATGCGCACCCACGCCCGCAACGCCGGGCTTGAGGACGTCGTCATCGTCAACACCTGCGCGGTGACCTCGGAGGCGGAACGGCAGGCGCGCCAGACCATCCGCAAGCTGCGCCGCGAGCGGCCGAACGCCCGCATCGTGGTGACCGGCTGCGCCGCCCAGATCGACCCGCAGCGCTACGGCGCCATGCCGGAGGTCGATCAGGTCCTGGGCAACCAGGAGAAGCTGCAGCCGGAAAGCTGGGGCCTGGCCCCGGCGGAGAAGGTGCTGGTCAACGACATCATGTCGGTCAAGGAGACCGCCGGCCACCTGATCGGCGGGTTCGAGGACCGGGCGCGCGCCTTCGTCCAGGTCCAGCAGGGCTGCGACCACCGCTGCACCTTCTGCATCATCCCCTATGGCCGCGGCCCCTCGCGCTCCGTCCCGATCGGCGCGGTGGTGGAGCAGGTGCAGGCGCTGGTCAAGGCCGGCTACAACGAGGTGGTGCTGTCCGGCGTGGACATCACCAGCTTCGGCCCCGACCTGCCGGGCACGCCGACGCTGGGGCAGATGGTGCGCCGCCTGCTGGCGCTGGTGCCGGAGCTGCCGCGGCTGCGCCTGTCCTCGCTCGACTGCATCGAGATCGACGACGACCTGTGGCGGCTGATCGAGACGGAGCCGCGGCTGATGCCGCACCTCCACCTGTCGCTCCAGGCCGGCGACGACATGATCCTGAAGCGCATGAAGCGCCGGCACAGCCGCGCCGACGCCATCGCCTTCTGCGAGCGCGTGCGCTCCCTGCGCCCCGACATGGTCTTCGGCGCCGACTTCATCGCCGGTTTCCCCACGGAAACCGACGAGATGTTCGAGAACACGCTGCGGCTGGTCGAGGAGTGCGGCCTGACCTGGCTGCACGTCTTCCCCTACAGCCCGCGCCCCGGCACCCCGGCCGCCCGCATGCCGCAGGTCGACGGCGGCCTCCGCAAGGAGCGCGCGGCCCGTCTGCGCGCGCGCGGCGCCGAGGCCGAGGCGCGCACGCTGGCCTCGCTGGTCGGGCGCGAGGTGTCGGTGCTGGTCGAGAAGGACGATCTCGGCCGCACCCAGCATTTCGCCGAAATCCGCCTGGGCACGCCCCGGCCTCCCGGCTCCGTCCTGCGCGCCACGGTCACCGGCGTGGCCGGCGGCGCGCTGACCGGCACCCCCCTTGAGAACAGTGGACACACCATGATCCTGCGTTGGTTCGGCCGCAAGAAGCCCGAAGAGCAAGCCCGCAAGGACGAAACGACCGCCCCGCTTCCGGAAGCGGTCCCCGCCGAGCCGGTCGCCGAAAAGCCGCTCGCCAAAGAGCCGCTCCAGGAGCCGCCTGTTCCGGAACCGGTCGCCGAGGAGCCGCCGGCCCCGGAGCCCGAGCCGGTGCCGGAACCCGAGCTGCCGCCCCCGCCCGCGGTCGAGACCCCGCCTCCGCCGCCCATCGCCCCGCCGTCCGGGCCGGAGGAGCGCGAGGACACGCCGGAGATCGCCCGCGACGACCTCCCCGTGGCCCTGACCGCCGAGGAGGAGAAGCCCAAGAAGGGCTGGTTCGCCCGGTTGAAGGACGGCCTGTCCAAGTCCTCGTCCAAGCTGACCGAGGGCATCTCCGGCATCTTCACCAAGCGCAAGCTCGACGACGAGGCGCTGGAGGAGCTGGAGGAGCTGCTCATCACCGCCGACCTCGGCCCGACCACGGCGGCCAAGGTGACGGCGGAGCTGGCCCGCACCCGCTTCGGCAAGGAGGTCAGCCCGGAGGAGGTCAAGGCCACGCTGGCCGCCGAGGTGGCGAAGATCGTCGGCCCGGTGGCCAAGCCGCTGGTCATCGACGCCGCGCTGAAGCCGCACGTCATCCTGGTGGTCGGCGTCAACGGCACCGGCAAGACGACGACCATCGGCAAGCTGGCCCGCCAGTTCCGCGCCGAGGGCAAGACGGTCATGCTGGCCGCCGGCGACACCTTCCGCGCCGCCGCGGTCAGCCAGCTGAAGATCTGGGGCGAGCGCACCGGCTGTCCGGTGATCGCCCGCGACACCGGGGCCGACGCCGCCGGCCTCGCCTTCGACGCGCTGGAGGAGGCGCGGCGCCAGGGCGTGGACATCCTGCTGATCGACACCGCCGGCCGCCTGCAGAACAAGGCCGGCCTGATGGAGGAGCTGCGCAAGATCGTCCGCGTCATCAAGAAGGTGGACGAGAGCGCCCCGCACACCACCCTGCTGACGCTGGACGCCACCACCGGCCAGAACGCGCACAATCAGGTGGAGGTGTTCCGCGACATGGTGAACGTCTCCGGCCTGATCCTGACCAAGCTGGACGGCTCGGCGCGCGGCGGCGTTCTGGTCTCGCTGGCCGAGCGCTTCAAGCTGCCGGTGCACGCCATCGGCATCGGCGAGGGCGTCTACGACCTGCGCCCCTTCGACGCCGACCAGTTCGCCAAGTCGCTGATGGGGCTGCCGTCGCAGTAGCGGCGCCCGCAACGCGGGCCGGCGGCGGGCGGTCGGGCAGGACGAGAAAAGGGCTTCCGGCCGCCACGCCCAAGCCCTATCTGAAGACTATGACGGCTGCCCAGACCTCCCCCTCCCCCGTTCCCCCCGGTCCTGTCGAGCGTTTCACCGACGCGGACGCCGCCCTGGCCCTCGTCAAGAACCTCTACGACCGCAACACCACCTATCTGCGGGACCGCTTCGCCGCCTTCACCCGCGGCGAGGATGGCGGCCGGCGGGAGCAGGCCCACTATCCCTATGTCCGCCTCTCCACCGCCTCGGCGGCCACGGTGGACACCCGGCTGGCCTACGGCTTCGTCGAGGGGCCAGGCACCTACGCCACGACGCTGACCCGCCCCGACCTGTTCGACCGCTACTACCGCGAACAGTTCTCGCTCCTGCTGCGCAACCACCATGTCCCGCTGGAGGTCGGCGTCAGCGACGAGGCGATCCCCATCCATTTCGCCTTCCCCCAGGGCATGCACGTCGAGGGCGACCTGACGCCGGAGCGGCTGGCCGGCCTGCCCGACCTGTTCGACCTGCCCGACCTCGCCCGCATGGACGACACCATCGTCAACGGCACCTACGAGGAGTCGCTGGACGCGGTGAAGCCGCTGGCCCTGTTCACCGCGCCGCGGGTGGATTTCTCGCTGCACCGGCTGCGCCACTACACGGCGACGGCGCCGGAGGATTTCCAGAACTTCGTCCTGTTCACGAACTACCAGTTCTATGTGGACGAGTTCATCCGCATGGCCCGCGAGATCATGGAGCCGACCGGCGATCCCGAGCTGGCCGCCTACCGCAGCCAGTACGACCGCTTCGTGGAGCCCGGCGGCGTCATCGTTCACAACGCCAATCTGGGGGGCACCCCCGGCGAGGCGCCCACCAACGGCGCGCGGCTGCTCCGCCTGCCGCAGATGCCCGCCTACCACCTGACCCGCCCGGACGGCAACGGCATCACGCTGGTCAACATCGGCGTCGGCCCGTCCAACGCCAAGACGATCACCGACCACATCGCCGTGCTGCGCCCGCACGCCTGGATCATGCTGGGCCATTGCGCCGGGCTGCGCAGCACGCAGCGGCTGGGCGACTATGTGCTGGCCCACGGCTATGTCCGCGACGACCATGTGCTGGACGCCGACCTGCCGACCTGGGTGCCCGTCCCGGCGCTGGCCGAGGTGCAGCGCGCCCTGGAGACCGCGGTGGAGCGGGTGACCGGCCTGTCCGGCTACGCGCTGAAGAGCATCATGCGCACCGGCACCGTGGCGACCATCGACAACCGCAACTGGGAACTGCGCGACCACCGCGAGCCGCTGATGCGCTTCAGCCAGAGCCGCGCCGTCGCGCTGGACATGGAAAGCGCCACCATCGCCGCCAACGGCTTCCGCTTCCGCGTCCCCTACGGCACGCTGCTCTGCGTCTCCGACAAGCCGATGCACGGGCAGTTAAAGCTGCCGGGCATGGCCGACCGCTTCTACCGCGAGCGGGTGGACCAGCATCTGAAGATCGGCGTGTTCGCCATGGAGCTTCTGCGCGAGCACGGCATGGAGACGCTGCATTCCCGCAAGCTGCGCAGCTTCGCCGAGGCGGCCTTCCAGTAAGCCGCCCTCCGAAAGCCATTTTGCCCCACCCGAAAGTGCAGGCGCCAAAGGGCGCCCGCGTCTTATCTTAGGGTGCTCGGCAACGAAGGGAAGTCGACCATTATGGCCGTGCGTGCAGGTTGGAGCGTGATCGCCGCCCTTTCTCTCGGGCTGGCGGCGGGGCCGGTGCTGGCCCAAAGCGCACCAGAGGCGGACAGCCTTCCGAACACCGGCACCGCTCCGCCGGCGGAAACCACGCCCCGGTCCGGTGCGTCCATCGGTGCCTGGGTCGACAACGACCTGTTCGGCGGCGGCACCGACCGTTACTACACGAACGGAGTCCAGTTCTACTACGTCTCCGGCGACCGCCCGACCTACGGCAACATCGACTGGCTGGCCAACCTCGTCCCGTGGATCGGCGAGCATGGGGTGCGGCGCTACGGCATCGCCTTCGGCCAGAACATGTACACCCCCAGCGACATCACCAAGCCGATCCCCGACCCCACCGACCGTCCCTACGCCGGCTGGCTGTACGGCCGCCTGTCGGTGATCGCGGAGGAGACGCGGCAGGTGGACCGCATCGACCTGGACCTCGGCATGGTCGGCCCGGCCTCGCTGGCGGAGCAGACCCAGAAGGCGGTGCACCGCATCGTTCCCGGCGCCCGCTGGCCGGAGGGCTGGGACTACCAGCTCAAGAACGAGCCCGGCATCATCCTCAGCTACGAGCATGTCTGGCGCGCCGAGCGCCCGGCCCGCATCGGCCCCTTCGAGGCCGACATCAGCCCCCACGTCGCCGGCAGCGTCGGCAACGTCCTGACCTTCGGCGGGGCGGGCGTCACGATGCGGCTGGGCGGCAACATGGCGCCGCCGGTCGGCGCGCTGATCCTCCGTCCGACGGCCAGCATCCCCTACCAGGACAGCGTGGCCTCCGGCGCCCCGCGCCCGCCCTTCTCCTGGTACGTCTACGCCGGGGCGGAGGGGCGCGCCGTCGCCCGCAACATCTTCCTCGACGGCAACAGCTTCCGCGACAGCCGGTCGGTGGACAAGCACAACTTCGTCGCCGCCTTCCAGCTCGGCGTGGCGTTGCGCTACGGCCCCTTCGGCATCTCCTACGCCCAGAATTTCCTGTCGCCGGAGTTCGAGGGGCAGAAATCATACAGCAACTACGGCTCGATCCGCGCCTCCTACCGGTTCTGACCGGGAGCGGGGGCGTCCCCCCGCTTCCCTCTTTATCCCGGGCCCGGTTCGGTCTATGTGAGGATCATGAACCAATACGCCCGACTGCTGATCGAAGCCGGCCCGCTGGCGGCCTTCTTCATCGCCAATTCCCAGGCCGGCATCATGATCGGCACCGCCGTGTTCATGGTGGCGACCAGCATCTCCGTCCTGATCTCCTGGCGGTTCGAACGCAAGGTGCCGGTGATGCCGGTGGTCGGGGCGGGCTTCGTCCTGCTGTTCGGCGGGCTGACGCTGTGGCTCCAGGACGACCTGTTCATCAAGATCAAGCCGACGCTGGTCAATCTGCTGTTCGCCGCGGTCCTGTTCACGGCGCACCTGACGCGGCGCAACGTGCTGAAGCATGTCCTGGGGTCGGTTCTGAACCTGTCCGACGCGGGGTGGCGCACGCTGGCGATCCGCTGGGCGTGGTTCTTCCTGCTACTGGCCGCGCTGAACGAGGTGGTGTGGCGCACCATGACCACCGACGCCTGGGTGAACTTCAAGGTGTTCGGCATCATGCCGCTGACCCTGCTGTTCAGCGCCCTCCAGGCCCCGCTGATCCTGCGCCATCAGGTGCCGGAGGAGCCGCCGGCCGAAAAGTCCTCGTCCTCCGCCTCCTGACCGTCCCTCTTCCCAACGGAGCGCACCCGCCATGTCCCAGACCTACCCGCGCGACCTGATCGGCTACGGGTCCCGTCCGCCGCACGCCAACTGGCCGGGCGGCGCGCGGGTGGCGGTGCAGTTCGTCATCAACTACGAGGAGGGCGGGGAGAACTGCGTCCTGCACGGCGACGCCGCGTCGGAGGCCTTCCTGTCGGAGATCGTCGGCGCCCAGCCCATCGTCGGCATGCGGCACATGAACATGGAGTCGATCTACGAGTACGGGTCCCGCGCCGGATTCTGGCGGCTGCACCGGATGTTCACGGAGCGCGGCCTGCCGGTGACCGTCTACGGCGTCGCCATGGCGCTGGAGCGCAACCCGGACGCCGTCCGCGCCATGCTGGACGCCGGGTGGGAGATCGCCACCCACGGCTACCGCTGGATCGACTACCAGCATCTGCCGGAAGAGGTGGAGCGCGAGCACATGCTGCGCGCCATCGAGATCCACACCCGCGTCACCGGGTCCCGCCCGCTCGGCTGGTATCTGGGGCGGTGCAGCCCCAACACCTGGAAGCTGGTGTCGGAGGAGGGCGGCTTCCTCTACAACGCCGACAGCTACGCCGACGACCTGCCCTATTGGGACGACCGCTTCGGCCGGCCGCAGCTCATCGTGCCCTACACGCTTGACGCCAACGACATGCGCTTCGCGACCAACCAGGGCTTCAACACCGGCGAGCAGTTCTTCACCTACCTGAAGGACAGCTTCGACGTGCTCTACGCCGAAGGCGAAGACCAGCCGAAGATGATGTCGATCGGGCTGCACTGCCGTCTGGTCGGGCGCCCGGGGCGCGCCGCGGCGCTGGCCCGTTTCCTCGACTATGTGCGGGGCCACGACAAGGCGTGGGTCGCCACCCGGCTGGACATCGCCCGCCATTGGATGGCCGAACATCCCTACCGGTCGGCGGCCTGAAGCGCCCTGGGCGCGCTTCCGGCCCAACTTTCTCACGCCAATTCGTCGCATCGGCGTTTGAACGAACGTCGAAATACAGTAGAAGGTCTTTGGAACGCCGCGCGCCCCTTTCGGGGCCGCGGTCCCGTGACTGCTGATTCCTTGCGATCTTCAACTGGGTGCGCACGCCGCCGTGACGTTCAAGGATGAGATGAAGGCCGCCGGTCGGACGGCGGATCACAAGGCGCGCCCCATGGCCGATGCCCCCGCCGACGATGGCGGGGAGGCCAGGGACGACATCGCCCGCCTTCTGCGCGCCCTCAACGACGACCTGAAGGCCGACCCGGCGGAGGATGACGATCTCCTGTCCCCGGACGCCGGGCGGAAGGCGGAGCGGCATCTGCCCATCGGCAAGATCGCCGCGGCGCTCGCCGCCGCCATCGGCATCGGCGCGGTCGTCGTGATGCTGGACCAGGGCGGGGAAGCGCCGTCCGCGCCCCCGGCGCCGCTCATCACCGCCGTCCCCAGCGCCCCGGCCCCCGGCGGCGGCTCGCCCAGCGCCGTGGCTCCGGCCCAGGCCAAACCGGAACCGCTCATCACGCGCGCGGCCCCCGCGCCAGTCCAACCGACCCAGGCCCAAACGACCCCGGCCCAACCGCAGCCGCCGATGCAGACGCAGACGGTCGTCGCTCCGGCCGCACCGGCGCCCGCCGTGGCCACGCCGCCCATGGCGCTGCCGCAGATTCCGCCGCCGGCGCTGAAGGTGCCGGAACCGCCGGCCCTGCCCTCGCCCACCCCCGCCGCCGCCAAGCCGGCCGAACCCGCGCCGCACCCCGTGGAAACGGCGGAGAGCGCGAAGACCCCGGCGCATCCGCCGGTTTCGACCATCGCCCCGCCCCCGGCCGAGCCCGCCAAGGCGCCCGCCCCGGTGAAGTCCGCGGAAACGGCGGAGCTTCAGGCCATGCTCTCGGCCCCGCCTCCGCCGGCCGCGCCCCAGCGTCCGGCCGCCGTGGCGCGCCCGGCGCCGCAACCCGCCAAGCCGGCCCCCAAGACAGCCTCCACGACGCCCGCCTCCACGACGCCCGCCTCCACGCCGCCCGCCACGGCGCCGTCCTCGGGCGTGCTGACGCCGCCGGCGTCCGCCGTCGCTGCGGACGGGCGCTACGCCGTGCAGGTCGGGTCCTTCCAGCAGGCCGACAACGCCGAGGGGCTGGTCCGCCGCCTGCGCGGTCTCGGCTTCAACGCCTACGCGCTGGACTGGACCGACGCCGAGCAGCGCTCCTGGCACGTCGTCCGCGTCGGCGGCTACGCCGACACCGCCGCCGCCCGTCAGGCCGCCGCGTCGCTGAAGGGCAAGGTGGAAGCGCAGCCCATCGTCGTCTCGACGCGCTGACCGCAGGCAACGGCGCCGCCGCGACAAACTGTCGCTTCCCTCTATTCCGCTTCTTTCCTTTGCAAAAGCCCGTCCGCAATTTCGGTATTGCGGACGGGCTTCGTCTTGATCTGTCCTTCTCCTTGCCGCTAACATGGGATTGAACAGGCACGCATATTAGAACAAGCGCAGCCCGCAAGAAGCCGGCGCATCAGACCGGCGAACCGGAGGAAACCCTGGTATGAAGCCGACGATCCTGGTCGCCGACGACGAGCCCAGCATCGTCCTGTCGCTGCAGGTTTTGCTGCAGAAGGCGGGCTTTGCCGTGCGCATCGCCCGCAACGGCGAGGAAGCCCTTGAATCGGTTGCGGAAAGCACGCCCGACCTGATCCTGCTGGACGCCATGATGCCGCGGCGCGACGGGTTCGACGTCTGCCAGTCGCTGCGCGCCGACCCCGCCTACCAGTCGCTGCCCATCATCATGCTGACGGCCAAGAGCCGCGACGTGGAGCGGCAGAAGGGCATGGCGCTGGGCGCCACCGACTACATCACCAAGCCCTTCTCGACCCGCGACCTCGTCGCCACCGTCCGCAAGTACCTGACCCCCGACAACCACCAGGACGGCGCGCCGGGCGGCGCCGCGGAGCCTCAGCCATGAGCGCCCCGGCGACCACCGGAAGCACCGGAGCCGCCGCTCCGTCAACCACCCCGGCCACCCCGGCCACCCCGGCGGAACCGCGCCGGATCATCCCCCTGGCCTTCCGCGCCGCCGGCGTCGGCCTGCCCCTGCTGTCGGCGGGGGCCGCGGTCGGCTTCAGCGCGAACAACGACCCCAACGCCTTCGTCACCTACGCCGTCACCATGACCGCCGCCGTCACCGCCGCGGTCTGGGGCCTGTGGGGGCTGGTCGACCGGCGGCTGCTGCGCGCCTCGGAAACGCTGAGCCGCGAGGCCGGGCTGATCGCCCATGGCACCGCCGACGGCAAGACCGGCGCGCGCATCCCGCTGGCCCGCTACGGCGACCTCGCCCCGGTGGCCAGGGCGGTCAACGAGCTGTCGGACAAGCTGGCCGCCGCCCGCCGCGACACCGCGCGCACCGTCGCGGAATCGACCGCCAAGGCGGAGGAGCAGAAGACGCGGCTCGCCGCCGTCCTGCGCGACCTGCACGAAGGCGTCCTGGTCTGCAACCTCAAGCATCAGATCCTTCTCTACAACCAGACGGCGCTCGACATCCTGCATCTGGCCGGCGACCTCGGGCTGGGCCGCTCGCTGCTGCATTTCGTGGTGGCGGAGCCGGTCATCCACACGCTGGAGCGGCTGACCCTGCGCGTGCGCGAGGGGCGGCACGTCGAGCACGAGCACGGCACCACCGCCCAGTTCGTCGGCGCCACCACGGACGGCCGCATCCTGCTGGCCGGGCGCATGAGCGCCATCCTGCAGGACCCGCCGGAGGGATCGGACGAACCGCCGACGATCACCGGCTACGTCATCACCCTGTCCGACGCCACCAGCGAGCTGGCCGCGCTCGGCCAGCGCGACGCCCTGCTGCGCGAGGCGACGGAGGGCTTCTGCGCCCCCATCGCCAACCTGCGCGCCGTTCTGGAGACGCTGGACGACACGCCGGAGCTGGGGCCGGAGGAGCGCGCCGCCTTCCAGGCCGCCCTGATGGAGTCCTCCAACACCCTGTCGGAGCGGCTGGCCCGCGTCACCAACGCGTACCGCAGCGTCGTCACCGGCTCCTGGCCGATGAGCGACATCCACTCCACCAACCTCATCAACCTGATCCGCCACCGGGTCGGGCCGGAGGCGCAGTACGGCGTGACGCTGACCGGCCTGCCGCAATGGGTGCACGGCGACAGCTACAGCCTCGTCATCCTGTTCGGCTATCTGATCGAGTACGTCTACGCGCTGACCGGGGTCCCCGCCTACGACCTGTCGGTGGAGCCCGGAGACCGCTGGGTCTATCTGGACATCACCTGGCGCGGCCCGTCGGTGCCCAGCGGCATCGTGGACAGCTGGCTCGACCACCCGCTGCCCGACGCGCTGGGCGGCCTGACGGTCGGCGACGTGCTCCAGCACCACAAGAGCACGATGTGGAGCGAGCCGGTGAAGGGGCCGGGATCGGAGGGCGAGCTGCTGTCGCGCCTGCGCGTGCCGCTGCCGCCCGCGCTGAAGCCGCCGTCGGCGCACACCGCGGCGCGCGGCGGGGCGCGGCCGGAGTTCTTCGACTTCAACCTGCTGCACCAGCCGCTGGCCACCAGCGAGCTTGGCCGCACACCGCTCGACCAGCTCCATTACGTGGTCTTCGACACCGAGACGACCGGCCTGTCGCCCAGCACCGGCGACGAGATCATCCAGATCGCCGCCGTGCGCGTCGTCGGCGGGCGCATCCTGACCGGCGAGACCTTCAACACGCTGGTCAACCCGAAGCGGAGCATCCCGCCGGAATCGATCCCCTTCCACGGCATCACCGACGCGATGGTGGCCGACAAGCCGACCATCGACAAGGTGCTGCCGCAGTTCCGCGGCTTCGTGTCGGGCGCGGTGCTGATCGCCCACAACGCCGCCTTCGACCTGAAATTCCTGAAGATGAAGGAGCGGGTCTCGGGCGTGCGTTTCGACAGCCCGGTGCTCGACACCATGCTGCTGTCGCGGATGCTGCTCGGCGAGGGGGGCGACCACACCCTGGACGGCATCGCCGAGCGGCTGGGGATCGAGGTGGTGGACCGCCACACGGCGCTGGGCGACAGCCTCGTCACCGCCGCGGTCTTCCTGCGCATGGTGGAGATGCTCAAGGAACGCGACGTCCGCACGCTCGACGACGCCATCCGCGGCGCCAACATCATCGTCGAGCTGGCGGCGCGGGAGCGCGCCTTTTGACCGGCGGGCCCGCCCCGCAACCCATTCCCCCTCCACCGCGCCGGGCGGCCACCGACCGGCTAATCGCGCTGTTCCTGTTCGGCGTGGTCGCCTTCAACCCGCCGCTGCTGCGCGTCTTCGGCGCCGGGGACACGCTGTTCGGCCTGCCGCTGCTGTACGTGTACGCCTTGGGGGTGTGGGGCGGGGTGATCGCGCTGTCGGCGGTGCTTCTGGAACGCAGGGGGCGTTGAGATGCCCTGGCCCACCATCGTCGCCGCCAGCTTCGCCTATCTGCTCCTCCTCTTCGCCATCGCCTGGTGGGCGGACCGGCGGGCCGACGGCGGGCGCAGCGTCATCGCGTCGCCGTACGTGTACGCGCTCTCGCTGGCGGTGTACTGCACCACCTGGACCTTCTACGGCTCGGTCGGGCGGGCGGCGTCGCTGGGCATCGGCTTCCTGCCGATCTATCTCGGCCCGACCCTGCTGATGCTGCTGGGGCCGCTGGTGCTGCGCAAGATTTTGCGCATCGCCAAGGCGCAGCGAATCACCTCCATCGCCGACTTCATCGCCTCCCGCTACGGGCGCAGCCAGGGGTTGGGCGGGCTGGTGGCGCTGACCGCGGTGATCGGGGTGACGCCCTACATCGCCCTGCAGCTCAAGGCCGTGGCGGTCAGCTTCGACGTTCTGTGGGGCACCGACCCGTCCGGCGCCACCGGCGGCCTGTCCCTGCCCGTCGTGCTGGACAACGCCTTCTACGTGGCGGTGGTCATGGCGGCCTTCGCCATCATCTTCGGCACGCGCCACATCGACGCGGCGGAGCATCACGAGGGCATGGTGGCGGCCATCGCCTTCGAATCGGTGGTCAAGCTGGTGGCCTTCCTGGCGGTCGGCGCGGCGGTGGTCTGGGGGCTGCACGACGGCCCAACCGCGCTGTTCGCCACGGCCGCCGAGCATCCGGAGATCCAGGCCCTCTACACCTCCGCCCCGGCGCTGGCCGACGGGTCTTGGCTGACCATGACGCTGCTGTCGATGGCGGCGGTGCTGTGCCTGCCCCGCCAGTTCCAGGTGACGGTGATCGAGAATGTGGACGAGCGGCACCTGACCCGCGCCCTGTGGCTGTTCCCGCTCTACATGCTGCTGATCAACCTGTTCGTCCTGCCGGTGGCGGTGGCCGGGCTGATGCGCTTTCCCGACCGGGCGGTGGACCCGGACATGTTCGTGGTGGCGCTGCCGCTGGCCGCCGGGAACGAGTGGCTGGCCCTGCTGGCCTTCATCGGCGGGCTGTCGGCGGCCACCGGCATGATCGTGGTGGAGGCCATCGCGCTGTCCACCATGGTGTGCAACGACATCGTGATGCCGCTCCTGCTGCGCGCCCGCAGCGCCCGGCTGGAGCGGCTGCACGACCTGTCGCCGCTTCTGCTGACCATCCGGCGCGTCGCCATCGTGGCGATCCTGCTGCTCGGCTACCTGTATTTCCGCATCGCCGGCTCGGCCTACGCGCTGAGCGCCATCGGCCTGATCTCCTTCACGGCGGTGGCGCAGTTCGCCCCGGCGCTGATCGGCGGCGTCTATTGGGCGGGGGCGACCCGGCGCGGCGCGCTGGCCGGCCTCGGCGCCGGCATCCTGACCTGGGCCTACACGCTGCTGCTGCCCAGCTTCGCGCGGTCCGGCTGGCTGCCCGCCTCCTTCATCGACCAGGGGCCGTGGGGCGTCGCCCTGCTGCAGCCCTACGCTCTGTTCGGGCTCGACGGCATGGACCCGCTGACCCACGCCCTATTCTGGAGCATGCTGCTCAACATCGGCCTCTACGTGGCGGTCTCCCTGCTCGACCGGCCGGGCCTGGGCGAGCGGGCGCAGGCCACCGCCTTCGTTGAGGTGTTCCAGCACCGCGACACCCCCCTGCCCGCCGGCGCCTGGCGCGGCACCGCCACGGTCGGCGACCTGCAGCGCATCGTCGCGCGCTTCCTCGGCCCGCAGCGGGCGGAGGCGGCTTTCGCCCAGCATGTCCGCCGCAACGGCCCGCTGGAGCCCGACCGCCGGGCCGGGGCGGAGCTGGTGCGCTTCGCCGAGCGGCTGCTGGCCGGGGCCATCGGCGCCGCGTCCGCGCGGGTGGCGCTGGCCTCCGCGGTGGAGGGCGGCGAGGTCAGCTACCCCGAGCTGATGCGGATGCTCGACGAGACCAGCCACGTCATCGAATACAGCCGCCAGCTCGAACACAAGACGGCGGAGCTGGAGCGCGCCTCGGCCGCGCTGCGCGCCGCCAACGAACGGCTGACGGAGCTGGACCGGCTGAAGGACGAGTTCCTGTCCACCGTGACGCACGAGCTGCGCACGCCGCTGACCTCCATCCGCGCCCTGACCGAGGTGCTGCACGACAACCCCGACATCGAGCTGGAGCAGCGCCAGGAGTTCCTCGGCCTCGTCATCACCGAGAGCGAGCGGCTGACCCGCCTCATCAACCAGGTTCTCGACATGGCGAAGATCGAGGCCGGGGAGATCGACTGGCAGGTCCGCCCGATGGACCTCGGCGCGGCGCTGGAGCAGGCGGCGGCGGCCACCGCCCGGCTGTTCCACGAGCGCGGCATCGCGCTGTCCGTGACCATCCCGCACGGCCTGCCGCCGGTGCGCGGCGACCATGACCGGCTGGTCCAGGTGGCGGTGAACCTGCTGTCCAACGCCGCGAAATTCACCCCGGCGGGCGGGCGGGCCGCGCTGTCCGTCGCGGCGGAAGACGGCCATCTGCGCGTGTCCGTCACCGACAGCGGCCCCGGCATCGCCGCGGAGCATCAGGCCATCGTCTTCGACCGCTTCCGGCAGGTCGGCGACACCATGACCGACAAGCCGCAGGGCACCGGGCTGGGGCTGGCCATCAGCAAGCGCATCGTCGAGCATCTCGGCGGCCGCATCCGGGTCGACAGCGCACCCGGCCACGGCGCCACCTTCGCCTTCACCGTGCCGCTGGCGGAAATGGATGCGGCGGAAACAGCTGCGGCAGGAACTGGCCGGGTCGCCGTGCCACAAAAGGATCAAGCCGCGAAAGAACCGGACCACACCGCCGGAACGCGCTCCGGTTGACACAGGTCAGTCCAGTTGCCTTAACGAATCCTTATACGTGTTTCAGGCAGGTTTTTTACCAAATGCCGGACATGATCAGTCTTCCGGACGGGGCGTTGCCCGGTCGGGTTGCAAGGAGACGGGCGGTGACTTTGATCAAGTGGAGCGACGAGGGGGGAACGGTGCGGCTGGGCCTGCCCAGCGACCTCGACCTCGCCATGGCGCAGCCCCTGCTGGACAGCCTGCGCGCCGGCTTCGCCGCGTCCCGGACCGTCATCGCCGAGGCCGCGGCCGTGGAGCGGGTCAGCACCGCCTGCGTCCAGGCTCTTCTGGTCGCCTCCCGGCACGCCGCCGAACAGAACCGCACGTTCGCCATCGCCCAGCCGTCCGAGGTCCTGGCGGAAGCCTGCGAGGATCTGGGGCTGGACGGCTGGTTGAAGCAATGGAGCCAAGCGTGAAGAAGAAGGTACTCACCGTCGACGATTCGCGGACCATGCGGGACATGGTCTCCTTCACGCTGAAGGGCGCCGGCTACGACGTGGTCGAGGCCGCCGACGGCCAGCAGGCGCTGGGCGTCATCGGCGCCAACAAGGTGGACCTCGTCATCACCGACCTGAACATGCCGGTGATGGACGGGCTGACCCTGATCCGCCGTCTGCGCGCCACCCCGGCGCACCGCACGCTGCCCATCCTGATGCTGACCACCGAGGCCGACGAGAAGAAGAAGTCCGAAGGCCGGGCGGTGGGGGCGACCGGCTGGATCGTGAAGCCCTTCAACCCGGAGAAGCTGATCTCCGTCGTGCAGAAGGTGTGCGGCTGACGCCGCATCCTGGCTTGTGAGGGGGCGCCCGTGGAAGACCTGAGCCGGTTCAAGCAAACCTATTTCGACGAAAGCGCGGAGCTGCTGGAGGTCGCCGAGGCCGGCCTGCTGCGGCTGACGCCGGGCGAGGTCGATTCCGACGAGGTCAACGCCATCTTCCGCGCCGTCCACTCGATCAAGGGCGGCGGCGGCGCCTTCGGCTTCACCGAGCTGGTCGCCTTCGCGCACGAGTTCGAGACGGTGATGGACGGGGTGCGCAACAACACCGTCCCGGTCACGACGGAGCTGGTGGACACGCTGATCCGCGCCAACGACCTGCTCGGCCAGATGCTGGCCTACGCGCGCGAAGGCGATGCCGCCCCGGCGGGGACCACCGACGGCACCGTGGCCGCCCTGCGCCGCCACCTGTCGGGCGGCGCTCCTCAGGCCCAGGCTCCGGCAGCGGCAGCGGCGGCGGCTCCCGCCCCCGTTCATGCCGCCGTCTACGCCGACGACGAGGACGACGAGGCCGGGCTGTTCGGCGACGCCATGGCGGCCATCGCCGCCGCCCGCGCGGAGGAGAACCCGGTTCCTCCCGGCAAGCTGCGCTGGACCATCGTCTTCCGGCCGCGGCCCGACCTGCTGATGTCGGGCAACGAGCCGGCCTTCATGCTGCGCGCGCTGCGCCGGCTGGGCGACGCCACCGTGGACTGCCACACCGACGCCCTGCCGACCCTGCAGAACCTGGAGGCGGAGCTCCTCCACCTCTCCTGGACGGTCACGCTGATCGCCGACGCGGACGTCGATCTGGACAAGATCAACGACGTCTTCGAGTTCGTGGCCGACGACTGCGACATCCGCATCACCGCGGAGGCCCCGCCGCCCGCCGCCGCCGAGGCGCAGCCCCCCGTCACCGATCCGGTGCCCGTCGCCACCCCGCCGGCGGTGGTCGCCGCACCGGCCGAAGCGCCCAAGGCCGACGCCCCCAAGGCCGAAGCCGCCCGCCCGCGCCCCAACGGCGGCGGGGCGGAGCATGCCGGGCTGACCAGCCACACCATCCGCGTCGATCTCGACAAGATCGACCGGCTGGTCAACATGGTCGGCGAGATGGTCATCACCCAGGCGATGATCGCCGAGCATGTGCGCGAGCTGCCCCCCGGCGAGTTCCAGGAGCTTCTGGAGGGGCTGGAGCAGCTGGCCCAGCACACCCGCGAGCTGCGCGAGAGCGTGATGTCGATCCGCGCCCAGCCGGTGTCCAGCGTCTTCTCCCGCATGCCGCGTCTGGTCCGCGAATGCGCCGCCGCGACCGGCAAGGAGGTTCAGCTCGTCACCAGCGGCGAGACGACCGAGGTGGACAAGACGGTGGTGGAGAACCTTGTCGATCCGCTGACCCATATGATCCGCAACTCCATCGACCACGGGCTGGAAGGCCCGGAGGAGCGGGAGCGCATCGGCAAGCCGCGCGCCGGCACCGTCCATCTGTCGGCGCAGCACCGCTCGGGCCGCATCGTCATCGAGATCACCGACGACGGGCGCGGCATCAACCGGCCCAAGGTGCTGTCGAAGGCCATCGAGAAGGGCCTCGTCCCGCCGGGGGCCGCCCTGTCGGACGAGGAGATCGACAACCTGATCTTCCTGCCCGGCTTCTCCACCGCCGATCAGGTGTCCAACCTGTCGGGCCGCGGCGTCGGCATGGACGTGGTGGTGCGGAACATCTCCTCGCTCGGCGGGCGCATCGGCGTCTATTCCACGCCGGGCGAAGGCTCGCGCTTCGTGCTGTCGCTGCCGCTGACCCTGGCGGTGCTCGACGGCATGGTGATCTCGGTGGGCGAGGAGCGCTTCGTCCTGCCTCTGACCAACATCGTGGAGAGCCTGCGCCCCAAGGCGGCGGACCTGCACGGGCTGGTCGGCAAGTGCGACGTGATGATGGCCCGCGGCGAGTATGTGCGGCTGGTCTACCTGCACCAGCTGTTCGGCATCCCCGGCGCCGTCGCCGACCCCACCCGCGCGCTGGTCGTGCTGGTGGAGACGGAGGACGGCTCGCGCCTCGGCCTCGTCGTGGACGAGGTGTTGGGCCAGCAGCAGGTCGTCATCAAGAGCCTGGAAGCGAACTTCCGCCGCCTCGACGGCGTGGCCGCCGCGACCATCCTGGGCGACGGGCGCGTCGCCCTGATCCTGGACGTCGCGGGCCTGCGCGAGATGAGCCGGCACATGGATTCCAGGGCGCCGCGTCCGCCGTCTTCGCCGGTGGCCGCGCTGCCCGCACCCGCACTCGAACCGGTCTGAGGCCACAGCGATGAGCAGTTCCACCGCGCTCGCCACCGTCGGCGGTAGCCGCACCGACGCCCGAAACGACGTCATGGCGGTCAACGCCGCCGAGGAGCAGTACGTCACCTTCACCGTCGGCAGCGAGGAGTACGGCGTCAACATCCTGTCGGTCCGCGAGATCCGCGGCTGGACGCCGGAAAGCCGCCTGCCGAACCTGCCGGACTATGTGCGGGGCGTCATCAACCTGCGCGGCATCATCATCCCCATCTTCGACCTGCGCGCCCGCTTCGGCGGCGGCGCCACGTCGGTCACCAAGCGCCACGTCGTGGTGGTGATCCAAGTGGGGGAGCGCACCCGCGGCATCCTGGTCGACGCCATCTCCGACATCCTGGCGATCGGCCACGACGCCATCAAGCCGCCGCCCGACGTGGACGGCGGCATGGTCGACGCCGAGTATCTCAGCGGCCTCTACACCGCCGACGACCGCATGGTCACGCTGCTCTGCGTCGAGAAGCTGTTCTCGGTCGAGAACGGCGAGCTGGACTCGGCGACCAGGGCCCTGCCGGCGCTGGAACGGGCGTCCTGACCGGAGCGCCCCCGGAGGCGCCCGCGCAAGGCGCCGAAGGGGGTGCGTCATGTCGCGGCTTTTCACACGGGTTGGTTTCAAATAAGGGCTAACGCCGGCGTGACGCGGCGGGCAAGGGGGATGGCATGGCGAAAGGGGTCGGTTCGTTCGTTGGGGCGATGGGCATCTCGAAGCGGCTGTGGCTGGCCTTCGCGCTCCTGCTCGCCCTGCTGGCCGCCCAGGTCGCCGCCAGCCTGCTGAGCATCCGCAGCCTGAACGGCAGCGTCGACGCGGTGCTCTCCAGCGGTGAACTCGCCACCTTCGCCAAGGATCTCTCGGCCCGGCTCGCCAACCAGCGCATCCACGGGCGCGATTATCTGGTGTCCGGCGACCCCGCGGCGCTCAACCGCCAGCGCGCGCTGCGCACCGAGTTCGACCAGGCGCTGGCCGCCCACGGCGCGGCCATCCAGCGCTCCAGCCAGGCGGCGGCTTTCGCCGAGCTGGCGCGGCTGCACACCGAGTACCACACCCAGTTCGAGGCGATCCGCGTCGTCCGCGACCGCTACGACGCGGCCATCCGCCAGACCATGGACCCGCTGGGCACCCAGATCACCGAGACTCTGGAGCGCATCGTCGAGGGCGCCCAGGCCACCGGCGACAAGGACGCCGCTCTGGTCGGGGAGGAGATGGAGAAGCACTGGGTGCTGAGCCGCCTCTTCGCCAACCGCGCGCTCGGCATGCGCGACGCCGCCGCCGTGGGGCCGATGGAGAAGAACCTGGACGAGATGCTGGAGCATGTGCGCGAGGCGCAGGCCCTGCTGACCGAACCCCGCGTGGCGGCGCTGCTGCGCGAGGTGGCGGAACGGGCGCCGGGCTACCGCACGGCCTTCCGCGACGCCCTCGCCGCCGACAAGGAGATCGACCGCCTGCGCGCCGAGGTCGTCGCCAAGGTCGTCACCGCCCTGAACGCGACGCTGGACTCCATCGCCACCGCCATCCAGGCCGAGCAGAAGGGGATCGAGTCCCACGCCGAGGCCGAGGTGGGGAACAGCGTCCTGCTGGCCCTGCTGCTGGGCGGCCTGTCGCTGCTTCTGGGCATCGGCGCCGCCCAGGTCATCGCCCGTTCGATCACCGGCCCGGTCCAGGGCATCCGCAAGGTGATGACCGACCTCAGCGACGGCCATCTGTCGGTCGCCGTCCCCCACACCGACGGGCGCGACGAGCTGGGCGCGATGGCCCGCGCCGTCGCCGCCTTCAAGGAGGACGCGGTGACCGCCGTGCGGGCCGGGATCGCGCTCGACCGCGTGTCATCCTGCATCATGACGGTGGGGGAGGACGGGACCGTCACCTATTGCAACGCCGCCGCGCTCGCGATGTTCAAGGCCGCCGAAGCGGACCTGCGCAAGGCCCTGCCCGCCTTCGACGCCGCCGGGCTGATCGGGACGACCCTCGACGCGCTCGACACCGAGGCCCCGCGCCTGCGCTCCAGCCTGACCGGCCTCTCCAGCCCTTACAAGGGCATGGTCAAGGCGGGCCGCCGCAGCTTCGAGATCACCGCCAGCCCGGTCGCCGGGCGCCACGGCGAGAAGCTGGGACTCGTCGTCGAATGGCGCGACCTGACCGCCGAGCTGTCCATCGAGGCGGAGATCGCCGCCATGGTGGACAGCGCCGTGCGCGGCGACTTCGCCCAGCGGATCGCGCTGGACGGCAAGACCGGCTTCTTCCGGCTGGTCAGCGAGGGCATGAACCGGCTGGCCGCCAACGTCTCCGGGGTGACCGAGGATCTGGCCGCCATGCTGGAATCGCTGTCCCAGGGCGACCTGTCGCGGCGCATCGACAAGCCGTACGAGGGCGTGTTCCTGCGCCTGAAGGACGACTTCAACGGCACGACGGAAAAGCTGTCGGAGATCGTCCGCCGCATCAACAGCGCCGCCGAGTCCATCGCCGCGGCCAGCCGGGAGATCGCCGACGGCAGCCTCGACCTGTCCGAGCGCACCGAGCAGCAGGCCTCCTCGCTGGAGGAGACCGCGGCGAGCATGGAGGAGCTGGCGGCCACCGTCCGCTCCAACGCCGACAACGCCCAGCAGGTCAACGCCTTCGCCAACGACGCCCGCCGCGCCGCCGAGAAGGGCGGTCAGGTCGCCGCCAGCGCCGTCGAGGCGATGCGCGGGATCGAGCGCTCGTCGCAGAAGATTTCCGACATCATCGGGGTGATCGACGAGATCGCCTTCCAGACCAACCTGCTGGCGCTGAACGCGGCGGTGGAGGCGGCGCGGGCCGGCGACGCCGGGCGCGGCTTCGCGGTGGTGGCGCAGGAGGTGCGCAACCTCGCCCAGCGCTCCGCCCAGGCGTCCAAGGAGATCAAGACGCTGATCCTCGACAGCGGGGCGCAGGTCAAGGACGGGGTGGAGCTGGTCCGCTCCGCCGGCTCCTCGCTGACCGAGATCGTGGCGGGCATCGCGCGGGTCGCCGACCTCGTGTCGGAGATCGCCCGCGCCACCGCCGAGCAGGCGTCCGGCCTGGACGAGGTCAACACCGCCGTCGCCCAGATGGACGAGATGACCCAGAAGAACGCCGCGCTGGTCGAGGAAAGCACCGCCGCCGCCCGTTCGCTGGAGGAGCAGGGCGGGCAGCTGCGCCAGCAGATGGCCTTCTTCTCGCTGGACGCCGGCCACGCCCATGGCGGGTCCGAGCTGGCCCGCCACATCCAGCTGATCGAGAACACCAAGATCGACCATGTGACCTTCCGCGACACCGTGCTGAAGACCGTCCAGGGCCACGGCGACGCCACCGCGGACCGGCTGGCCGACCATCACGGCTGCCGCCTGGGCAAGTGGTACGACACGGTGAGCGACGCCGCCGTGCGTTCCTGCCCGTCCTTCGACCGGATCGCCGAGCCGCACGCCCGCTTCCACGAGGCCGGCAAGCGCGCCCTGCGCGCCCATGAACAGGGGGACGACGACGCCGAGGCGCAGGCCCTGGCCGATCTCGACCGGCTGTCCGGCACCGTGCTCGGCCTGCTGGACACGCTCGCCAGCGAAGCCCGGGCCAAGGCCCGAGGACGGGCGGCATGACCGCGGCCCCCAGCCCCGCCCCGGACGCGGCCGACCGCGGCGGCGTCCCCGCGGCGACGTCGGGCCGGCGGGAGTTCCCGTTCGAGCGGCGGCACTTCGACTTCATCGCCCGCATGCTCTACCAGCTCGCCGGGATCGCGCTGGCCCCGCACAAGATCGAGATGGTCTATTCCCGCCTCGCCCGGCGGCTGCGCGACCTGCGCCTGACCGACTTCGACAGTTATTGCGCCCTGCTGGAGAGCGAGGAGGGAGCGAACGAGGTCGGCTTCCTGGTCAACGCCCTGACCACCAACCTGACCAGCTTCTTCCGCGAATCGCACCATTTCGACTTCCTGGCGAAGACCGCGGTGCCGGAGATGCGCGCCCGCCACGCCGGGGAGTCCTCCCACCCGCGGCTGCGCATCTGGTCCGCCGGCTGCTCCTCCGGGCAGGAGCCCTACAGCATCGCCATGGTCCTGGCCTCCAGCTTCGGGCCGGAGCTGCGGCGCTGGGACGCGAAGATCCTGGCGACGGACATCGACACCCACATGGTGGACACCGCCCGGCGCGGCGTCTATCCCGCCGATCTGGCGAACAGCATCCCGGCCCCCCTGCGCGACCGCCACACCCGGCGCCAGCGCGAGGACGGCGAGCCGATGGTGGCGATGGAGGAGGAGCTGAAGCGGCTGATCACCTTCAAGCCGCTGAACCTGCTGGAGCATTGGCCCATGAAGGGGCCGTTCGACGCGATCTTCTGCCGCAACGTGCTGATCTATTTCGACCGCGTCGGGCGGACCCAGGTGATCGGCAACTTCGCTCGCCTGCTGGAGCCCGGCGGCTATCTGTTCCTCGGCCATTCGGAAAGCCTGTACGGCGTGTCGGACCGCTTCCGCCAGACCGGCCCCACCATCTACCGGAGGCTGTGACGCATGACCGCTTTCGCGAGCCGCCGTGCGGCGGAGGCCCGGCAGACCGGCGGCTACTTCCACCCGCAGTTCCGCGCCCACACGCTGAAGGTCTTCCTCGGCCACCATCTGGTCAGCGACCGCTCGGACGTGATGATGGTGACGACGCTGGGCTCCTGCGTGGCCGCCTGCGTCCACGACCCGGCGACGGCGATCGGCGGCATGAACCATTTCCTGCTGCCCGAAGTACCGGAGTCCGAGGACGCCGGCACCGGGGCGGCGGCGCGCTACGGCTCGGTGGCCATGGAGCGGCTGATCAACGACCTGCTGGCGCGCGGCGCCCAGCGCGGGCGGCTGGAGGTGAAGCTGTTCGGGGGCGCCCGCGTCATCGATTCCAGCTTCGACGTCGGCCAGCGCAACGCCGCCTTCGCGCTCGACTACGTGCGGCGCGAGGGGCTGAAGCTGATGGGCCAGGATCTGGGCGGCGCCTCGGCCCGGCGCATCCACTACTTTCCCCACACCGGCAAGGCCATGCGCAAGATGCTGCGGCCGGAGGCCCTGTCGGAGACGGCGAACCAGGAACTGCATTTCCGCTCCACCCTGCGGCACCAGCCGATCGAGGGCGACGTGGAACTGTTCGGGGAGGACTGAGCCATGACACGCCCCATCCGCGTCGTGATCGTCGACGACAGCAGCCTGATGCGGGAGATGCTGAAGGCCATCGTCTCCGAGGAGCCCGGCATCGAGGTGGTCGGCGTCGCCCGCGACCCCTACGAGGCGCGGGACGTCATCAAGCGGACCAACCCGGACGTCGTCACGCTGGACGTCGAGATGCCGCGGATGGACGGGCTGTCCTTCCTGGAAAAGATCATGACGCTGCGCCCGACGCCGGTCGTCATGGTTTCCTCCCTGACCCAGGAGGGGTCGGAGGCGACGATCCGCGCGCTGGAGATCGGCGCGGTGGACTGCGTGGCCAAGCCCGACGGCTCGGAGGGTCACGGCTTCGAGGCGATGGCCCACGAGCTGGTCGGCAAGATCCGCATCGCCGCCACCGCCCGCCTGTCGATGCGGCGGCCCAAGCCCGCGGCCTCGCCCCTCCAGACGCCGCGGCGCGCCGGGTCGGGCACGCGCTTCATCGCCATCGGCGCCTCGACCGGCGGGGTGGAGCGCATCCGCGACGTGCTGGCGGTCATGCCCGCCGACTGCCCGCCCATCGTCATCACCCAGCATATGGGGCCGAGCTACGTCCCCAGCTTCGCCGCCCGGCTCGACCGCATCTCGCCCCCGACGGTGGAGGTCGCCACCCAGGGCGCCCGGCTGGTCCAGGGCAAGGTCTACATCGCCCCCGGCGACCGGCATCTGGTGGTGATCCGCGACGCCCAGGGCTATTCCTGCCACATCCAGGACGGGCCGGCGGTCAGCGGCCACCGCCCGTCGGTGGACGTGCTGTTCTCCTCCGTCGCCAAGGCGGCGGGAGCGAACGCGGTGGGGGTGATCCTGTCTGGCATGGGCCGCGACGGGGCGTCGGGCATGCTGGCGATGCGCGACGCGGGGGCCTATACCATCGGCGAACAGGAATCGAGCTGCGTCGTCTACGGCATGCCGCGCGCCGCCCGGGAAGCCGGGGCGGTCGCCGTCGAACTGCCGCTGGCGCAGATACCGGCCGAGATGCTGCGCGCGTTCGACGCCATCGGCGAACACCGCACGCGCGCGAACTGAGGAGCAGCACCATGTCTTTCTACGGCCGCGCCACCCGCCCGGAAGCCGGACCGGAACCGCAGACGCCGGAGCTGCCCGACGGCGACGCCCCGGTGAACGGCCTGCCCGAGATCGGCCCGAAGATCCCGGTGACCGGCGAGCTTCTGGCGACCTGGATGGGCTACGCCGACATCCAGCGCCGCACGCTGGAAGCGGTGCAGCACGAGCTGACCCGCACCTCCTCCACGGTCGAGGACGCCACGCTCGACCTCTCCTCCCGCTTCCGCGAGCTGGCCGAGAAGGCCATGCAGCAGTCGGAGCGGGTGGAGCAGATCGTCAGCATGGCCGGCTCCGTCTCCATCGACGGGGAGCGGGTGCCGATGGACCAGTTGGTCACCGGCATGCAGCAGATGATCGCGGACATGATTGCCAACATCGTCACGCTGTCGCGCCACGCCATGAGCATGGTCTATCTGCTCGACGACGTGCAGAAGGACGTGGCGGAGCTAGAGAAGTCGATCGGCGACATCGACGCCATCAACCGCCAGACCAACTTCCTGGCGCTGAACGCCACCATCGAGGCGAGCCGCGCCGGCGAGGCCGGGCGCACCTTCGCCGTGGTCGCCCAGGAGGTGCGCCACCTTTCCCGCTCCACCGGGGCGCTGGCCGACCGCATGCGCTCCAAGGTCACCGCGGTGGTCAAGGGCGTGCGCAACGGCCACGACATCCTGCGCCAGATCGCCGACACCGACATGTCCCCCCAGATGCTCGCCAAGGAGCGGGTGGACAAGACGATGGACAGCCTGGTCGACCAGACCAACCACTTCCAGGCGGTGCTGGAGACCGCGGCGACCGTGTCGTCGGACATGTCCACCACCATCAGCCGCATGGTCACCGGGATGCAGTTCCAGGACCTGACCAAGCAGCGGCTGGAGGCCATCAACGACAGCCTCGCCATCATGGCGGAAGGGCTGAACGAGCTGGAAAACCGCACCCGCGTCGAAATGCCCGCTTCCTTGGGGCCGCAGGTTCCGCAGGAATGGCTCGACGAGCTGCTGGGCCGCTTCAAGCTGAGCGAGATGCGCCAGCGCTTCGTGCGCCGTCTGCTGCTGGAAGGGACGGCGCTGGACGAGCATGGCGTCCTTGACGTCGATGCCGGCCAGGACGACAGTTCCGGCGGCGACATCGAACTTTTCTGAGGCCAAGGGATTCTCTGGAATCCCCGGCCGGTCTTGCTCCATTGTGGCGTGGCCCGCACAAGGCCACCCGCCCCACTGCCCCTTCAGGAACACCCTTCAGGAACACCGGACCGATGGACTACGGAATTGAGGACAAGGAGCAGGAGACCCTGGTTCGGTTGCGCGGTCGCCTGACCTTCAACGACCACGCCAAGCTGCGGGCCCTGATCCGGGAGATGCTGCAGAACAAGGCCAAGCGTCAGGTGCTCGACCTTTCCACGCTGGAGTTCGTCGATTCGGCGGGAATCGGCATGCTTCTGATCGCGCGGGAGGAAATGGCGAACGCGGACAAGCAGCTCGTCCTGCGCTCCGCCGCCGGGCAGGTCAAGCGCGTGCTGACCGTGGCCCAGCTCAACAAGATCGTGACGATCGAGGACTGAGCCCCTTGGTCCCCTCCCCCATCCGTGTCGCCGCCCTGCAAGGCCTGGGCGTGCCGGCCGACCGGCTGGACCGGCTGTCGGCGGCGCTTCGGCTTCCGCCCCGGCGGCCCGGCTCCCCGGCGGGAGAGGCCTTCGGCGCGTCCGTTCTGCTTCTGGTGGGCGACGCCGGCGCCGTCGAGGCGCCGGAATTCTGGCAGCGGCCCTTCGGCGCCTGGATCGAGGTCGCCGGCCTGTCCGACGACCGGATCGTCGAGGCCGCGCGCCGCGCCGCCCGCGCCGACCTGTTCGCCTGCGTGACGACGGTGACCGCCAACCGCCTGCATCTGGCCGGGCGCATCCTGAACGGGCTGGCCGCCCTGCACCCGATGCCGGAGGCCCAGCGCGACGACATGGAGCTGGCGCTGCACGAGGCGATCAGCAACGCGGTGGTGCACGGCAACCTCCAGGTCGAAGGCATGAAGGGGCTGAGCGTCGAGGCGCTGGAGCGCTTCTCCCACGATCTCGCGGCGCGCATGGCCGACCCCGCCTTCGCCGAGCGCCGGATCGAGGTCACCGCGTGGCTGGAAAGCGCTTGCGCGGTGGTGGAGGTCGCCGACGAGGGAACCGGTTTCGCCCGGCCGGAGCGCATCGACTACGGCGCCTCGGGCCGCGGGCTCGACCTGATCGCCGCCATCGTGGAAGAGCTTCAGCTTCTCGACGGCGGGCGCCGCATCCGCATGAGGTTCCCCCTCTGATGGACGACGCCATCGCCGCCTGCCGCATCCTGGTGGTGGATGACACCGACTTCAACCGCACACTGATCGGCGCCCTGCTCACCGAAGCCGGCTTCCAGAACGTCGCCTACGCCAAGGACGGCTTCGACGCGCTGGCCCAGATCGCGGCGGAGGCGCCGGACCTGCTGATCCTCGACATCATGATGCCGGGGATGGACGGGTTCGAGGTGTGCCGCCGCCTGCGCGCCGACCACGCCTACGCGGACCTGCCGGTGCTGGTTCAGACCGCCCTGTCGTCCAGCGACGACCGCAACCGCGCCTTCGCCGCCGGAACCACCGATCTGATCTCCAAGCCGCTGGACCGGACGGAGCTGGTCGCCCGCGTGCGCATCCACCTGCAGAACCGGGTGCTGATCCGCGACCTGCAGACCTACCGGGCGCGGGTCGAGGGGGAGCTGGCAATGGCCCGCTCCATGTACGACCATCTGCTGCCCTCCGCGGCGCTGTGCGCCGCGCTGACGGATGGCGCGGGGGTGACGCTGCGCTCGCACACGGCGCTGTCCTCCGACCTCGGCGGCGACCTGTGGGGGGTGCTGCCGCTGGCCGGCGGGCGGTTCGGGCTGTTCCTGCTCGACATGGCCGGGCGCGGTGTGTCGGCGGCCCTGGACGCCTTCCGCATGCACACGCTGATCCACGAGCTGGCGCCGCATCTCGGCGAGCGGCCCGGCGCCTTCCTGAGCGAGCTGAACGAGCGGGCCGTCTGCCTGCTGGAGCTTGGCCAGCACGCCACGGTGATCTACGGCGTGGTGGACCGTGCGGGGCAGCGCTTCACCTACGCGGCGGCGGCGGCGGCCCCGCCGGTCCTGATCCCGCCCGGCAGCGCCGAACTGGTCTTCGGCGAGGGGACCGGCCAGCCGGTGGGCATGGCCGCCGGCGCCCGTTACGAGGAGCGCAGCCTGCCCTTCCCGCCGGATGCCGCGCTGGTCCTGCACTCGACCGCCGTGCTGGAGGCGCTGGGCGGGGGCAACGGCGGATTCGCCGCCCTGCTGCAGAGCGCCGCCGTCCGGAACGCCATGGCCGGCGGCGGCCATGACGGCGGCCATGATGGCGGCGATGACGGCGGAAAAGATGGCGACGCCTTCGCGGCGGTGACCGCGGCGCTCGCCGCCGCCCAGGGCGACGTGCCGCTCGACGACCACACGCTGGTCTGGATCGGGCACGGGGGCGCGCGATGAACAACCTTCCGGAGGTTCCGGGGCTGGAAACGGCCCGCGTCCTGGTGGTGGACGACAACCGCGTGAACCGCCACCTGCTCCAGGCGCTGCTGGAACGCGGCGGCGTCACCCGGATCGAGATGGCGGAGGACGGCAACGACGCGCTGGCCCGGCTGGACAGCTTCCGGCCCGACCTGATCCTGCTCGACCTGATGATGCCGAACCTGGACGGGTTCGAGATGTGCCGGCGCCTGCGCGCGCTCCCCGCCTGGAAGGATCTGCCGGTCCTCGTGCAGTCCAGCCTGAACCGGGCGGAGGACCGCGCCAAGGCTTTCGCCGCCGGGGCCACCGATTACGTGACCAAGCCGATCAACGCGGTCGAGCTGCTGGCCCGCGTGCGCATCCATCTGCAGAACCGCGCGCTGCTCCACGACCTGCAACGCTTCCGCGAGCGGACGGAGAGCGAGCTGTCGCTCGCCCGCAAGATGCAGGAGCGGCTGATGCCCACGCCGGACCGGCTGGCCGAGGTGGAGGCCGCGACGGGGGTGGGGATCACCGCCCATTTCGCCCCCTCGTCGGAGCTGGGCGGCGACTTCTGGGACCTGCGGCACGACGCCGAACCGGGCCAGGGCCAAGATCGGGGACAAGTCCAAGGCCGGGGCCGGACCATGCTCTACATGGTCGATTTCTCCGGCCACGGCGTCGGGGCGGCGCTGAACACCTTCCGCCTGCACGCGATCTGCCAGCAGATGGACATGTCCGGCCTGACCCCCGCCGAGTTCCTGTCCATCGTCAACCGGCGGCTGTGCGCTCTGCTTCCCAACGGGCAGTTCGCAACCATGCTGGCCGGTGTGGTCGAGCCTTCGGAGAACCGCTTCGTCTACGCCTCGGCCGGATCGACGCGCCCGATGGTCTGGGCGCCGGGCGATCCGGCGCCGCAGCTGGGCGACAGCGCCGGTCTGCCGCTCGGCCTGCTCGCCGCGGCGGAGTATGAGGAGCGCTCCCTCCCCCTGCCCCCCGGCGGGCGCCTGTTCCTCTATTCGGACGGCGCCATCGAGATCCCGGTCGGCAGCGACGTCCTCGACGAGCCGGGCCTCGCCGCCCTGGTCACCGAGCGGATGGCGGAAACGGACGGCGCCCGCTTCCTGGACGGGTTGCTGGAGCGCCTGCGCGCCATCGGCCCGATCGATGACGACCTGACCGCGCTGCTGCTGACCCGCAAGGGCTGACCGGCCATGGACCCGACGGGCGCATGACCGCCAGCCTCCACCACGCCGCCTGCCCCTTCCGGGTCGTTCTGGACACCAACATCCTCGTCGGCTACGCCCTGCTCGGCGCCGAGGTGCCCCGCCGCAGCCTGGCGATCCGGGACAGCGTCGCGGCGGTGCGGGCACGGGGTGCCGCCGTCGTCTCCGACGCCACCCTGGCGGAGCTGCGCGAGGTGCTGATGCGCCCGGACTTCGAGCGCTACCGCCCGGCGGCGGAACGCGCCGCCTTCCTGGCCGCCTTCGCCGCGGAGGCCCGGCGGGTCGAGCCCGCCCCGGTCGAACGGCTGTGCCGCGACCCCGACGACGACATGTTCCTGGCGGTGGCGCTGGCCGCCGACGCCGACTGGCTGGTGACCGTGGACCGGCAGCTTCTGTCGGTGCGCCAGGTGGGCCGCACCCGCATCCTGCGTCCCGAGCGTTTCCTCGACGCGATCGCCTGACTCCGCGTTCCAGGGGGCGTCTGCGTCCCAGGCGTCCGCCCGACACGCATCCGCCCGACACGCGCCCGCCCGAAAAGTTTCCCCTCGACTTCCGGCCTTCGTTCTCTAGAATGAAAAGAGAACACTTCGCAAACTAGCGGTGAACGGATCGCGGGTGACCGGATGAGCACGCAACCTCTCCTGTTCGACAGCCTGCCCGAGACGGAGCGGGCGCGCAAGCCGGCGCGCCGGACCCGCGCCACCACCGTGGCGGCGCCGGTGGCCGTCGACGTGGTGCGGGAGGACGTGCCGTCACCGTCGGCCCCGGCGCCCATGACCCTCGCGCTCGTCCCGCCGCCGCCCGTCCCGATGGCCCCGCGCGCCGACTTCGACCCGGCGGCCCTGACCAACGCGGAGTTGCGGGCGCTGGCGCAGGCCCTGCCCGACCACAAGCTGGCCCATCTGCTGATCGAAGCCGCGCGCGAACTGAAGCGCCGCGCCGCTCCGGGAGCGTGGGAGGAGGAAGAGGGGGAGGACGGCCCGTCCGAACCGAATCCCCTGCTGCTGCGCGCCGCCCGGCAGGCGGTCGGCGAATTGTCGGGGGAGGATGGTTGACCAAGTCACGAACACTGACCGATTCACAGAATACGTGTCCGGAAACAAAATAATCCCCCCGCAATAGACCGTTTCGTACCCCAACTTTGTACGGGTTCCTCCCCCCGATTCGGGAATGATTGCGCGACAAGACACGCACTTATGTGCAATGATGTGTCCGTAGCCTGACCAATGGCCGCGCCTGCGTTTCCGTGGCGCGCCGCCGGCGGTCCGGGACGAAAGGAACGACCCGCGGGGAGGGTGCTTTGGACTGGATGACCTGGCTCCAGGATTGGGGCGATGCCTTCTATCCCCTGGCCTTCATATGGGCCTTCTTCGAAGGCGAGACCTTCGTGATTTTCGGCGGGATGGGCGCGCATCTGGGGATCATCAACCTTTACTGGTTGGTTGCCGCCGTCTGGATCGGCAGTTTCATGGGCGACCAGTGCTATTTCTGGATCGGCCGCAAATGGGGCGCCAAGGCGCTGGCCCGCTTCCCGGCGGCGGAGGCCCGCGCGTCCCGCGTCCTGCATTGGCTGGAGGTGTACGGGGTCGGCTTCATCCTCGCATTCCGCTTCCTTTACGGGGTGCGCAACATCGCCTCGGTCGCCGTCGGCACATCCCGCATGCCCTGGCGCAAATTCCTGTTCTGGAACTTCATCGCCGCGGGCATCTGGGCCTGGAGCTTCGCCGGGGCCGGCTACCTGTTCGGCGAGGCCGCCGCCGCCATCGGCGAGAACGGCCCGAAGATTCTCCTGCTCATCGCGCTGGGCATCGGCGTCACCCTCTTCGCGGTGAAGAGCGTGATGTGGGTCCGCCGCCGCTACGCCGCCTCCGAGACGCAGGCGTAACGGCGCCCCTCCCCCCGAGATTCAGGCGGAAAGGCCGCCGCGGACAACCGCGGCGGCCTTTTCTTGTTTCCCGGTTCTCGTTTCCCGGCTTTTCCCTGTTTCCGGGCTTCACGCCCGGCGGGCGATCCACACGGCGGTCAGGTCGTCGCGCAGCGGCAGGCTGGTGCGGGCGTAGAAGCGCTCCAGCAGCGGCCCCAGCGGGCGGGCGCGGTTGGCGGCGATGGCGTCGCGCAGCAGGCCGGGTACCCCGTCCTGGCCGATCGGCTCGTGGTCCGGGCCGCTGCATTCGATCAGTGCGTCGCTGTAGAGGAACAGGCAGCTTCCGCGCGGCAGGCGCAGGCTGCGGTCGGCGTAGACGGCGCGACGCGACGCGCCCAGCACCAGCCCCGCCGAATCGAGCAGCCGCAGTTCCCCGGCGATCCCCACCACCGGGTTCGGCGCGCCGGCCGAGGCGTAGGTCAGCGTGTCGGTGTGCAGGTCCAGGATGCCGAAGAAGGCCGTGGCGAACTGCCCGACCGGCAGCACCTCCTTCAGCGCCCGGTTCAGCCCGGACAGCCATTCCGACGGCGGCACATGCTGCATGGGGAAGCGGTCGATCAGCGTGTGCAGGCGGAAGGTGTTGATGGCGGCGGTGATGCCGTGCCCGGCGAAATCGACCATCAGGACGGCGACGCGGTGGCTGTCCAGCGGGTAGACGTTCCAGAAATCGCCGCCCAGCTCCGACGACGTTTCGAAATGGGCGTCCAGCACCAGCTCGTACCGCTCGGCGACGGCCTCCAGCTCCTTCGGCTCGGGCAGCAGGGACAGCTGCATCGCCTTGGCGTGCTTCAGCTCCCGCTCCACGCGCGCGCGGAAGTTGGCGAGGTCGGTGAACAGCTTGCGCTTTTCGAGCTGGTGGCGGACGCGGGCGACGCACTCGCCGGGCTTGATCGGCTTGGAGATGAAGTCGCTGCCCCCGGCCTCGAAGCAGCGGACCTGCTCCTCGTCGCTGTCCAGCGCGGTCTCGAAGAGGATCGGCAACTCCTCGTGGGTCAGCCGCTCGCGCAGGCGCCGGCACATTTCCAGCCCGTCCATCACCGGCATGCTGACGTCGAGCAGGACGAGGTCGGGGCGGAAGCTCTCCACCTTGCGCAGCCCCTCCACGCCGTTCTCGGCGACCTCGATCTGGGTCAGCCCGGCGCGGCGGATCATCAGGGCCAGCGACTTCCTGTTGAACTCGTTGTCGTCGACGATCAGGACACGGCTGGCGGCGAGGGAAATGGGCATGCGCGACCCCGCCCGCCCGTCACAGGTCGAACTGCAGCAGGGTGCAGCGCCCGCCGTCGGTCACGTGGATGCGCCGGGCCAGCGCCCGCATGAACACGAAGCCGCGTCCGGAATGGGCGCCGCTGTCGGTGTCCTGCGGCAGGGTCGCGGCGTCGAACCCGTTGCCCTGGTCGACCACCGCGATGGACAGGCTGCCGGCGCCCCAGCGCGCGAAGATGTCGATCCGCCGCTGCCGCACGGCGCCGTCGCCCAGCCGTTCGCGCAACAGCCGGCTGAACAGGCGGTAGCCCTCCGGCTGCTCCTTGGTCGCGCTGGGAATGCCCAGATTGCCGTGGACGATGGCGTTGGCGATGGCCTCGTGCAGGCACAGCTCGATGTTGCCCCGCCGCTCCGGCGTCAGCACGCCGCGCCGGGTCAGCTCGTCGCAGACCAGAACCGCGCATTGCAGGCCGTAGGCCGTGCCGGTCGTCAGCGACAGGTAGAATCCCCGCTCCACCGGCGGGGCGCCCAGCCAGTCGGCGTCGATGGCGCCGGTGCCGTCCTCGCGCTCCGTCAGTTCCACCGTCAGGAAGCGGTTGAGCCCGAAGGCGCCGCGCAGGATGTCCCGGTCGGCCTGGGCCAGCAGGACCGCGGCGGCCACCCGGTCATCGACGGCGTCTTCGGCACCCCCGGCGGCATCGCCCACGCCGAAGCGCGCCGCGACCCGTGCGGCGATGTCCGCCGGCACCCGGTCCCTCATCACGCTGAAGGGGCGTACCGCGCCCGCCGGACCGGGCGGAAGGCTGGTGGAGGAGGCGGAGGGACCGTCCATCGTCCGTTCACCGTTCGATGGTGACGACTTCGCCGATCCGCGCCAGATCGATGGAGCGCAGCACGTCGCCCTGCAGCTTGCGCAGCACCAGCTTGATGTTGCGCTGCTCCGCCTCGTCCTGGAGGATCAGCAGCATGCCGATCCCCGCGGAGTCGATGAAAGTCAGCCCGTCCATGTCCAGGACGACGCGGCGCGCGCCCTCCCCGTTCAGCAGGTCCACGATGTCGGGAAGGCTGTCATGGTCGGTGAATTCCAACCGGCCGCTCAACAGCACCTCGATGGTTTCGGAGGAACGGCGCACCTGGAAATTCATGACATCCTCTTGTGTTGCACCGCGCAAGCGGCTCCCGCGGACAGTAGTGCAAGGCCGATCCCCTCTCAAGCTTCAAGTATACATGCGCTCGAATTAATCGATCATAAGGAGAATTTTCACGCCATTCACACCATAGACGAACCGCGTCCGTTGAGAGTACAACCACCTGACCGGTGAAGGCCGCGGCCCGCCGCCGCTCCGCCCCGGTCACGCGACCCCGCAGCGGGAACCCCTTTCATGACGGTGATCGAGCAGGCGTGGAAAACGGTGCCGACGGTGTCGGCGAAATTCCTGCTGATCCTGATTCCCATCCTGGTCCTGACCACGCTCGGCTTTTCCTCGATCTTCTTCTACGGCAAGTACAAGGATCTGCGCGGCGCCCTGCGCGACCGGATCGAGGCGGTGGCGGAGATCAACGCCGTCGCCCTGTCCTCCAGCCTGTGGGCGGTGGACGTTCCGGCCATCCGCAACATCATCCAGGCGATCTCCGTCAACCGCGAGCTTCGATGCATCGAGGTGGCGGACGAGCTGGCCGACGGCCGCTTCGCGTGGCCGGAGGACGACTGCCGCTCCTTTGCCGGGCGCGAGACGGTGCGCCGTCCGATCCAGGTGCAAAACCGCCGGCTCGGCACGCTGACCCTCCATTTCAGCTACGCCCCGGTGGACGAGCAGATCCGGCAGGAGATGGTCAACACGCTGTGGCTCCTGCTGCTGATGCTGATCGGCACGCTGGTCACCGCCCTGACCGCGCACCGGCTGACCATCGGCGTGCCGCTGGGCCGGCTGATCGCCTCGATCCGCACCGCGGAGCAGGAGCATCTGCGCCAGCCCGTGCACTGGTCGTCGGCCGACGAGCTGGGGCGGGTGATCGCCGCCTACAACGGCATGCTGACCCGGCTGGACGAGGAGGAGGCCGCCCTGCGCCAGAGCGAGGAGCGGCTGGGGCTGGCCATCACCGCCACCCGCTCCTCCGTCTGGGATTACGATCTGCGGACCGGCCAGTACTGGTGGTCGAAGGAGTTTCCGGCCCTGCTCGGCTACGGCCCGGCGGAGCTGGAGATGACCGCGCGGACCTGGGAGTCGCTGATCCACCCGGAGGAGCGGCCGCGCGTCGTCGCGGAATCCCGCAGCCGCGTGCGCGACAAGGACAGCGCCTACGCCACCGTCTACCGCATGCGCCGCCGCGACGGCGGCTGGAGCTGGATCGAGGACCGGGCGACCGCCCTGCGCGACGGCGAGGGAACGGCCGTCCGCCTGACCGGCACCATGTCCGACGTGACGGAGCGCATGCAGGCCGAACGGGATCTGGCGCGCGAACGGAACGTCCTTCAGATCACGCTCGACAACACCGACCAGGGCATCATCATGGTGGACCGCAACCTGCGGGTCGTCATGTCCAACCGCCGCGCCGCGGAGCTTCTCGACGTGCCGGCGGCCTTCCTGGCCGGCAACCCGCTGTTCCCCGAGATCATCCAGCGCCAGCGCGCCCAGGGCGCCTTCGAGGATTTCAGCATCGATCCCGACCTGGAACTGGACGACACCGCCGTGGTTCCCGACCAGCCCTTCGCCTTCAAGCGGCGGCGGCCCGACGGCACGATCATCGAGGTGCGGTCCAACCCCCTGCCGGAGGGCGGCTTCGTCCGCACCTTCACCGACGTGACGGTGGAGGCGCGCTCCGCCGAGGAGGTGTTCCACGCCATGGAGGCGCTGGAGACCGCCTACGCCGACCTCAAGGAAACCCAGGACAGCCTCGTCCAGGCGGAGAAGATGGCCTCGCTCGCCCTGCTGGTGGCTGGCGTCGCGCACGAGATCAACACGCCGGTGGGCATCGCCTACAGCTGCTCCACCCATCTGGCGTCGAAGACGCAGACGCTGACCGAGGCCTTCGCGAAGGGCGCGCTGAAGAAGTCCGACCTCACCGCCTATGTGGCGGCGGCGGGCGAATCCGCGCGCCTGATCGAGCAGAACCTGACCCGCGCGGCGGAGCTGATCCAGAGCTTCAAGCGCGTCGCCGTCGACCAGACCAGCCAGGAGCGCCGCCGCTTCGACCTGCGCTCCTACCTGGACGAGATCATCACCTCGCTGGGGCCGCGCCTGCGCAAGAGCCCGCACCGGATGACCGTCGCCTGCCCGGACGGCATCACCATGGACGGCTACCCCGGCGCGCTCAGCCAGGTCATCACCAATCTGGTCATCAACGCGCTGACCCACGCCTTCCCCGACGGGCGGGAGGGCGCGATGGCGCTGACCGTGGAGGAACTGCCGGACGGCGAGCTGGACATCCGCTTTTCCGACGACGGCGTCGGCATCGCCCCGGACAATCTGCCCAAGGTGTTCGAACCTTTCTTCACGACCAAGCGCGGCACCGGGGGCAGCGGGCTCGGCCTCCACATCGTCTTCAATCTGGTGACGCAATCGCTGGGCGGCCGGATTTCGGTGGAGAGCCCGCGTCCGAACGACCGCCCGGGCGGGGGCACCAGCTTCCTCCTGCGGATTCCCCTGACGGCGCCGCGGATGGCCGGCGCCGCCGGGATGGACCCGGCAACCGACGCAGCATGACGGACGCATCATGACCGACGAGCTGATGGTGCCCGACACCGATCCCAACCCGGACGACGAAATCCTGTTCGCCGACGAGGAGGATGGAGACCGGGAGGAGACCCCGCCCTGGCCCGTCCTGGTGGTGGACGACGAGGACGACGTCCATGCCATGACCGCCCTCCTGCTCGACGACGTGGAGTTCCAAGGGCGCCGGCTGGAGCTGATCGGCTGCCGCTCCGCCGCCGAGGCGCGCGCCCTGCTGAGCCACCGGCGGGACATCGCCGTCATCCTGCTCGACGTGGTGATGGAGGAGGACGATGCCGGGCTGACGCTGGTCCGCTGGGTGCGCGGCGCTCTCGGCAACCTCGACGTCCGCATCATCCTGCGCACCGGCCAGCCGGGACAGGCGCCGCAGCGCGACGTGATCGTCGGCTGCGACATCAACGACTACAAGTCGAAGGCCGACCTGTCGGCGGAGGGGCTGTTCACCGCGGTGATCGCGGCGCTGCGCGCCTACGACCAGATCCGCTCCATCGAGACCAAGGTGGCCGAGCGCACGCAGGAGCTGCGGCAGAGCCGCGAGCAGATGCGCGCCATCCTGGAATCGAGCCCGGTCGGTGTCTGCGCCTACACCCATGACGGCGTGCTGGTGATGTGCAACGACCGGCTGGTCCATCTGCTGGGCGTGCCGAAGGAGCGGCTGGTCGGGGTCTCCATCGCCGATCTGTTCATCGAGCCGGACAACACCGAGGCGCACGAGACGCACTGGACCTTCTTCCGCCGCTCGCTGCGCGACGCCGAGGTGCGGGTGCGGCGGGCCGACGGCTCGACCTTCTGGGTGCTGGTGTCGGTGGACCCCATGCGGCTCGACGGCCGGCCGGTCCATCTCGCCTGGGTCTACGACATCACCCGGCGCAAGCTTGCCGAGCACCAGATGGAACGCGCCAAGGAACAGGCCGAACAGACGACCGCCGCCAAGTCCGCCTTCCTCGCCACCATGAGCCACGAGATCCGCACCCCGATGAACGGCGTGCTGGGCATGCTGGAGCTGCTGGAGCGCACGCCGCTGGACGGCGGGCAGCGCGACACCGTGGCGACCATGCGCGAATCGGCGACCTCGCTGCTGCGGATCATCGACGACATCCTCGACTTCTCGAAGATCGAGGCCGGCAAGATGGACCTGGAGCAGGTGCCCGTCTCCATCCCCGCCCTGGTCGAGGGGGTGGCCGACACGCTGGCCCCGGCGGCGCGGGCCAAGGGGCTGGCGCTGCTGACCTACGTGGACCCGGCGCTGCCGCCGGCGCTGACCGGCGACCCGGTGCGGCTGCGCCAGATCCTGTTCAACCTGTGCGGTAACGCCATCAAATTCACCGAGCGCGGGCGAATCGTTGTGCAGGCCACCCTGGCGGCCGGGGCCGGCACCGACACCCGGACCGCCACCCGGCTGCGCATCGAGGTGGCGGACACCGGCATCGGCATCGCCGAGACGGCGCGCCGCCAGCTCTTCCAGCCCTTCACCCAGGCGGAAAGCTCGACCGCCCGGCGCTTCGGCGGCACCGGGCTGGGCCTGTCGATCAGCCGGCGGCTGGTCGCGCTGATGGGCGGAACGATCGGGGTGGACAGCGCGCCGGGGGTGGGCTCGACCTTCTGGGTCGAGCTGACGCTCGACAGCGCGGCCGCCCACGCCCCGGCCGAAGCCGCCGCGGCGCCGGCCTCCCCGGCGGCGGCGGAGCCGGACCTTGCCGGGCTGACCGTCCTGGTTGGCCTGCCGGAGACAGCGGAGCGCCGGATCGTCGCCGACTATCTGGAGGCCGCCGGGGCGCGGGTGCTGGCCGCCGGGGAGCCGGGGGCCCTGGCCGAACAGGCGCGGACGGCCTGCGAAGCCAGCGGCGCCTTGAACGTCGTGGTGGTCGACGAGGCGCTGCACACCCCGGCCGCCGCCCAGGCGCCGCAGCTGCTGGGCCGCCGCGCCGGCGAAGCGCGGGTGCCGACGGTGCTGTTGCAGGACCCGGCGGCCGGCGGCGGGCAGCCCGCCGACGGGGCGATCCCGGTGAGCCGCCCGGTCCGCCGCGCCGCGCTGGTGCGCGCCGTCACGGTGGCCGCCGGGCGCGCCCTGGCGGACGCCGCACCCGGCGAAGGCCCGCCCCCCGCCACACCCTGCGCAACGCCCTGCGCCCCGGCCACGCCGAGTCCCGAGCGGGCCATCGCCGAGGCGGAGGCCCGCGGGCGGCTGATCCTGGTGGCGGAGGACAACGCCATCAACCGCAAGGTCCTGCAGATGCAGCTCACCGCGCTGGGCCACACGGCGGAGCTGACCACCGGCGGCGCGGAGGCCCTGGCCGCTCTGGGACGGCGGCGCTACGCCCTGCTGCTGACCGACATCCAGATGCCCGAGTTGGACGGGTTCGCGCTGACGCGCCGCATCCGCGCGGCGGAGCGCGCCACCGGCGCCCATCTGCCGATCGTCGCCCTGACCGCCAACGCCGCCCCGGCGGACATCGAGAGCTACTTCGCCGCCGGCATGGACGACGCGCTGAGCAAGCCGCTGGATCTGGTCAAGCTCGACGCCGTTCTGTCGCGCTTCCTGCCGCCCACGGACAGCGACGCGGTGGCGCCGGGTCCACCTTCGCCGCCGCCGGAGAGTCCCGCGATCGACCGCGACGCGCTGCGCCGGCTCTGCGCCGGCGACCGGGCGCTGATGGACGAGTTGCTGAACGACTTCGTCGGCATCAGCCGTCACATCACGGACGAGGTCGCCGCCGCCGTCGCCGCGCGCAACGCAACGGCGATCCGCGCCGGCGCCCACAATCTGAAAGGCTGCGCCCGCAACGCCGGCGCGAAACCGCTCGGCGACGCGGCGCAGGCGCTGGAGCAGGCGGTGAGGCAGGACGCCCCTTGGGACCGGGTGACCGCGCTCGCCGAAGCGCTGGAACAGGCGATGCGGGAGGTCGAGCGCGCCCTCGCCACGGCAGCGGCGCCCTGACCCCCCACTTGAACGCCCTTTGTCCGTTCGAACCGGCGCCCGATTGGGGTATCGTCCCCGCGACCCGCCACGCCGCGAGACGCGCATGAACCGCCGCCAGTTCTCCAGCCTTCTGCTCTCCCTGCCGGTGCTTCCCTACGCCGCCCCGATCGCCGCGCAGGAGAAGGTCCCGGCCCTGGGGGAGGAGCTGACTCCCTTCGGCGCGGTGCGCGGCGCCAGCCGGACGCGGGCCATTCCGGCCTGGAAGGGCGGGCTGACCCGAGCCCCCGACGGCTGGAAGCCGGGCACGCCCCTGCCCGACCCCTACGACGAGGACGGGCGCTGGTTCACCGTGGGGCCGGCGGACATCGACCGCTACAAGGTCCGCCTGTCCGGCGGCCTGCAGGAGATGCTGACCAAGTACCCGTCCTTCGAGATCCCGGTCTTCCCCAGCCGCCGCAGCGCCGCCGCGCCGCAGCGCGTCTACGACGAATCGATCGCGAACGCCAAGCGCGCCAGGCTGGGCGAGAACGGTCTGGCGCTGAGCGGGGCGCAGGTGGGCGTGCCCTTCCCCATCCCGGCCAACGGCGTGCAGGCGATGTGGAACCACATCCTGCGCTGGCGCGGCACCTCCTTCAGCCGCACCGGCGCCACCGTCCTGCCGGAGGCCGGCGGAATCCACACCGCGGCGGTCTACCGCGAGGACTGGCAGTCCAGCTACGCCGCCGGGATCGACGGCGGGCGGCCCTTCCACTACCGCCGCACCACCCTGATGCCCAAGGCGGAGGCCGGGACGACCCTGCTGCTGCACGGCACGCTGAACCCGATCCAGTCCGGCTTCGCCGCCTGGTTCCGCCAGGGCGAGGGCGGCAAGCCCGTCCGCGCGCCGGATTTCGTCTACGACACGCCGGACCCGGCCAGCGGCGGAATCCGCACCGCCGATATGCTGGACATGTTCAGCGGCCCGCTCGACCGCTTCGATTTCGCGCTGGTGACGCGGCGGGAGATGTATGTGCCTTACAACGCCAGCCGGATGAACACGCCCAATCTGGCGCCGGTGGATTTCCTGTGGCTGGGCCACCCCAACCCGCAGTTCCTGCGCTACGAGATGCACCGGGTCTGGATCGTCGAGGCGCGGGTGAAGCCCAACTTCCGCCACGCCTTGCCGGAGCGCACCTATTATCTGGACGAGGACACCTGGCAGATCGTCATGGCCGACCATTACGACGCCAAGGGCGATCTCGTCCGCTACGCCGAAGCGCACGGCGTCGCCTATCCCCAGGTGCCCGTCTTCGCCCCGGCGCTGGAGATCACCTACAACCTCACCGGCGACCGCTATGTGGTGAGCGGCCTCGACAACCAGCTCGCCCCGCCGGACTTCGCCAAGACCCTGCGGCCCGAGGACTTCGCCCCCGACACGCTGGAGCGCAAGCGGCGGCGCTGGTGACGCCGGCGGGGGATGGAGTCAATGCCGGACCGGTCCGGCCACCCACTGGCTGACGATGGTTTCCGCCTGGAAGGGCGGGGTTTCGGGATGGTGGTAGCGGAAGACGGTCACCGCCGCCTCCAGCGCGTAGCGCTCCGGCTGGCCGCAGTCGCACAGGCCGGCGTAGCAGCGCTGGACCGCGTCGCGGCAATTCAGGCTCACCGCCGGGTAGGGGTCGATCGTCAGCCAGCGCATGCCTTTCATCGACGCTCCCCGCCATCCACAGAGTTGCCGTCCAGGGTGCCGCCGCCGTCGAGAGAAGCGCCGTCGAGCGGAACGCCGTAGATTTCCAGCCGGTGACCGACGATGCGGTAGCCCAGCTCCCGCGCGATGCGCTCCTTCAGCGCCTCCAGCTCCGGGCTGGCGAATTCGATGATCCGCCCGCTGCGCGTGTCGATCAGATGATGGTGATGGTCGGTGGACGCCTCTTCGTAGCGGGCGCGTCCGTCGCCCAGATCCACCTTCTCGATCACCTGCGCGTCCTCGAGAAGGCGCATCGTGCGGTAGACCGTGGCGATGGAGATGCGCGGGTCGATCAGGACGGCGCGGCGATGGACCTCCTCCACGTCGGGATGGTCCTCCGACTCCGACAGGACCTGGGAGATGACCCGGCGCTGGCCGGTCATCTTCAGCCCCTTTTCCAGGCACAAGGATTCGAGACGCGACGTCATTGCCCCACCGCCTTTGCCATCCGTTGCGGCGCCGTCTCCCGCGATCCGGGTCGCCATGCTGCAGCGCGGATCATAATACTGAAATTCATTCGCAATCCTATACCCCGTTTTTTTGTCCGGGAATTCACGCGGCAAAATGCCTCACCCACCGGGAGGCGGCACGCCGCGCCGCCCACCGTCCCCCGGAATCGCCGCCCGGCCCAGGGACATTTCCGGTCCGGAAGCGGGCCAAGGTCCTTGTTTGCTTGCCAAAAGCCGCCCCACCGCCTATGTGTGGTCGGTCGATTTTGCTTTGGGGCTGCCGGCTCCTTGTCGTCCCGGTACCGGCGCCGCTTGCGCCTTCCCACGGTGAATTGATGGCTCCGCGCACTCCCGCGGCGGAGCGCCCCAAGCCACGCCGCCCCGGCCATGTCCGGGCACGGCCCAGGTGCAGCCTCTGTTCACGTGACCAGGACCCTCCCCGTATGACCGAATTCAGTGGCCTCGGCCTGATCGAGCCCCTTCTGCGCGCCGTCGCCGAAGAGGGTTACCAGACCGCCACGCCGATCCAGGCCGGCGCCATCCCCGTTCTTCTGGAGGGCCGCGACGTTCTCGGCCTCGCCCAGACCGGCACCGGCAAGACCGCCGCCTTCACCCTGCCGATCCTGCAGCGGCTGTTCCAGAACAAGAAGCGCGTGCAGGCCAAGGCGCCGCGCACGCTGATCCTGACGCCGACGCGCGAGCTGGCGCTGCAGATCGGCGAGAGCTTCCGCACCTACGGCCGCCACCTGCCGATCCGCCGCACCGTGATCCACGGCGGCGTCGGGCAGAGCCCGCAGGTCGCTGCCCTGGCCCGCGGCACCGATGTGCTGGTGGCGACTCCGGGCCGCCTGCTCGACCTGATGGCGCAGAAGCAGTGCGTGCTCGACCAGGTCGAGATCTTCGTCCTGGACGAGGCCGACCGCATGCTCGACATGGGCTTCATCCGCGACGTGCGGAAGGTGGTGGCGGTCCTGCCGAAGCAGCGCCAGACCCTGCTGTTCTCCGCCACCATGCCGGAAGCCGTGGTCGAGCTGGCGCACAGCATCCTGACCGACGCCGAGCGGATCGAGGTGGCGCCCCAGTCCACCACGGTGGAGCGCATCGCCCAGCGCGTGCTGTTCGTGGAGCGCGCCGACAAGCGCCGTCTTCTCGCCGACCTCCTCCAGGAGGGCGCCATGGAGCGGACGATCGTCTTCGCCCGCACCAAGCACGGCGCCGACCGCATCGCCGACCATCTGAAGAAGGCTGGCGTCCCCGCCGACGCGATCCACGGCGACAAGTCGCAGTCGGCCCGCGTGCGCGCCCTGGAGTCCTTCCGCAGCGGCGACCTCAAGGCGCTGGTGGCGACCGACATCGCGGCGCGCGGCATCGACATCGACGGCATCACGCACGTCATCAACTTCGACCTGCCGAACGAGCCGGAAAGCTACGTCCACCGCATCGGCCGCACCGCCCGCGCCGGCACCGACGGCAGCGCGGTGTCCTTCTGCGACGCGGAGGAGGTGGCCTATCTGAAGGCCATCGAGAAGACCATCCGCCAGCCGGTCCCGGCGGACCACGACCATCCCTACCACGCGTCGGTGGTGGCGGCGATCCACGCCTCCTCCGCCAAGCCGCCGAAGCCGGCGCCCAAGCAGCCGCGTCCGGGCCGCGGCCAGCCGCAGCAGCAGGCGGGCGGCAACAAGCCGCAGGGCCAGAAGCCTCAGGCGCCGAAGGCCCACGGCGCGAAGCCGCCGGCGCCGCAGGGCGCGCGGGTTGCCGGCGCCACCGGCGACCAGCCGCTGAAGGCCAAGGCCTCGGCCAACCAGCAGAACCGCCACAACCGCCGCCCCGCCCCGCACGGCGGCCAGCCGGGCGGCAACAAGCGGTCCGCGGCCTGAGTCTATACAGCCTGTGCCTGTCCGGTGCGCGGCGGGATCACCGCCCGCCGTGCATCGCCCAGTCCGCCGACCGGTTCGCCGCGGCCTGCTCGTCGATCACCGCGCCACGGGTCGGCGCGGCGCCGCTGTCGCCGTAGCGCTGGACCTGGACGCTCCCTCCCATCTGTTTCGTGATGGCTGCGGCGATCGCGTCCCGCCGCTGCGCGTCGGACAGGGCGGCGGTCTGCCGCTCCAGCGCGCTCCAGTCCAGCCGCGCCGCAAGCCCATTGCTCATTTGCGTCTGGCCGTCCCGCCAGACGACGGCGACGACCTGACCGCCCTGCCGGAACAGCGTGTGGGCCTGCACGGCGCGGCTTCGCGCCGTGACCGCCGGGTCCACGGCGTTCGGGTCCGCCGCGATTCTCATCTGCTGTTGAAAAGCGCGATCGCCGACGCGCGCCATCATCTCCGGCGTGGCCTTGGTCGCCGCGGAGAAGCGGGTGACCACGCCGCCGTTCAGTGCGTAGGCTCTTGACGATTCAAATCCCGGCGCGGCGGCGGGCAGGCGGTTCATGAAACACCTCACGGTTGACCGCCGAAATGGCTTCGGCAATTTCCCATGAGCAGCTTTCATGCCATCCCGACGGCGCGGAAACACGGGCCTTCGCCGGGACGGAGGGGAAAACCGGACCGGCGGCATGGGCCGGATTTTTCCCGCCACGGTGAAGGAAATGCCGATGGCGTCGAAGGATCGCGCCGGCGTCACCGCGCGAAAATCTGCCCCATGTCCTGGAAGCTCTTGAACTCCAGGGCGTTCCCGCTCGGGTCGAGGAAGAACATGGTGGCCTGCTCGCCGGCCTGACCCTTGAAGCGGATCTGCGGCTCGATGAGGAATTTCACCCCTTCGGCCTTCAGCCTGTCGGCCAGCGCGTGCCAGTCGTCCCACGCCAGGATCACGCCGAAATGGCAGGCCGGCACGTCCTCGCCATCGACCGGGTTGGTGGCGCGGGTCCCGGCCTCCTCGGTCACATGGGCCACCACCTGATGACCGTAGAGGTCGAAGTCGATCCAACGGTCGGATTCCCGTCCCACCCCGCAGCCCAGCAGGCCGGCGTAAAAGGCGCGCGCCTCCTCCTTGTCGCGGACGGGGAAGGCGAGGTGGAAGGGCGGAACGGGTTTGCGGTCGGTTGCGCTCATGCTCGTCGGGGTCTTCGCCCCCTCCCTGCTGGTGATTGCCCGAGCAGTCTACTCGGGCAATCACCGGCCTGTCTCGGGATCGAACAGGTGCGTCCCCTCCCCGTCCGGCCAGCGGTCAGGCGATCCCTTCCGCCGCCAGCGCCGCGGCCACCGCCGGGCGCGCGGCGACGCGGGCCATGAAGGCGGTGATGTTCGGATAGCCGTCCAGCGGCAGGCCGACGCGCGGCGCCCAGCGCAGCACCGTGAATCCATAGGCGTCGGCCACCGTGAAGCGGTCGCCCGTCAGGTAGTCCTTGCCGGCGAGCCCGGCCTCCACCACCGCGAGCTTGGCGGTCAGCGTCTGCTTGGCGATGTCCTTGAAGGCGTCCGGCGTGGTCGGGCGGAACAGCGGGCTGAAGGTCTTGTGCAGCTCCGTGCCGATGAAGTTCAGCCACTCCAGCACGCGGTAGCGCTCCATCGTCCCGACGGCGGGCAGCAGGCCGCTCTTCGGCACGCGGTCGGCGACGTATTGAACGATCGCGGCGCCCTCGGTCAGGATGGCGCCGTCGTCGAAGGCCAGCGTCGGCACTTGGCCCTTCGGGTTGACGGCGAGGAAATCGCCGCCGTCCTCCAGCGTCTTGGCGGCGAGGTCGACGACCGCGACGTCGAAGGCCAAGCCGCTTTCGCGCAGGACGATGTGCGGCGACAGCGAGCAGGCGCCCGGCTTCAGGTAGAGTTTCATGACGTTTCTTATCCTTGTTTCCGGCGGGACATGACGGATCGACAGGAGGGCATGGGGCGGCTGAGGATGCAACCTCTCGACCCCGTTCGGTCCGGCACCCAATCAATCCGGCAGGCGCCGTCCGCTCTCCGCGTCGAACAGGTGCAGGGCGTCGGGCGGCGCGCCGACGCGCAGGGTCTCGCCCTCGCGGCAGGACGGCAGGCCGGCGACCCGGACCACCAGCGCCTCGCCGTCCGGCAGGCGGCCGTAGACCACCGTGTCGGCGCCCAGGGCCTCCACCAGATCGACCGTGACGATCAGCGGTCCGTCGCCGGGGGTGACGGCCAGATGCTCCGGCCGCACGCCCAGCTTGACCGGCCGCCCGGCCATGTCGGGCCGCGGGCGCGGCAGGAGGAAGGCGGTGCCGCCGGGCAGCGCCACCGCCTGCCCGGCGGAGTCGAAGCGCGCGTCCAGCACGTTCATCGGCGGCGACCCGATGAAGCCCGCCACGAACAGGCTGGCCGGACGCTGGTAGACCTCCAGCGGCGTGCCGATCTGCTCGGCCACCCCGTGGTTCATGACCAGGATGCGGTCGGCCAGCGTCATCGCCTCCACCTGGTCGTGAGTCACGTAGAGGCTGGTGATGCCCAGCCGGTCCTGGAGCCGCTTGATCTCGACGCGCATCTGGGTGCGCAGCTTGGCGTCCAGGTTGGACAGCGGCTCGTCGAACAGGAAGGCGGCGGGCTCGCGCACGATGGCGCGGCCCATGGCGACGCGCTGGCGCTGCCCGCCCGACAGCTGGCTGGGCCGGCGGTCGAGGAAGCGGCCAAGCTCCAGGATCTCCGCGGCCTTGGCCACGCGCGCCTGGATCTCCGCCTTGGGCAGGCCGCGGATCTTCAGTCCGTAGGCCATGTTGTCGAACACGCTCATGTGCGGGTAGAGCGCGTAGTTCTGGAACACCATGGCGATGTCGCGGTCCTTGGGCTCCAGCCCGTTGACCACCCGCCCGCCGATGGCGATCTCGCCGCCGGTGATGCTCTCCAGCCCGGCGACCATGCGCAGAAGCGTGGACTTGCCGCAGCCCGAAGGGCCGAGTAGCACGAGGAACTCCCCGTCCGCGACGCTGATGTCGATGCCCTTGATCGCCTCCACGGAGCCGTAGGACTTGCGGACCTGATTCAGATCGACCGTTGCCATCTCGATTGGTTCTTTCTTACTTCTCGCTGTCCACAAGGCCTTTGACGAACCACCGCTGCATCAGCACGACCACCGCCACCGGCGGCAGCATGGCCAGCACCGTCGTCGCCATGATGAGGTTCCAGTCGGTCGCGGCCTCGCCGTTGCCGATCATCTTGGTGATGCCGATCACCACCGTCTCCATCTCCGCGCTGTTAGTGATCAGCAGCGGCCACAGATACTGGTTCCAGCCGTAGATGAAGAGGATGACGAACAGCGCCGCGATGTTGGTGCGCGACAGGGGCAGCACCACGTCCAGGAAGAAGCGCAGCGCCCCCGCCCCGTCGATCTTCGCGGCCTCCACCAGCTCGTCCGGGATGGTCAGGAAGAACTGCCGGAACAGCAGCGTCGCCGTCGCCGAGGCGATCAGCGGGATGGTCAGCCCGGCGTAGCTGTCGATCAGGCCGAGGTTGGCGACCACCTCGTAGGTCGGGATGATGCGCACCTCCACCGGCAGCATCAGCGTGATGAAGATCATCCAGAAGAAGGCCATGCGCAGCGGGAAGCGGAAGAAGGCCACCGCGTAGGCCGAGATGATCGAGATGGCGATCTTGCCCAGCGCGATGACCAGCGCCATGACGAGGCTGTTCCACATCATGATGCGCACGGGCGTGTGCATGACGCGGTTGCCCTGCGATTCGCTCCAGGCCGAGGCGTAGTTGTTCAGCATCTCCCCGCCCGGCGTCAGCGGCAGGTTGCCGCGCCCGATGGTGGCGGCGTCCCAGGTCGAGCCGATGATCGTCACGTAGATCGGGAAGGCGAAGATCAGGACGCCCAGCATCAGGATCAGGTGCGGGACCATGTCCATCAGGCGCCCGCCGGAGCGCGGGGTGTCGCGGTCGCGGGTCATGAGTAATGCACCTTGCGCTCGACGAAGCGGAACTGGATGGCGGTCAGCGCGATGACGATGACCATCAGGATCACCGACTGCGCCGACGAGCCGCCGAGGTCGTGGTTGACCACGCCGTCCTGGTAGACGCGGAAGATCAGCGTCTCCGTGGCCTTGCCCGGCCCGCCGTGGGTCAGGGCGTGGATCGTGCCGAAGGTCTCGAAGAAGGCGTAGACGATGTTCACCACCAGCAGGAAGAAGGTGGTCGGCGACAGCAGCGGGAAGGTGATCGTCCAGAAGCGGCGCACCGCCCCCGCCCCGTCGATGCTCGCCGCCTCGAGGACGGAGCGCGGGATGGCCTGCAGCCCGGCCAGGAAGAAGATGAAGTTGTAGGAGACCTGCTTCCAGCTCGCCGCCAGGATGACCATGGTCAGCGCCTGCCCGTCGTTCAGCCGGTAGTCCCAGGCGTAGCCGAGGTTGTTCAGCGCGCGGCCCAGGATGCCGATGTCCGGGTTGAAGATGAACATCCACAGCACCGCCGCCACCGCGGGGGCCAGCGCGTAGGGCCAGATCAGCAGCGTCTTGTAGGCCGACGCCGCCCGTATCTTCGAATCGGCCATCACCGCCAGCCCCAGCGCGGAGGCCAGCGACAGGACGGTCACCGACGCGCTGAAGATGATGGTGGTTTTGACCGTCTCCAGATAGTTCGGGTCGCTCAGCACCGCATGAAAGTTCTCCAGCCCGACGAACTGGCTGCGCAGCCCGAAGGCGTCCTGGAGATGCACCGACTGCCACAGCGCCTGCGCCGCCGGCCAGATGAAGAAGATCAGCGTCACCGCCACCTGCGGCGCCAACAGCAGGTAGGGCAGCGCCCTGTTGTCGAAAATCACGCGACGTTGCATGGAACCCCTTTCAACCTTCTCCCCTCCGGGGAGAGGGTGCCCGCGAAGCGGGCGGTGAGGGGATTTGCGCATGTCGGAGCGTCCGGCAAAAGCGCACCCCCCTCACCCTGACCCTCTCCCCAGGGGGGAGAGGGGACAAGCCACAGAACCACTCAGTTCTTGTTGGCGCGCTCGAAATTGCGCAGGACCGTGTCGCCGCGCTTCACCGCGTTGTCCAGCGCCTGCTGGGCGGTCTGCTGGCCCTGGAACGCCTTCTCCATCTCCTCCTGGATGATGTTGCGGATTTCCGGCAGGTTGCCCAGCCGCAGGCCCATCGTGTTCTCCGTGGTGGCCGTGCGGGTGAGCTGCTCAGCCGGCACCTCGGCGCCGGGGTTCTTCTCGTAGAAGCCTTCCTTCTTCGCCAGCTCGAAGCCCTGCAGCGTCACCGGGACGTAGCCGGTGTCCATGTGCCACTTGGCGTCCACCTCCGGACGGGCGAGGTAGCTGAAGAAGGCGGCGACGGCCTTGTACTCGTCAGCGGTGCGCTTGGGCGAGGTCATCACCCAGAAGGCGGCGCCCCCGATGATCGAATTCTTCGGCGACGCGATGGCGTCCGGCCAGTAGGGCAGCGGCGCGGCGCCCCAGTTGAACTTGGCCTCCTTCACGATGCGCCCGCGCAGGCCGGACGAGGCCTGGATCATCGCGCATTCGCCCGACGGGAACAGCGAGTCCGCGGCGTTGTCGCGACCGCCGTAGCGCAGCGCGCCTTCCTTCTGCAGGTCGATCAGAGTCTGGAGATGCTTCACGAAGAACGGGTCGTTGATCTTCAGCGTGGCGTTCAGCCCGCCGAAGCCGTTGGCCTCCGACGCGAAGGGCTTGTCGTGCAGCGCGCCGACCTGCTCGAACTGGGTCCAGGTCGGCCAGGAGAAGGTCATCGGGCAGGTCACGCCCGCCGCCTTCAGCTTGCGCGCCGCGTCGGCCACCTCCGGCCAGGTCGCCGGCGGCTTGTTGGGGTCGAGCCCGGCCTTCTGGAAGGCGTCCTTGTTGTAGAAGGTGATGGTGGTGGAGCTGTTGAACGGCAGCGCCATCATCTTGCCGTCCTTGGAGCTGTAGTAGCCCCGCACCGCCGGGATGTAGGCCGCGGCGTCGAGCCCCGACCCCGTCTCGCTCATCAGCTGGTGCACCGGCTTGATGGCCGGGCCGGCGGACAGCATGGTGGCGGTGCCGACCTCGAACATCTGCACGATGTGCGGGGCGTTGCCGGCGCGGAAGGCGGCGATGGCCGCCTGCATCGTCTCCGGGTAGCTGCCCTTGAAGGTCGGGTTGACCTGGACCTTGTCCTGGCTGTCGTTGAAGCCCTTCACCACCTGCTCGAGCTGGCCGCCGAGCGGCTGGGGCAGGCCGTGCCAGAATTCGACGACGGTCTTCTGCTGGGCGTAGGCGGCGCCGGTGAAACCGGCGGCGAGCGCGAAGGCGGCCGTCGAGACGGCGAGCTTGCGGCGGGTCAGCATGGTGGTCTCTCCCTGGAACCAATCGATTGCGTGATGTGCTGACATGCAGGGCGCGGGTTGCGGTCCCGCGACGGTCTTGTGAAAATTTGATGACGCATGCGGAACGCGCGCGCAGGGACGCACCGCACCCGCTATTCACGGTTGCGACAGCGGTCCTGCGTGACGCACGGAACGGGACTTAGGGTGGTGACGGGTGCTGCGCCGGCATCGATGGTTTTCCTCCCCGCATAAGTGTTTGCCCTTTTTTGCAAGCCTTAAGGACAGAGAGGGAGGCTGTCAATCAGCCGTACGTATCAGTATGGTCTATCCCCCTTACGTCATCTCTCGGGGTGCCCTGTCTGGGCCAGCGCCCACAGCGCGGCGTCGTCCCGGCACAGGGAGCCGGCCAATTGCGACAGGCTGTCGCCCATCAGGCCGGAGGAGCGCAGCAGGCAGTAGGAACGGCTCGGCGCCGACAGATGGAGCGACGCCGCCGGAGCCGCGACCGGCGGCGCGGGGTACAGCGCGGCGGGCGGCGGGCAGTAATAGGGCTGCGCACCGGGGTTGTAACCGGGCACGAGCCGGTCCAGGCCGGGCCGCGGTCCGAAGACGCAGCCGCGCTGGTCCCAGTCCAGGCTCGTCGTCTGCGCGGCGGCGGGCGGGATCGCACACGCGACCATGACCATCCCCGCCAAGCCGATGGCCAACCGGCGCCCTGCAAGTCGATGCATGCCGTCCTCCGATCCCGGGCCGCGCCGCAGCCGCACCCAGACCCTGACGCCGGGCGCGGCGGGCCGTGAACGGACCCGGCCTTCGGAGGAAGTATGCGCGCTCCATCACCGCCCGGCGCGGCGCCGATGGACGGGTCGGCGGGCGCAAGCGGGGACGACGCTCTCTTTTCGTTCGGTGGATGAAGGGGGTGCGGTTTCCCGCCCCGTCACGCCGCGCTGCTGCTCGCGACCGGCAGGTCCGCGGCGCTCACCGTCGCCAGCGGGACGTCCACCGCGAAGACCGAGCCCTTGCCGGGCACCGAGCGCAGCGAGACCGGCAGGCCCAGCAGCGCCGCCAGGCGCCGGACGATGGCAAGGCCGAGCCCCAGCCCGTGCCGCCGGTCGCGGTTCGGGTTGCCGAGTTGGTGGAAGTCGTCGAAGATCGCCGACTGGTCGGCGGGGGCGATGCCGAGGCCGGTGTCCCACACCTCGATGCGCAACGCCGCGCCGCGCCGCCGCGCCGCCAGCAGCACGCCGCCCGACTCGGTGAAACGCAGGGCGTTGGACAGGATCGGGCGCAGAAGCTGCTCCAGCAGAACCGGGTCCGTGCTCACCTCCGCATCCGCGGGGCGGACGTTGAAGCGCAGGGCCTTGGCGTCGGCCTCCGGCGCGAACTCGTTGAGCAGGCGGCTCAGCGTCTCGTCGATGGGGAAGGTCTGCACCTGAGTCCGGACCAGCCCGGCCTCCAGCTTCGAAACGTCCAGCAGGGCGCGCAGAAGCGCCTCCGCCGCCTCGATCGACATCTCCAGCTTCTCGCCGAGATCGCGCGCGCCGGGATCGGTCAGGCGGCCCATCAGCAGATGATGGAACAGGTGCATGGCCTGGAAGGGCTGGCGCAGGTCGTGGCTGGCGGCGGACAGGAAGCGCCCGATGGCGGTGCGCCCCGTCTCGGCCTCCTGGCGGACCCGCTCGGTCTCGGCCTTCGCGCGCTCGGCCTCGGCGCGGGCGGCGGCCAGGGCGGCGGCGTTGGTGTCGGCGATGGCGGCGACCGCGGTGATCGCCCCGTCCGCGTCGCGCACCGGGCTCAGCACCATTTCGCCCCGGGGCAGCAGGCCGAAGGCGGACACCGGCGCGCCGGTGAGGACGGCACGGCGGACCTGCGCCTCGACCTGGGAAACGATGGCCGCCGGAACGCCCAGGTCGGTCAGCTCCCTGCCCTCCACCTCCTCCGGCAGACAGCCGAAGGCCGCCGCGAAGGCTTGGTTGACCACGAGAAGCCGAGCGTCCAGCCCAAGCAGAGCGTGAGCGGCGCCGTTGGCGGAGACCAGAGCCTCAAGCCAGATCGCACGATCAGTCATATGACTTTCGGTTGAGTTCTTCTGGGTATACTCGGCCACAACTTCACCGCAAAAACTGAGATCAGAGCACACTTATCCGGCCACTTGCCCATCCGAGTCAAATATCACATGCAAAACTCACTTGGGACAAATTCCGTTTGAATGTGAAAGAGAAGGCTCCCATTGGCCCCGGCCGGCCTTGCGGGCTATAAGTCAGGTATGCTCTTCCGCCGCAAATCCCACCCTTCCAAAACCCACGCCCCACGCCCCAAGGCCCCGCGCGCGCTGGCCGTCGCCGGCCTGCCCGTGCCGCTGGAATTGCGGGAAAGCGCCCGCGCCCGCCGGATGACCCTGCGGGTGGACGCCGGGCGCGGGCTGATCCAGGTGGTGATCCCGGTGGGCGTCCCGGAGGCCGAGGCGCTGCGCTTCGTCGGGCGGCACGACGGCTGGGTGCGGGCGCGGCTGGCCGCCCTGCCGCCGCAGCTTCCCTTCGCCGACGGGGCGGTGGTGCCCTATCTCGGCACCGACCATGTCATCCGGCACAACCCCGACCTGCGCGGGGCGACCCGGCGCGAGAACGGCGCGATCCTGGTCGGCGGCCGGGCCGAGCATGTCGCCCGCCGGGTGCGCGACTTCCTGATGGCGGAGGCGCGGCGCGAGCTGGCCGAGCGGTCGCGCGCCAAGGCCGCGCTGATCGGCGCGCGGGTCGCCGCCGTCACCGTGCGCGACACCAAGAGCCGCTGGGGAAGCTGCTCGGCCACCGGGCGGCTCTCCTTCTCCTGGCGGCTGATCCTGACGCCGGAGTCCGTTCTGGATTACGTGGTGGGGCACGAGGTGGCGCATCTGCGCGAGATGAACCACTCCCAGCGCTTCTGGACGCTGTGCGCGCAGTTGACCGGCGACGTGCGCACGCCGCGCCTCTGGCTGAAGGCCAACGGCGCGCGGCTGCTGCGCTATGGCGAAGGCGGCGGGGACGGGACGGAAATGGTTTCATTTGCAAATGACGGTCATACCGAAACGCCGTGACGGGGTCGCGCCGCGCCTCTGCTAGAGTGCGCTCCTCCCTCCGTCCTTCGGCCCGACTCCCTCCATGCCCCGTCCCGATTCCCTGACCGTCCGCGTGCTGCTGACGGCGCTCGTCGCCTTCGGCCCGCTGTCCACCGACCTCTACCTGCCCTCCCTGCCGACCCTGGTCACCGTGTTCGGCACGGACATCGCCACGGTGCAGCTCACCCTGTCGGTCTTCCTCGCCGGCTTCGCGGTGTCGCAGCTCGTCTACGGGCCGGTGTCCGACCGGTTCGGACGGCGGCCCGCCCTGCTCGGCGGCATCCTCATCTATCTGGTGGCGAGTGCGGCCTGCGCGCTGACCGACGACATCGAGACTTTGATCGTCGCCCGCTTCTTCCAGGCACTGGGCGCCTGCTGCGGGCCGGTGGTGGCGCGGGCGGTGGTGCGCGACGTCTTCGGGCGCGACCGGGCGGCCACCGTGCTGGCCTACATGGCGATGGCGATGACGCTGGCCCCCGCCGCCGGCCCGATCCTGGGCGGCGTCCTGACGGAGTGGTTCGGCTGGCGGAGCAACTTCCTGCTGCTGACCAGCTTCGCCGCGCTGATCCTGGCCGCCACCTGGACCCTGATGGGCGAGACCAACGCCAACCGCGACGAGACGGCGCTGCAGCCCGGCCGGCTGCTCGCCAACTACGCGCTGCTGCTGCGCGATCGCGGCTTCGTCGGGCAGATGCTGACGGTGGCCTTCGCCTACAGCGGCATCTTCGCCTTCATTTCCGGGTCCAGCTTCGTGCTGATCGGACGACTGCACCTGACGCCCGCGCAGTACGGGGCGAGCTTCGGCGCGGTGGTGCTGGGCTACGCCGTGGGCTCCTTCCTGGCCGGGCGGCTGAGCGCGCGGCTGGGCGGCCCGCGGATGATCCGCACCGGCACGGCGGTGTCTCTGGCGGGCGGGCTGCTGGGGGTGGGGCTGGCGCTGGGCGGGGTGCTGCATCTGGCGGCGGTGGTGGGTCCCGTCTTCCTGTTCATGCTGGGCGCCGGGCTGACCCTGCCCAACGCCATGGCCGGGGCGGTCGGCCCCTACCCGATGATGGCCGGGCTGGCCTCCTCGCTGGTCGGCTTCGTGCAGATGACCGTGGCGGCTCTGATCGGCGTGGTGCTCGGCCACACCCACGCGGACAGCCAGCTTCCCATGATGACCGCGATCGGGCTGGTCGCTCTCGGCGGCGCGCTGGCCCACCGGCTTCTGGTCAGTCCTCGGACTTGACGGACTCAGGTATCCAGCGCAGGACGTAGGAGAAGACAATGGTGACGGCGAGGCAGAGCGCCAGCGCCATCCCCGCCAGCACATAAAAACCAGCTCCGCAGGCGATGCCCAGCGCGCCGGCCATCCAGATCACCGCCGCGGTGGTCGCCCCGCGCACCGTGGTCCCTGCGCGGAACATCACCCCGGCGCTGATGAAGCCGATGGCCTGGGCGATGCCCTGGATGACGCGGGTGGGATCCATGTCGCCCCCGCCGGTCCCCTTCCCGGCCATGCCCCAGTAAAGCTCCAGCGCAACCAGGGTGGTCACCGCCGCGCTGATGGCCACCAGCGTGTGGGTGCGCAGCCCCGCCGCCTTGCCCCGGATCTCGCGGTCGAGTCCCAGCGCCGCCCCGCAAACCGCCGCCGCAGCCAGCCGGGCCGCCATGTCCCAGACCGGAATGGCCGTACTCAAGTCCATGTTATTCCTCCCTATTTTTACCTTTGCGTAACGCTTGCTACTTTTTTGCGCCCGGTCGCATTTTTCACTTTAAAAGGCGGCCGGTTCGATCTATGTAACCGCAACTCGCAAGCGCACGTGCCGCTGGCCCGCCCCTCGTCCTTTTCGAGATGTGGTTATGCAACGACGTAACGCGTGATCCCCGACCGTCCCTTAAGCAAGGCGGCGTCTTGGAGGTTACGATGGTTCATGTTGTTGTGGGTGGGCGCCGGCTCACCCGTCTCCGACTCTTTCCGGTTCTGTCCCGTTCAGCTCTTCCCCGCAAGGCGACACGGCAGTCCAGTATGGGCGGCCTGAGCGCCTGACCGTCTTTTCTTTCTGACCGGTCAGCAGCGCGCGGCCGCTCCGCCCCTGCTTTTTCACAATTCGTCCGACACCTTCATCTTGCGTCCGGGAGACTGAGATGACCGATAAGATTGCGCGCTTTTTCGAAGAGCAGCGTCCGCAGACCCCGTGCCTCGTCGTCGATCTGGACGTCGTGGAAGCGAACTACCACGACCTGGAGGAAGCGCTCCCGGACGCCAAGATCTTCTACGCCGTGAAGGCCAATCCGGCACCGGAGATCCTCGGCCTGCTGACCCGTCTGGGCTCGGCCTTCGACACCGCCAGCGTCCCGGAAATCCAGATGGTTCTGGCCGCCGGCTGCGCGCCGGAGCGCATCTCCTACGGCAACACCATCAAGAAGGAAGCGGACATCCGCCGCGCCTTCGAGCTGGGCGTGCGCCTGTTCGCCTTCGACAGCGAGGCGGAGCTGGAGAAGATCGCCCGCGCCGCCCCCGGCGCCCGCGTCTTCTGCCGCATCCTGACCTCCGGCGAGGGCGCCGAGTGGCCGCTGTCGCGCAAGTTCGGCTGCGACCTCGCCATGGCGCGCGAGCTGCTGCTGAAGGCCAAGGGCATGAACGTCGTTCCCTACGGCGTGTCCTTCCACGTCGGCTCGCAGCAGAAGGACCTGATGCAGTGGGACCACGCCATCTTCCAGGTGGCGCAGCTGTTCCGCGAGCTTGAGGTGCTGGGCGTCGACCTCGGCATGATCAACCTGGGCGGCGGCTTCCCCACCCGCTACCGCACCGACGTGCCGGAGACCACCGCCTACGGGCAGGCCATCTTCGAGTCCCTGCGCACCCACTTCGGCAACCGCCTGCCGGAAGCCATCGTGGAGCCGGGCCGCAGCATGGTCGGCAACGCCGGCATCATCGAGAGCGAGGTCGTCCTCGTCTCCCGCAAGTCTGCCAACGACGTGAAGCGCTGGGTCTATCTGGACATCGGCAAGTTCAGCGGTCTCGCCGAGACGATGGACGAGGCGATCCAGTACCCGATCCAAGTGATGGGGGACGACGGGGAAGGCGACACCGAGGCGGTCGTGCTGGCCGGCCCGACCTGCGACAGCGCCGACGTGCTCTACGAGCGCGCCGAGTACAAGCTGCCGATGGACCTGAAGGCCGGCGACCGCGTGCGCATCCACGCCACGGGCGCCTACACGACGACCTACTCGGCGGTCTGCTTCAACGGCTTCGCCCCGCTCCAGCAGATCTGCATCTGATCGGGCGGCGGTTCGGTTAAGAAAAAGGCCACTCTTCCTGCGGGAAGAGTGGCCTTTTTCATGTCCAGCTTCTGCTGCCCCCTCCCTAACCCTCCCCCTCTTCGAGGTGGAGGGGACTGGCCACCGCTTCGCAGAAGGCACCCTCTCCCTCGCAGAGGGGGAGGGTCGGGGAGGGGGCAGACGCCGGAAACGGGACCCAAATGCGAAAAAGGCCGCTCCCTTACACAGGGGCGGCCCTTTTCCTTGCGGTCTCCCGCCGCCGTGACGACGGCATCAAGCCTTCCAGAACGGCTTGCTGATCTCGTCTTCGACGTCGAACTGGGAGATGCCGATGTCGTGCAGCATCCGGTCGTCCAGGCGAGCCAGCTCGCGGCGGGTGATGGTGCGCTGCCGCCACAGGGCGAACGTGTCCAGAACGCTGTCCAGCACATACGCCACCGGAGCAGGGCGCAGGGTACGGCCGGAGGGGGCCGTGCGCAGAGCGATTGCCATGGTGGTCATCCTATCTTTGAAGGTCCCGAGGGGGCCTGCCGGAAGTGGCCGCCGCGCCCTCGCTTTGTGAGAAAGAATATTGCTCATCCCGCGCAAACCCGCCACCGCCATGTGGGTATGCGAGCCGTGAGCTTTCTCGATAGCTGTCGTAGGAATATCACCGATGCAAGAATAATGGACGAATGCACAGCTTTTGGGCGCCACAAATTGTGCAGTCCACCAACAAACAGGGTTTAAAACGGAGCGCTGGACAGGCGCCGCGGCACGTCCTACCTCTGGTTCCGACCGTCGTCCGACACCGAGTTCTTCCATGATCGACACCATCGCCTTCGACGGCGACGACACGCTGTGGCACAACGAGTCCCTGTTCTCGATGACGCAGGACCGCTTCCGCGCGCTGCTCGCCAACCATCTGGCCGATCCGGCGGACATCGACCGCCGGCTGCTCCAGGCGGAGCGCGACAACCTTCGCGTCTACGGCTACGGCATCAAGGGCTTCGTCCTGTCGATGATCGAGACGGCGGTGGACCTGACCGACGGACGCATCGGCGGGCGGGACATCCAGAGCCTCGTCGAGTTCGGCAAGGCAATGCTGGAGCACCCGGTCGACCTGCTGGACGGGGTTCAGGAGGTGGTGGAGGGGCTGGCCGGGCGCTACCGGCTGCTGCTCGTCACCAAGGGCGACCTGTTCGACCAGGAAAGCAAGATCGCCCGCTCCGGCCTCGCCGAGCGCTTCGACGCCATCGAGATCGTCAGCGAGAAGGACCCGGCCACCTACCGCCGCCTGCTCGACCGGCACGGGGTGGACCCGGCGCGCTTCGTCATGGTGGGCAATTCCGTGCGGTCCGACATCCTGCCCGTGCTGGCCGTGGGCGGCCACGCCGTGCATGTGCCCTACCACGTCACCTGGGCGCACGAGGTGGCCGAGCCGCCCACCGAGAACTACCGCCGCATCGACAGCCTCCACGGCCTGCCGCCGCTGCTCGCCGCCTGGTGAATGGGAGACCCATGATGAGCTTCGCCCTGCTGACCGACCCCGCCCGCCCCGCCGCGGAGCCCGAGACCGGCGGTCCGGCCGCCGAGCGCGTCCTGTCCGGCGCCCCGGTCTTCACCACCTGGAACGAGTACGAGTCGGCGGACGGCAAGCGCTTCGCCGGGGTCTGGCGCTCCACCCCCGGTTCCTGGCGGATCGTCTACGACGAGTGGGAGTATTGCGAGATCCTGGAGGGCAGCAGCGCCATCAGCCACGCCGACGGGCGCCGCTGGCTGGTCGGCCCCGGCGACCGCTTCACGCTGGAGCCGGGATTCGACGGCGTGTGGGAGGTGCTGGAGACCACGACGAAACGCTACGTGGTCATCCTGCCCTGAGGAGCACTTCGCCTGCGTTCGGCCATTTTAGCCCTCTCTCCTCTGGGGAGAGGGAACATCAAGCGCTTCAGCCGCGCTCCCCGAAGAGGTGGACGATGCCCAGATCAGCGCGGTTCAGCACGACGACGGCCTTGCGCGCGATCTCCACGGCCAGCACGGCGAGCGCCAGTGTCGACACCACCAGGACGATCCGCGCGATGTCGCGCGCCCAGGCGCGCCGCTTGCGCCGCCGGGCCGCCAGATGCGCGGCCAGCCTCTGCCGCAGGGCGCTGCCGCGCCGCCCATAGCCGCCCGCCCAGCCCCAGCCGCCCGTCGGCGGCGGTGGCGGCGGCGGTGGCGGGCCGTCCGGCGCCGTGTCCGGTGCTGGCGTGGTGGGAACGGGCAACCCGGCGCCGCCCACAGGCGGCGGATCGGTGTCGGGGGCGGCGGTCTGGCTGGCGGTCGCGCCGGGCGGGTCGGTCGCGGTCACGGCGGTCATCCTGCGGCGGAGGAACGGTCGATGGGCCTATCTACGCCCTTTTCATGAAAGCGCAACACGCCGCGCCCCGGTGTCCGGAAAGGCCACCTGAAAAAGCCGCCCGGACAAGCCACATGGAAAAAGCGGGGCCTCGGCCGGAGCCGCCCCCGCCTTCCATCGCGTCAGCGCCGGCCGCGGGGATCGCGGCTCAGCCCCTTGGCTTCCAGTTCCGCCACATACTCCGCCCACAGGCGGTCCTGGTCCTCGCCCAGCTCGTACAGCAGCTTCCAGGAGTAGATGCCGCTGTCGTGCAGGTCGTCGAAGACGATCCGCAGGGCGTAGTGGCCGATGGCCTCCAGGCTCATGATGCCGACGTGGCGGCGGGCCGAGACGGTCTGCTTCTGGCCCGGACCGTGCCCCTGCACCTCGGCGCTGGGGCTGTGGACGCGCAGGAACTCCGCCGGGTAGGAGAAGGTCCGGCCGTTGTCGAAATCGACCTCCAGCCGCTTCTCCTCCTTCTTCAGCCGGACTTCCACCGGCCAATGCTTCGTGCCGAAGGCGTCCGACGCGAATTGCTCGTCGGACATCAGGCCGCCCCCGGCTTCCCGTCGAGGCTGCGGGCCTCGTCGATCAGCATGATCGGAATGCCGTCGCGGATCGGATAGGCGAGCCCGGCGCGGTCGCTGATCAGCTCGGCGCGCTCGGCGTCGTAGCGCAGCGGCCCCTTGGTCAGCGGGCAGACGAGGATTTCCAGAAGCTTCGGATCGACGCGCGCCTGCGTCTTGCCGTCGGCGGGCGTGTCGTCGTGGGGATGGGCGCTCATGGATCGGGCCTCGCAGTCGGAAGGTGCAGTGTCGGTCGAAGGAAACGGTCAGTGACGCAGCGCGTTGCCGCCGTCGCCCTCGTGGCCGTCGAGAATGGCCATCTCGACCAGGGCGATCAAGAGCTTCGCGCGCTCCGGCAGGTCGGGCGTCTCCAGAAGGGCCTGCTTTTCGCTGGGCGAGAAGGGGCAGATCATCGCCAGCGAGGTGACCAGCCGCTCGTCCGGCGTGCCGTCGATGGCCTTCCAGTCGACCGACAGCCCCTGCATCTTGAAATAGCCCTTCAGCCCGGCCAGCAGACGCGGGCGGTCCAGCCCGCAGCCGTCGCCCAGGCTCCCGCCGCGCTCCAGCGGGTCGATCAGGTCGCCGGAGAAGCGGTCCCAGTCCGCGGCGACCCGGCGGTAGCCGCGCTGGCCCTCCAGCTCCCGCATGATCGCGAAGCGGCTGACCCCGGTCAGGGTGATCAGGTAGCGGCCGTCCTCGGTCTCGGCGAAGCTGGTGATGCGCCCGGCGCAGCCGGTGCCGTAGACCGCCGGCTCGCGCAGGCGGCAGGCCGGATCGGTCGGCTGGACCATGCCGATCATGCGGTCGCCGGCCAGCACGTCCTCGACCATCGCGAGGTAGCGCGGCTCGAAGATGTTCAACGGCAGGCGCCCGCGCGGCAGCAGCAGGACCCCCGCGAGCGGGAAGATCGGGAGCTGCCGCGGCAAGCGGTCCGGTGACGGGTCGATGGGGTTCCGGCTCATGCGACGAATATAGAACCCCCGGACACGGCGAACAGAGCGGCCGCGAACGAAGCGGCCTGGAACGGTGCCGGCGGCGGCGCGGAGACGGTTCCGCGCCGCCGGCCCGTGATCAGCGGAACAGGATCGAGGACAGCCGGCGGCGGCTCTGCACCGTCAGCGGGTCGGTCGGGCCGAAGGCCTCGAAGAACTTGACGAGCTGCTTGCGGGCGGCCTCGTCGTTCCAGGCGCGGTCGCGGCGCACCAGCTCCAGAAGCTCGTCCACCGCGGCCTCGCGCCGGCCGGCGGCGAACAGGGCGAGCGCGAGGTCGAAGCGGGCCTCGTGGTCGTCCTGGTTGCGGGCGACCTTCTCCGTCAGCTCCGGGATCGGGCCGGCGTTGGCGGCCTGCTCGGCGACCTCCAGCGCGCTGCGCACCGCGGCGATCTCCTTGTCCTTGGCGATCGGCTCCGGCACCTTGTCGAGCATCTGCTTGGCGCGGTCCAGCTCGTCGTTGACGATCAGGCAGCGGACCAGCCCGGCGAAGGCGGCGGCGTTCGGGTTCTCCGGATCGGCCTGCAGGATCTCGCCGTAGATCTCCGACGCGGTCTGGGTGTCGCCGGCCTCCAGCGCCTCCTTGGCCTGGGCCAGCACCTCCTCCATGATGTCGCCCTCGCCGCCGCCCGCGGCGCCGGCCAGCTTCACCAGCTTCTCCACGAAGGCCTTCACCTGCGACTCCGGCAGGGCGCCCATGAAGCCGTCCACCGGACGTCCCTGGAAGAAGGCGTAGACCGCCGGGATCGACTGCACGCGGAGCTGCGAGGCGATCATCGGGTCCTTGTCGGTGTCGATCTTGACCAGCCGCACCTTGCCCTTCGCGGCCAGCACCGTCTTTTCCAGGATCGGGCCGAGCTGCTTGCACGGGCCGCACCAGGGCGCCCAGAAATCGACGATCACCGGCACGGACTGCGACGCCTCGATGACGTCGACCATGAAGGCGCGGTCGCTGCTGTCCTTGATCAGGTCACCGGCGGCGGGAGCGGCACCGGCGGCGACGGGCTTGTTGGCGGGCGGAATGGAGAACATGGCGGTCACGTATCCCTTTGCGATCTCGCGTGATAGATGAGCGCACGGGGCGCGTTAAGCAAGCGTCGGCTGAGAGTCCGGCGGGTCCTCGCCGAAGGGCACGATCAGCGGCTCGTGCCCGCCGGCCCGCAGGAAGCGCAGCAGGTCCGCGGCGGCGATGGCCGTGGTGCGGTCGTTCAGCAGCGGATGGTAGTTCAGCGGGTCGTGGGCCAGCATCTGCTCCTGCAGCACCACCCTCACCCGCCGCTCGCGGTCGTTGACCACGGCGAAAGGCGTGACCGAGCCGGGCCGCACGCCGAGATGCCGCCACAGCCGGTCGGCGGAGGCGAAGGACAGCCGCGCCGACCCGATCACCTTGTCGAAGCGGTTCAGCTCGACCCGCGCGTCCTCCAGCGCGACGACCAGCCAGTGCTGCTCCTTCTTGTCCTTCAGGAACAGGTTCTTGCAATGCCCGCCGGGCAGCGCGCCGCGCAGCGCCTTGCTCTCCTCCACCGTGTGCAGCGGCGGATGGCGGTGGGTCACGGTGCGGATGCCGAGCGCCGCGAGATGCTCCAGGAGCTGCTCCGGGCTCGTCGGCAGCGGCTCCTCGGCCCTGCCCTCGGGGGTGTCGCGGGTGTCCATGGCGCCATCTTTAGCGGTGCGGGGAAAATCTGTCGAGGCGCCCGAGAAAAGTGAAACATGACGCTTGCATTGCGCCGATCCATGAGTATAGTCCGCCGCACGCCGCCGGACGGCACCGACACACGGGTCCGAACGGCAGCGAAACGGAGCGCGGGCGTAGCTCAGGGGTAGAGCACAACCTTGCCAAGGTTGGGGTCGAGGGTTCGAATCCCTTCGCCCGCTCCATTCTCCCGACGGAGGCGGTGGTCCTTCGGAGGGAAACAGGACGGTTGATGGAAAGGCTGGACCTTCGGGTGCCGGCCTTTTTCGTTTTTCCCTCCGGGCCGCTCCCCTTGCCCGCGCGTTGCGATTCCGCAGCCGACGCCCGGGCTTCCAAAGCCGAGTCTGCGCCGCGGCACGCCGCCGGCGGCAACCGATGCCCTGGCCATCGACGCTCCCACCCCCGTCCCAACGCAGCCATACAGGGCGGGCGGAGCCAGAAACCGCAACCTCAAGGCGTCAAAGACCAGAAACAGCATGCCTTCGTAGGTCATTCCTTGCGCACATACCCCATATGATAACGTGAATTAATTTACGCCTTGGCAACCTACTTGCGTATGACCGTCCGAAAGACTATGCTTCAAATGCGAAACAAATAGAACTTCTATCCGATTAGGGTTGTATGCACCATGGATGGTCCGGTGGCGTCGGACGGGCCGAGCCCGTGATTTTCCCGGACAGGACGCTCCTGTCCGGTCGGCGTCCGCCGCTTCGGCAACACCGGCCCTCCCCCGCCTGATCGTCACCGGCTCCGCTGCCGTCGCGCTGCGACCGGCGGTGCCGCTGGTCGCGCTTCCAAGCCCTGCTTCGTACAGCCCAGACGATAAGCCAGCCCAGACGGCAACCCATCCAGACGACGAGGTCCCTCCCATGGCCATGCAACGCTACATCGTGAATTTTCCGCGCCTGTCCCCGGACATGCTGGAGATTTGGAAGACGGTCCCCAGCAGCATCGCGTCCGACGTGCAGAACCGCTGCCAGAGCATGGACGCCCGGATCAAGCCCTGCGCCCCGGGGATGCGCATCTGCGGGCAGGCCCGCACCGCCGTGTCGATGCCGGGCGACAACAGCATGCTGCTGACCGCCTGCAGCCTGGCCGAGCCGGGCGAGGTGGTGGTGGTCGCCGGCGCCGGCCTGGAGGAGGTGGCGCTGGCCGGCGAATGGGTGGTCCGCGGCTGCAAGTCGCGCGGCCTGGGCGGTCTGGTGATCGACGGCTCCGTCCGCGACCTCCAGGAAATCCGGACCATCGGCTTCCCGGTCTTCGCCAAGGGCTCGGTGCCGCGCGGCCCGCACAAGGCCTTCGGCGGCAAGATGGACGTTCCGGCCGGCGTCGGCGGCATGGTGGTCAACCCGGGCGACCTGATCATCGGCGACGACGACGGCGTGACCGTGGTGCCGCTGGCCGTGATGGACGAGGTGCTGCGCCGCTGCCTGGAGCTGATGGCCAAGGAGAAGGTGTGGTCGCAGCAGCTCGACGCCGGCAAGTCGCTGATGGAGGTGCTGGGGGTGCCGGAGCCGGAAATCGTCGAGACGCCCAGCCTGCGCTGACCCCCGGCCTTCGCCGGACCACGCGCGCCGGCGAACCGCACAGCCCTTCGAGCCGCCCCAACGACCGGTTTCCGTCGCCATGACGCTGATCTTTCAAATCGTGCTGCCGATGTTCGTCCTGGTCGCGCTCGGCTTCTACGCCGGTAAATCGGGCAATTTCAGCAACACGGCGGCTCAGGGGCTGTCGCGCTTTCTCGGCATCTACGCCCTGCCGGCGCTGCTGTTCGCGGCGATGGCCAAGGCGAAGATCCCCGATCCCATCGAATGGGGCTTCGTGGCGTCCTTCTTCGTCGCGGCCTTCATCATCTTCGCGCTGGGCGCCGCCTGGATGCTGTCCATCCGGCGGCGGGACGAGGCGGCGATCGGTGGCTTCGCCCCCTCCTTCTCCTCCATCGGCCTGCTCGGCGCGCCGATCCTGATGGACGCCTACGGATCGTCGGTGGCCATCCCGGTGATGCTGCTGATCCTGTTCCAGTCGCCGCTGCTCTTCACCACGGCGACGATGATCGCCGAGGCGCAGCGGACGGCGGGCGGGCGGCCGGTCGCCGCCGCGGTCAACGCCGTCAAGGCAACCCTGCTCAGCCCGATGATCCTGTCGATCGTCGTCGGCATGGGCTTCAACCTGAGCGGCGTCCATGTGCCGGACGCGGTCATGAAGGCGGCGGACTACGCCGCGGCCACCGTCCTGCCCTGCGCCTGCTTCACGCTGGGCACCTCCCTGTCCTTCGGGAGGCTGTCCGGCAAGTTCGGCCAGGCGCTGGTCCTGGCGGTGATGAAGACGGTCCTGCACCCGCTGCTGACCTGGGTGCTGGCGGTGGAGGTGTTCCACCTGCCGCCGGACTGGCTGGCCCCGGCCGTGACCGCGGCGGCGCTGCCCATCGGCGTCAACGTCTACGCCTTCGCCGAGCGCTACCAGACGGGGCGGGAGCTGGTGTCCATGTCGCTCCTGCTGTCCACCCTGATGTCGCCGATCTCGATTTCCGTCGCCTTCATGGTGGCGATGGGCTGACTCGGTCATTTCGCCGCAGGGCTGTTTCATTATGCGTCCATTTGACGCTTCCCTTCCGATCCCGGTCGCGCCGAAGTCCGCAGAGCCGGGCCAAACGGACGGCATTATCCGAAAATCACCGAAACTTCGGAGAAATCGCAGCGGCCATCACGATTGATGCACGAACAACTACGTTGTATCTTCCACCACGAGGCGACAAAAACGCCTCGCTGGATCGATTTGATGGCGTTTTGTCTATGAACCGCTCCTTTGTCCGAGACTCACGATCGGAGCCCGCCGCAGCGCCGGCGAAGGGATCGGTCATCCGCGATAAAAGACATACTGAAGTATGCGCCCCTCTCGTCGCAGGACGAGACGGGATTTCGTGTCGTTTTTGACCGACAAGCTTCGATGACGACAAATACCCGCCGATCCATCTTTACGAGAATTTCAGGAAAGGAGTTCCAGCCTGTGTCCGCATCGGGACGGGCGGGAACTCCCGGGACCCCACCGCGCCCGCGGGCAAGGGGGACTTCCGCAATACCGCAGGAAAGAAGGGCATCCAGATGATCATTCGCAGCAAGTTCCTGGCGCTGGCGACCGGGACCCTGGCGCTGGCCATGTCGACGACCGCTCTGTCGACGGCCCGGGCCGCCTATCCGGAGAAGCCGATCACCGTGGTCGTCGCCTACGACGCCGGCGGGTCGACCGACGTGACCGCGCGCCTGCTGGCTCCCTTCATCGAGAAGCATCTGGGCGGCGCCCGGATCGAAGTGGTGAACAAGCCTGGCGCCGGCGGCGAGATCGGCTTCGCGGCCATCGCCGACGCCGCGCCCGACGGCTATTCCATCGGCTTCTGCAACACGCCGAACATGGTGTCGATCCCGATCGAGCGTCAGGCCCGCTTCTCGGCGGACCGGCTGGACCCGCTGGTCAACGTCGTCGACGATCCCGGCGTGTGGAGCGTTCCCGGCGACAGCGCCTTCAAGACGCTGAAGGACGTCGTGGAGCACGCCAAGGCCAACCCGAACACCGTCACCGTCGGCACCACCGGCGTGGGCTCGGACGACCAGCTCGCCATGCTGCTGGTGCAGCGCCAGGCGGGCGTGCAGTTCACCCATGTGCCCTTCTCCGGCTCCGCCGCCAACTACAAGGCGATGCTCGCCAAGAAGATCCAGATCAGCGGCCAGAATCTCGGCGAAGGGCTGCGCGGCCAGGCCTCCGACCAGATCCGCGTGCTCGGCGTGATGAGCAAGGAGCGCTGGAAGGCCGCCCCGGACATCCCGACCTTCGCCGAGCAGGGCTACCCGGTGCTGATGGCCTCGCTGCGCGGCGTCTGCGCGCCGAAGGGCCTGCCCGCCGATGTCCGCGCCAAGCTGGTGGACGCCGTCACCAAGGCCGCGACCGATCCGGAGTTCATCGCGAAGGCCGAGGCCAAGGAAACCTTCCAGCCGCTGCGCGTCCTCAGCCCCGACGCCTTCGCGGCGGAGCTGAAGCAGCTCGACACCGAGCTGAAGTCTCTGTGGCAGTCGTCGCCCTGGCTGAAGTGATCCGGGGCTGAAGCGACCCGGGCGGATTGGTCCGTCCGGGTGCCGCCCATCCCCGAAACCGCCCGCCGCCGGCCGCCGGCCGGTGCCGGGTGCGGTTCCAGCCCCCATGACCATCCGGCTGACCATCCGGCGCCAACGGACCGGCCAATGGCTGAAGCAGGTGCTCCATGACTTTCCTCAATCACCTCCACATTCCCACCAAAATGGGAATCCCGGCGGCGACAGCGATCCTGGGCATGCTTGCCATCGCGTTGCTCGGCGGCTCCGCCATCACGGAACAGTCACGCCTGCTGGACACGCTGTTCAACCGCTCCTTCACGCGGGAAGCGGATGTCCAGGCGTTGACCGACACGCTGACCGTCGCCCACGCCGGCCTCTACCGGACGGTGATCCTCAGCACCGCCAACGCCTCCCCCAAGGCGGTCGAGGATGAGGCGAAGGCCCTGACCGAACAGCTCTCCAAGCTGAAGGTCCAGGCGGACAAGATGAAGGGCCAGTCGGCCGCGACCGAGGAGGAGGGGCAGATCCTCCAGCGCTTCGGTTCCGACACCGCCGCCTACCAGGCGAAGGTGACCAGCTTCCTCGACCTGCTGAAGATGGGCGTCGATCCGCTCGACTTCCTGCAGGAGGTCCAGGCGGCCTACGGGCGCCTGAACGGCACCTCGCGCGATTACCTGACCTACCAGCGTCAGCAATCGGCCGACGCCTACGCCAACGTGAACGCGTCGGTCGACGCGACCACCCAGGCCTTCATCGCCTCGGCGATCGTCGCCCTGCTGATCACGGTGGGCGTGGCGCTGTTCATCGGCTTCAACATCGCCCGCCCGGTGGTCCGCCTGACCACGGTGATGGAACGGCTCGCCCAGGGCCGGCTGGAGGACGAGGTGCCCGCCGCCGAGCGCGGCGACGAGATCGGCCAGATGGCCCGCACCGTCCGCGTCTTCAAGGAGAACGCGCTGCGCGTCCAGGAGATGGCCCGCGAGCAGGAGGCCATGCGCACCCGCGCCACCGAGGAGCAGCGCCGGGCCATGAACAGCCTCGCCGCCGACCTGGAGGCGTCCGTCAAGGCGATGATGGGCGAGGTGGTGCGCTCCGCCAACTCCATGCGCGGCGAAGCCAACGTCATGCTGGAGAACGCCCGTCAGACCAGCCACCACAGCGACTCGGTCGCCCACGCCGTGCAGGAGGCGACCAGCGAGGTGGAGAGCGTCGCCGCCGGGGCCGAGCAGCTCCGCGCCTCCATCGACGAGATCACCCGCTCCATCACCCAGTCGACCCAGCTCGCCCGCGGCGCGGTGGACGAGGCCGGGCGGACCGACTCCATCGTCCAGGGCCTCAGCGAGGCCAGCCGGAAGATCGAGGAGGTGGTGGGCCTCATCAACAACATCGCCGGCCAGACCAACCTGCTGGCGCTGAACGCCACCATCGAGGCGGCCCGCGCGGGCGAGGCCGGCAAGGGCTTCGCCGTGGTGGCGCAGGAGGTCAAGAGCCTCGCCAACCAGACCGCCAAGGCGACCGACGAGATCGGCGCGGAGATCGCGGCGGTGCAGGCGGCGACCACCGCGGCGGTCAACGCCATCCGCGCCATCGTCAACACCATCCGGCAGGTGGACGAATCGCTCAGCACCGTCGCCGCGGCGGTGGAGGAGCAGGACGCCGCCACCCGCGACATCAGCGAGCGCTCGCAGCGCGCCGCCACCGACACGGTGGCCGTGCTCCAGGAGATGCGGCTGGTGCAGCAGGCGGCGGAAACCACCGGCCATTCCGCCGGCGCCGTCCAGACCACGACGGAGGAGCTGTCGCGCAGCTTCAACCGGCTGGACAACGAGATCGAAGCCTTTATCACCCGCATCACCGCGGCCTGACCCGCACCGCCCATCAAAAAGGCCCCTCTTCCCTGTGGAGGAGGGGCCTTTTCCATGCGGCCTGTCCCGTCCGCCTCACCCGGTCATTTCAACCAGGGGAACTCGCGCCAGAGGTTGCGGAAGTCGCCGTCCAGCTCCTTCAGCTCCGCGGCGAAGGCCTCGGAGTCGAGAATGCGCAGCGGCTGGTAGGTGTCGCGGGCCTTGCTCTGGAAGTCCGGGTCGTTGGCGGCCTTGGTCACCGCATCGACCAGCTTGGCGCGGATCTCCGGCGGCAGGCCCTTCGGCGCGCCGATGCCGCGCAGCGACGCCATGGTGATGTTGTAGCCCAGTTCCTTGAAGGTCGGCAGGTCGGGCGCCATGTCCCAGCGCTGCGTGCTCATCACGCCGAGGATGCGGATGTTGTCGCCGCCGGCCTTGCCGCGCAGACCCTCGCCGAGATTCTGGCCGCAGATCTGGGTGTGGCGGCCGAGCATGGAACGGTAGTTCTCCGCGCTGCCCGGAAAGGGCACATGGGTGAAGCGGACGTTGGCCTGCCGCTGGAGCAGCAGCATGGCCAGATGGTCGTCCGACCCGACGCCGGTGGAGCCCAGCGTGATGGTGTTCGGGTTGGCCTTGGCCTGGGCGACCAGATCCCCCACCGTCTTGTAGGGGCTGTCGCCGTGGACCGTCATGATCCCCGGGTCGTCGACGACGTTGACCAGCGGGTCCAGCCGGTCGAGCGTGAAGCGGGCATTGCGCTCGATCGGGATGGTGACGACGTTCGGCGTGTTGATGAAGCCGATGGTGTAGCCGTCCGGCGTGGCGTCGGCGATGGCCGCGAAGCCGATCTCCCCCCCGGCGCCGCCGCGGTTCATCACCACGATCCGCGCGCCGCCGCCCAGATATTTCTCGATGAAGGGCGCCAGCATGCGCGCGGTCACGTCGGTCGATCCGCCCGCCCCGTAGGCGACGATCATGGTGATCGGCTTCTCCGGATAGGCGGCCTGGGCCGCCGTCGCGCCCAGCAACAGGGCACAGGAGGTCAGCAGGCTGGAAATGAAACGTCTGGCTTTCATGGTCGGCTCCGCCAAATGCTGCCGCAGGATCACCACAGCGGAGCACCGCAACGAAGCGCGGCTGTGGGATCGGTTGCACAACTCATAGTAACACTATTTTTTGTACACCATATTATTTATGGCGCAACCCCGATGAGAGGGGCGGACACAGCGTCGCACCGCTCGGCATCAGCGGAAGACGCGGACGAAACGGCCTTTCCACTTGGGAATGGCCATTCCATCCAACGCGCATCAAACGCGGACGGCAAGGGCCGCGACGGCGGACCCGCAGGCCCATGCCGGCGAAGGCAAGCGGCCGGATGTCCGCGCCCGCCGTCTGTGGGCCCAGCGTGCATTCCAAAGCGTGCATCCCGATGTGTCGGGATGCGCGCCCGGCAGCATCAGTTGATCGGCTCGGCGCGGTTGCCGAACAGGGCGCGCAGCTTGCGCCCGATGGCCGCCACCAGCAGGCCCTGGTTGCCGCCCTCCGGCTTGGGGAACCAGTCCGGCTCCTCGGCCTGGATGCGGCGGACCACCGTCAGGAACGCCTCGACCACCAGCGGGTCGAAGTCCTTGCCCGCCCGCTCGGCGATCCAGGCGATGGCGTGCTCCACGCCCCAGGCCTTGCGGTACTGGCGGTCGGTGATGAGGGCGTCGAACACGTCGGCCACCGCCATGATCCGCGCCGACACCGGGATGGCGCCGCCGCGCAGCCCTTCCATGTAGCCCGACCCGTCGTAGCGCTCGTGGTGGTAGCGGGCGATCTCCGCGGCGATGGACAGCAGGCTGCGCCCGCGCAGGGGCAGCGCCGCCTCGCTGAGGATGCGGTGGCCGATCAGGGTGTGGCGCTGGATGGCGGCCATGTCGTTGTTGGCCAGCTCGCCGGGGATGCCCAGCGTCTCGTCCGACACGCTCAGCATGCCGACGTCGTGCAGCAGGGCGGCGAGCCCGACCTTCTCCACCAGCTCCTCGTCCAGCTCGTCGGCGAAGCGGCCGTGGACGCGCAGCTCGCGCGCGATGTCGCCGACCAGCCGCTCGATGCGCTGGAGATGGCCGGCGGCGGCGTTGTCCTTGTATTCGGCGAGCGATCCCATGGCCAGCACGGTGGCCTTCTGGGCGGTGTTCAGCTCCTCGAACAGCAGGGCGTTCTCGAAGGCGATGGAGCATTTGTTGCGGAACAGCTCCAGCAGCTGCCACTCGCGCGCGGTGCCCTCGTTGTTGTGGCCCTCGACGTAGATCATGCCGATGATCCCGCCATGGGCGCGCAGCCGCAGGGCGCAGTAGCCCGGCTCCACGATGGTCTCGGAACTCGGGCTCAGCCGTTCCAGCGCGGCGGCCACGTTGGGCTCGCCCAGCTCGGCGACGTCCACGTCCTTCCATTTGGCGAAGCGCCCGGTGGAGGCGCGCACGCGGATGCGGCGGTCGCGCGGCAGCGTGTCGCCCTGGATGCACAGCAGGGCGTGCCGCCCGATGCCCAGCAGCCCGACGACGCGCGGCAGGATGTTCGGGAACAGCACGTCCGGGGTGCGCATCTCCAGCAGGCCGGTGGTCGCCACCAGCATGCGGGCCAGCGCCTTGCGCCCGGCCGCCTGGGTCTGCAGGTTGGTGAAGGCGCGCAGCCTCGGGACGACCGCGGTGCGCAGCGTGCGCGCCGTCAGCCCGTCCTTCAGGCGGTAGTCGCTGACGTCGTGGGCCTCCACCACCTCCTCCTCCGGCGCCCGCTCGGGATGGGCGGTGCAGACCAGGATGCGGACGCGGCTGTTCCCAAGATCCTTGCGGATGTGGTCGATGAGGCCGAGCCCTTCCGGCACCCCATCCGCCGCGGGGTCCAGCACCGGCTCCAGCAGGACGGCGGCGGTGCCGGGGTTGCGGTACAGCGCCTCGCGCGCCTCGGCGGCGGTGGCGGCGGTCAGCACCGTCACCGGCGCCCCGTCCAGCGCGAAGCCGTCGAGCGCGGCGCGCGTCAGCCCGGCCAGCGCCGGGTCGGGATCGACCACGAGGACGTGCAGGCGGGGCTTGGCGGGCGGAACCGGGGTGGCCTCCGGCGGGCGGGCGTCGTCGCTGGGCATGATCGTCTCGATGGTTGCGCTCAGGAGGCGCGACGATGCGAAAAATACGCCCACTTCCGGACTCATTCAACTTTCATCGGTTCGGACACAAAGGGCCGCTCCGTAATAACCGCCTCTTCCGGTTACGCCCCTCCGCCTGTTGCCTGTCGCGGCAAATCGGCTACCCTCTGCCTACAACGGCGGCAAACCGCCGCAAAAAATCAGGGAAGGATTGGAGCGATGGCTCTCAGGGCCGAACAGCTCAAGGACGAGCTGACCGAAGAGGTCGTGCGGCAGGTTCGCGAGCGGCTGGGCCGCAGCCGCGCGGCACCGGCGGAGCGCTTCGTACGGCAGTTCTACGACAACGTCCCGCCCGACGACATCATCCAGGCTCCGGCCGAGCAGCTCTACGGCGCCGCGCTCGCCATGTGGCAATGGGGCCAGCAGCGCGAGGCGACCGACCGCGCCAAGGTCCGCGTCTACAACCCCCGCGTCGAGGAGCATGGCTGGCAGTCCCACCGCACGGTGGTGGAGATCGTCAACGACGACATGCCCTTCCTCGTCGACTCGGTGACCGCGGAGCTGAACCGCCAGGGGCTGACCGTCCATCTGGTCATCCACCCCGTGGTGCGGGTCAAGCGCGACGCCGACGGCCAGCTCGCCGAGCTGTACGAGCCGGCGGCGGCCCCCACCGACGCCGCCCCCGAATCCTTCATGCATGTCGAGGTCGGCGCGGTCACCGGCGCCGCGGCGCTCGACCAGGCCCGCGAGGGGCTGGAGCGCGTGCTGGCCGACGTGCGCGCCGCCGTCGCCGACTGGCGGGCCATGCGCCAGCAGGTGCGCGCCGCCATCGCCGAGGCCGACTGCGCCCGTGCCGCCGTCCCGGCCATCATCCCCGACGACGAGGTGGACGAGGCCAAGGCCTTCCTATCCTGGGCGGACGACGACCATTTCACCTTCCTCGGCTACCGCGAATACCGCTTCGAGAGCGGCGCCGACGGCGCGGACTCCTCGCTGGGGCTGGTCGCCGGCAGCGGTCTGGGCATCCTGCGCGACGACTCGGTCACCGTCTTCGACGGGCTGCGCAACTACGCCACCCTGCCGCCCGACGTGCGCGACTTCCTGCGCAACCCGCGCGTCCTGATGGTGACCAAGGGCAACCGCCCCTCCCCCGTGCACCGCGCGGTGCCGATGGACGCCTTCCTCATCAAGCGCTTCGACGCCGAGGGGCGGATCATCGGCGAGCGGCTGGTCGCCGGCCTCTTCACCTCGGTCGCCTACAACCGCAGCCCGCGCGAGATCCCCTATCTCCGCCGCAAGGTCGCGGAGGTGATGGAGCTGGCCGGCTTCGACCCGCAGGGCCATGACGGCAAGGCGCTGCTGCACATCCTGGAGACCTACCCGCGCGACGAGCTGTTCCAGATCCAGGTTCCGGAGCTGCTCGACATCGCGGTCGGCATCCTGCACCTGCAGGAACGGCAGCGGCTGGCCCTGTTCGTGCGCAAGGACCCGTTCGAGCGCTTCGCCTCCTGCCTCGTCTACGTGCCGCGCGACCGCTACGACACCACGCTGCGCCGGCGCATCCAGTCCATCCTGGAGGCCGCCTACGACGGCACCTGCACCGGCTTCACCACGCAGCTGACCGAAAGCGTGCTGGCCCGCCTGCATTTCATCATCAAGACCGAGCCGGGCCGCGTGCCCGCCGTCGACGCCGCCGATCTGGAGGCGCGGCTGGTCCAGGCGGCGCGCGGCTGGGACGACCATCTGCGCGACGCGCTGGTCGAGGCCCACGGCGAGGAGCAGGGGCGCACCCTGTTCCGCCGCTACGCCGACGCCTTCCCCACCGCCTACCGCGAGGAGTTCAACGCGGAGGCCGCCGTCTTCGACATCGAGCGGATCGAGAAGGCGACGGCCCAGGGCACGCTGGGCATCAACCTCTACCGCCCGCTGGAGGCCGAAGGGGACGAGCTGCACGTCAAGATCTACCACGAAGGCCGCCCGGTGCCGCTGTCCGACGTGCTTCCCATGCTGGAGCACATGGACCTGAAGGTGATCACCGAGGCGCCCTTCGAGATCGCCATCGCCGGCCACGCCGCCCCGGTGTGGATCCACGACTTCACCGCGCGCTCGCAGAACGGGCTGCCTATCGATTGCGCGATGGTCAAGGAGAAGTTCCAGGACGCCTTCGCCGCCGTCTGGGACGGCCGGATGGAGGATGACGGCTTCAACCGCCTCGTGCTCCGCGCCGGCCTGACCGCGCGGGAGGTGACGGTGCTGCGCGCCTACGCCAAGTATCTGCGCCAGGCCCGCATCCCCTACGGGCAGGACGTGGTGGAAAGCACGCTGGCCGGCCATCCGGCCATCGCGCGCAAGCTGGTCGCCCTGTTCCACAGCCGCTTCGACCCGGCCCGCCGCCCGCAGAACGATCCGGGGCTGGCGGCCGAGATCGAGCGCGCCCTCGACGGGGTGAGGAACCTGGACGAGGACCGCATCCTGCGGCGCTTCCTCAACCTGCTGTGCAACACGCTGCGCACCAACGCCTACCAGAACGGTGCGGACGGGCGGCCCAAGACCTACATCTCCTTCAAGATCGACAGCCGCAACATCGACGACCTGCCGCTTCCCCGCCCGATGGTCGAGGTGTTCGTCTACAGCCCGCGGATGGAGGGCGTCCATCTGCGCGGCGGCAAGGTGGCGCGCGGCGGCATCCGCTGGTCCGACCGGCGCGAGGATTTCCGCACGGAGATTCTCGGGCTGATGAAGGCGCAAATGGTCAAGAACACCGTCATCGTGCCGGTCGGCTCCAAGGGCGGCTTCGTGGTGAAGCGGCCGCCCCCGCCGTCCGCCGGGCGCGAGGCGGCGCTGGCCGAAGGCATCGAGTGCTACAAGACGCTGATGCGCGGCCTGCTGGACATCACCGACAACCTGGACGCCCAGGGCGCGGTGGTGCCGCCGCCCGAGGTGGTCCGCCACGACGGGAACGATCCCTATCTGGTGGTCGCCGCCGACAAGGGCACGGCCACCTTCTCCGACATCGCCAACGCGGTGTCGGTGGACCACGGCTTCTGGCTGGGCGACGCCTTCGCGTCGGGCGGCTCCGCCGGCTACGACCACAAGAAGATGGGCATCACCGCCCGCGGCGCCTGGGAGTCGGTGAAGCGCCATTTCCGCGAGCTGGGGCACGACACCCAGACGCAGGACTTCACCGTCGTCGGCGTCGGCGACATGTCGGGCGACGTGTTCGGCAACGGCATGCTGCTGTCGAAGCACATCCGCCTGCTCGCCGCCTTCGACCACCGGCACATCTTCGTCGATCCCGACCCCGACGCCGCGCGGAGCTGGGAGGAGCGGCAGCGCCTGTTCGACCTGCCGCGCTCCTCCTGGGCGGACTACGACGAGTCGCTGCTGTCCGCGGGCGGCCGCGTCTTCGACCGCTCGGCCAAGTCGCTGGAGCTGACGCCGGAGATCCGCCAGCGCTTCGGCATCGCCAAGGACCACATCACCCCGCTGGAGCTGATGCAGACCCTGCTGAAGGCCGAGGTGGACCTGCTGTGGTTCGGCGGCATCGGCACCTACCTGAAGGCGGCGGAGGAGACCAACGCCGAGGTCGGCGACAAGGCCAACGACGCGCTGCGCATCGACGGGCGCGACGTGCGGGCCAAGGTCATCGGCGAAGGCGCCAACCTGGGCGTCACCCAGCGCGGCCGCATCGAGGCGGCGCAGCACGGGGTGCGGCTGAACACCGACGCCATCGACAATTCGGCGGGCGTCGACACCTCCGACCATGAGGTGAACATCAAGATCCTGCTGAACGACGTGGTCGTCCGCGGCGACATGACCGTGAAGCAGCGCGACCAGCTGCTCGCCGCCATGACCGACGAGGTGGCCGGTCTGGTGCTGGCCGACAACTATCTGCAGAGCCAGGCGCTGACCGTCGCCCGCGCCCAGGGGCCCGACGCGCTGGAGGCGCAGGCCCGGCTGATCCGCTCGCTGGAGAAGGCGGGCCGGCTGAACCGCGCCATCGAGTATCTGCCCGACGAGGAGGAGCTGTCCGCCCGCATGGCCAACCGCGAGGGGCTGACCCGGCCCGAGCTGGCGGTGCTGCTGGCCTACGCCAAGATCACGCTCTACGACGATCTGCTGGCGTCGGACCTGCCGGACGACCCCTTCATGGCCGACGACCTCACCCGCTACTTCCCCAAGCCGCTGCGCAAGGCCCACGCGGAGGCGGTGGGGCGGCACCGGCTGCGGCGGGAGATCATCGCGACCAGCGTCACCAACAGCCTCGTCAACCGCACCGGCCCGACCTTCGTCAAGGAGATGATGGAGAAGACGGGCATGGGGCCGGCGGACGTGGCCCGCGCCTACACCATCGTGCGGGATGCCTTCGGCCTGCGCTCGCTGTGGACGGGGATCGAGGACCTCGACACCGTCGTCCCGGCCGCGCTCCAGACCAGCATGATCCTGGAGACGGTCCGCCACATGGAGCGGGCCGCCGCCTGGTTCCTGGCGAGCTGCCAGCAGCCGCTGGACATCGCCCGCGAGACGGAGGCCTTCCGGCCCGGCATCGAGACGCTCCTGGCCGGTCTGGACAACGTGCTGGACGCCGAGGAGACGGCCCGCCTGACCGCCCGCGTCGCCTCCTACCAGGAGCAGGGCGTCCCCGCCGAGCTGGCCCGCCGCATGGCGGCCCTGCCCGTGCTGGCCGCCGCCCCCGACCTCGTCCGCATCGCCGGGCGCACCGGGCGCGGGGTCGCGGACGTCGCCGCGGTCTATTTCATGCTGGGCCGCCGCTTCGGCCTGGAGTGGCTGCGCGACAAGGCCGCCGCGGCGAAGGCGGAGAACCATTGGCAGAAGCAGGCGGTGGCCGCCCTGGTGGACGACCTGTTCGCCCACCAGACCGTGCTGACCACCCGCGTCCTGGAGTCGGTGGACCAGCTTCCCGCGGAAGCCCCCGTGGAGGCCTGGATCGCCAACCGCCGCCCGGTGGTGGAGCGGGTGGAGCAGCTGCTGTCCGAGCTGCGCACCCAGCCCAACGTCGACCTGTCGATGCTGGCGGTGGCGAACCGGCAGCTTCGCGGCCTGACGGCGGGGTAAAGGGCTTGAAAACCCCTCGTCCGGCCCCCTTCGGGCGGGTCCGGACGAGGGTTTCCCATGCGTCCGCCCCGCTTTCCGGCTATGGTGCGGCCATTCCAAGGAATGTCCGCCCAACCGGAGCCGCCGCGATGACCGACCCCCAGCCGACCCTGAACGACGCCATCCGCCTGCTGCGGACGAACGATCTGGGCGGGGCGGAGGCGGCCTGCCGGGCGATCCTGGCGACCGACCCGCACAACGCGCAGGCCCTGCACCTGCTGGGCGTCGTCGCCGCCCACACCGGCCATCCCGACGGCGCGCTCGACCTCTTCGCGCTGGCCATCGCCGAGGACGGCAAGGACCCGTCCTTCCACAACAGCCGCGGCAGCCTGCTCTTCCAGCTCGGCCGCGCCGCGGAGGCGGAGGAGGCGTTCCGCGCCGGCATCGCCCTCAACGACCGCCTGCCGGAGCTTCACGGCAACCTGGGCAACGCGCTGAAGGCGCTGGGCCGGCTGGAGGACGCCGAGGGCGCCTTCCGCGCCGCCCTGGCCCTGCGCGGCGACGCGCCGGAGATGCACAATTTCCTCGGCACCACGCTGCGCGAGCTGGGCCGGCTGGACGAGGCGGAGGCCGCCTTCCGCGCCGCCCTGGAACGGGCGCCGGAGTATCTGGAGGCCCGCTACAACCTCGCCGAGGCGCTGAGCACCCGCGGCGCCCTGGAGGAGGCGGAGGAGGCGTTCCGCGCGGTGATCGCGGCGGCGCCCCGCTTCGTCCCCGCCCATGTCGGCCTCGCCCACACGCTGCAGAGCCTGGACCGCGCCAACGAGGCGGTGGAGGCCATCGAGGCCGCCCGCGCCATCGCGCCGGACCACCCGCTGGTGCAGTTCACCCGCCGGCTGATCTATTCCAACGCCGTCCCCGGCTGGCATCTGCCGATGATCAACGACTTCGAGCGCAACGACGCCTACGAGGCGGCGCTGAAGCGCGCGGTGACCCCAGACTCGCTGGTCCTGGAGATCGGCACCGGCTCGGGCATCGTCGCCATGATGGCGGCGCGCGCCGGGGCGCGGAAGGTGGTGACCTGCGAGGTGAACCCGATCCTTGCCCGCATCGCCCGCGAGACCGTCGCCAACAACGGCTACGCCGACCGCATCGACGTGGTGCCGAAGCTGTCCACCCGCCTGTCGGTGGGCGAGGGCGGCGACCTGCCGGAGAAGGCCGACGTCTTCGTGTCGGAGCTTATCAACATCGGCATGCTGGCGCCGCGCATGCTGTCGGTGCTGCAGCACGCGCGCACCCATCTGGTGAAGCCCGGCGGCGCGATCATCCCGCGCGCCTCCACCGTCTACGCCATGCTGGTGGAGACTCCGGAGCTGGCCCGCATCAACCCGGTGAAGCGCATCGGCGGCTTCGACATGTCGACCTTCGACGTGTTCCGCTCCCCCGGCTACCAGCAGATCGACCTCGGCGCCGACACCCACACGCCGCTGTCGGCCGCCTTCACCGCGCTCGATTTCGACTTCACCCGCAACATGCCCGAGGAGGGCGGCCGCGAGATCGCCGTCGAGATCACGGCGGAGGGCACCTGCCACGGCGTCGCCTTCTGGTTCGACCTGCAGATGGACGAGGAGGTCACCTACCGGTCCGAAAGCCGGGCGCGGACGAACCACTGGAAGCAGGCGATGACCTATCTGGAGACGCCGATCCGCGTGCGCCCCGGCGACCGGCTGACCATCGTCGCCCGCTACGACAACAACCAGATTTCGTTCGGCGTGGGCGGTTGAGGCGGCACTCCTTCGCCGCAGGGGACGCGATCACCGGCTTTTGACAACCCGAACCTGAACGCTGTAGGCTTCCGTCAACGATTGGCGGCAGCGGCACGACGCCGCCTGGACGGCCGGGAGGGTCCTCGATGTCGATCACGGCGACGAACGCGCAGGCGTCCGGCTTCAGTCTCAAGGCGGCCTTGACAGTGTTGGGAACCGACAAGGGCGCCTCTGCGAAGACCGCCGCCAGCCAAGCGGCGTCGGCTTCCGGCGGTTCGGCCGTCTTCGTCACCCTGTCCGTCGAGGCCCAGGCCTTCATGGCCACCGCGACCAAGGCCGGAAAGACCGGAAACGGTGGGCCGGCCGGTCCCTACGCCGCCTATTTCCCGACGCGCGACGGCAAGCCCGCCACGGCGCTGGCGAAGGCCGTCAGCGATCCGGGGGCGGTGTCCAGTTCGGCGGGCCTGAGCGGGCCGGCCATCGCCAAGGACGCCCGCGCCCGCATGGACGCGCAGTACGAGGCCATGAAGGCGAGCGGCAAGCCCTTCGACTTCGACAGCTTCGAGGGCCGCGACTGGTACTCCCTGATGGGCGATCTCGACCGCCGCTCGCTGGAGGCGGTCCGCAGCAACGCCGGCGGCCACTTCTCCAAGCAGGAGCAGGACATCGCCCAATCGATCATGGCGCAGCAGGAGGGGCTGGCCATGGGACTCTACAGCGGCCCGATCAGCCAGGAGGCCAGCTTCACCGATCCGTTCCGCGGCGACGAGGCCGCAAGGATGAAGGCGAACCTCACCTTCCTGGACGCCGTCGGCCCCGAGGAGAAGACCTCGACCGAATGGGCGACACGCCGGGCGTCGGCGCAGGTGTCCTACGAAATCCACACGAGGGAGAAGGGCGATGAACCGGAGAAGCTCGAAAGCGACAACCCGCTCGCGACCCTGATCAAGCAGGCGATGGACCGTTCGCAGTCCGACCCGCTGCGGCACATCCCCAAGACACCGGACGAGTTGAAAACACAGGCCTGGTTCAAGGGCTTTGAACCCCAACTGGACGCCACCGTCGCCCAAAACGTGGCGCAAGGCATCGCCCAGGGCATCGCGCTGGCGAAAGCCTCCACGCCGGCGGCGGACTCCGCCAAACCGGCGTAACTCCGCCCCCGGGTTGGCATTCCGGGCCGGTTTGCCTAGAGTGGGCCATCCCGGACAACAGACGGCCGATCCTGCAGCATGCCCCACACCGCCGAGGCGCCGAGCCGCCGCGCCATCGCGTCCTGGTGCCTCTACGACTGGGCGAACTCGTCGTACAACACCATCATCACGACCTTCATCTTCTCCGTCTACTTCGCCCGCGGCGTGGTCGGGGACGAGGTGGCGGGCGCCTCGCGCTGGAGCGCCGCGCTGACCGTCGCCGGGCTGCTGATCGCCCTGCTCAGCCCCGTGCTGGGCGCGGTGGCCGACCGGACGGGGCGGCGCAAGCCGTGGATGGCGCTGTTCACCGGCCTGACCGTGGTCTTCTGCGCCGCGCTCTGGTGGGTGAAGCCCGACCCCTCCCACGCGCTGTTCGCCCTGGTCTGCGTGGTCATCGGCACCGTCGCCTTCGAGCTGGCGAACGTCTTCTACAACGCCAGCCTGACCGCGCTGGCGCCGCCGCGGATGCTCGGGCGGATTTCCGGCTGGGGCTGGGGCATCGGCTATTTCGGCGGGCTGGCCTGTCTGGTGGTCGCCCTGTTCGTCTTCGTGAAGTCGCCCACCCCGCTGTTCGGCCTGCTCGACACCGCGGAGCAGGCGCCGGTGCGCGCCACCGCCCTTCTCGCCGCCGCCTGGTACGGGCTGTTCGCCCTGCCCTTCTTCCTGTTCGTTCCGGACGCGCCGGCGACCGGCCTCGGCATCCGGCAGGCCGCGAGGGAGGGCGTGGCGACGCTGCGCCGGACGCTGACGGAAACGCGCAAGTACCGCAACACGCTGCGTTTCCTGATCGCCAGCGCGATCTACCGCGACGGCATCAACACCATCACCGCCTTCGGCGGCATCTTCGCCGCCCACGCCTTCGGCATGACGTTCGAGGAGATCCTGCTCTTCGCCATTGCGCTGAACGTGGTGGCCGGCGTCGGGGCCATCGGCTTCGCCTGGGTGGACGACCGCATGGGGGCCAAGCCGACCATCCTGGTCAGCCTGATCGGCCTGACCGCCTTCGGCGTTCCGCTGCTGCTGGCGACGGAGAAGGCGTGGTTCTGGGTGCTGGCCCTGGGGCTGGGCGCCTTCTTCGGGCCGGCGCAGGCGGCCGGGCGGTCGATGATGGCGCGGCTGGCCCCGCCGGGCATGGTGGGCGAGATGTTCGGTCTCTACAGCCTGACCGGCCGCATGGCCGGCTTCGTCGGGCCGCTCGCCTTCGGGCTGGCGACCACGCTGTTCGACAGCCAGCGGGCCGGCATGGCGAGCGTTGTGGCTTTCTTCGTGATCGGTTTTGGGCTTATGCTGACGGTTCGGGAGCCGGCACCGGGCGACGCGAATACGGTGCGACAGTCCGCCGCGGCATGACGGCGGATTCAACCGGCGGAAGCTGCTAACTTGCCTTTTGCTGCGACGCACAACGAACTTGGCGCGGAGGGCGGAACGGACATGTTGCACATCAAGGACATCGAGGCCTTCGCGCACATCAACGAGGCGCTGGCCAGCGACCACGCCGCGGCGCGTGGGGACGACGATTCGGCGGGACACCAGCCGGGGCATCACCCCGCGCTGCATCCGGCGATGCTGATCGCCATGGCGGCGACCGGGCGCCTGAAGCCGGACGACGGTGCGGACGGGAAAACGCCGCAGACCGAAGCCGCCGCCCTGCTGGCGCGGCTGATGGGGGCGCGGCGGGGGTAAAGCCCCCACCCTTCCCACGGCTTCGCCGCGGGCCCCTTCCCTCCCCCGCTTCGCAGGAGAGGGAGAATGGTCCCCTCCCCTGCGTTAGCGGGGGAGGGTCAGGGAGGGGGCAAGTGAGTCCTCAGTGCCGGAAGTGGCGCATCCCGGTCAGCACCATCGCCAGCCCCTTCTCATCGGCGGCGGCGATGACGTCGTTGTCGCGGATCGAGCCGCCCGGCTGGATCACCGCCGTCACGCCGGCTTCCGCCGCGGCCAGCAGGCCGTCCGCGAAGGGGAAGAAGGCGTCCGAGGCAACCACCGACCCCTTGGTCAGCGGCTCGCTCAGGCCGGCGGCCTTGGCGGCCTCCGCCGACTTGATGGCGGCGATGCGGGCCGAGTCGACGCGGCTCATCTGGCCGGCGCCGACGCCCACCGTGGCGCCGTTCTTCGCGTAGACGATGGCGTTCGACTTCACATGCTTGGCGACGCGGAAGGCGAAGAGCAGGTCGGCCAGCTCCTGCTCGGTCGGGGCGCGCTTGGTCACCACCTTCAGGTCACCAAGGGTGATGCGGCCGTTGTCGCGGTTCTGCAGCAGGAAGCCGCCGGAGAGCTGCTTCACCATCATCCCCGGCTCGGCCGGGTTCGGCACGTCCTTGGTCAGCAGGACGCGCAGGTTCTTCTTGGTGGCGAGCAGGGCGCGGGCCGCGTCGTCGGCGTCCGGGGCGATCACCACCTCGGCGAACAGCTTGGCGATCTCCTCCGCCGTGGCGGCGTCCAGCGGGCGGTTGACCGCGATGATGCCGCCGAAGGCGCTGACCGGGTCGCACAGCAGGGCCTGCTTGTAAGCGTCGAGCAGGTTCGTCCCCTCGGCCACGCCGCAGGGGTTGGCGTGCTTGATGATGGCGACGGCCGGGCGCTCGAACTCGGCGACCAGCTCGAAGGCGGCGTCGGTGTCGTTCAGGTTGTTGTAGGACAGCTCCTTGCCCTGGAGCTGGATCGCCGTCGCCACACCCGGACGCTGCTCGCCGGTGACGTAGAAGGCCGCCTGCTGGTGCGGGTTCTCGCCGTAGCGCAGGGTCTGGCTGAGCGTGCCCGACAGGGTGGTGCGCGGCGGGAAGGTCTCGCCGAGCTGGCCGGCCAGCCAGGAGGAGATGGCCGCGTCGTAGGAGGCCGTGCGGGCGTAGGCGCGCTGGGCCAGGGTGCGGCGGAGCTTCAGCGTGACGGCGCCGTCATGGGTCGCCAGCTCGTCCAGAACCGCCTCGTAATCCTCGGGGTCGGTGACGACGGTGACGAAGTCGTGGTTCTTGGCCGCGGCGCGGATCATCGCCGGGCCGCCGATGTCGATGTTCTCCACGCAGTTGGCGTAGTCGGCGCCCTTCGACACCGTCGCCTCGAACGGATAGAGGTTCACCACCACGAGGTCGATCGGCGGAATGTCGTGGGTGGTCATCGCCTCGGCGTGGATGTCGCGGCGGGCCAGGATGCCGCCGTGCACGCGCGGGTGCAGCGTCTTGACGCGCCCGTCCATGATCTCCGGGAAGCCGGTGTGGTCGGAGACCTCCTTCACCGGGATGCCGGCCTCGGCCAGCCGCTGGGCGGAGCCGCCGGTGGACAGGATCTCCACCCCCTTGGCCGCCAGCGCCTGGCCGAGCGCGACGAGGCCCGTCTTGTCGGACACGGAGATCAGCGCGCGCGTGATGCGGACGAGATCGGGGGCGGGCGAGTGGGCGACGTTCGGCGGGCTCATCGGGGCATCCTGGCTGTCATGGAACCGGCTGCGGCGGACCGGGCATGGGAAGACGGGGCTTGGGGAGACGGGACCCGGAAAGACGGAAAAGCGAAACACCCCGCCTCGTCACCCCCGCCCGGGCGGGGATCACGGTCGCAGGGCGAACACTCCACAGACTCTCGAAACAGGCACCGATCCGTGTTCCCACGGCCTGTCCGCCGCGGATGGGCGCGGTTTACCCCCCCTTGCGCTCGCGGCGCAAGGCCCATTTCACCGTCTTGATGGCGGGGCCGGTATGTCCGGAGACGGCGATCTGGGTGGTCCGCCGCGGTTCGTCGCCGCTGCCCAGATAAATGCTCTCCTCCAGCTCCAGCGTGGCGCCCGACGCGCGCAGCCGCCAGGCGGCCCCGCTCGGCAGCTTCAGCTGGACCTGCCCGCCCTGGACGAGGGTCGCCTGGACCGCCGGGTGCAGGTGGAAGCGGATGGTGAAGGGCCGCGGTTCCGGCGTGGCGCCGATCACCGGCTCCAGCATGTCCTCGCCGCGCAGATCCTCGCCGTTCTCCGCCAGATAGACGCGGCGGCGGTGCAGATAGCCGAAGTTGCGGCTGTAGCCGTTGTGGGTGGCGACGACCAGCACCGCCCCGTCGTTCTCCTGCCGCTCGCAGCCGACATGGGAAGGGCGGCGGCCCAGCCCGCCCTGCTCCATCACCTCCGACGAGTTGGTCTCGGCCAGCACGACGGTGGAGTGGGCGGCGGTTCCGGCCAGGGCGGCGCGCCAGGGGCCGGTCTTCACCGGATGGGCGCCGCAATTGACGATCAGGCGCTCCTTGCCGACCGACATCTCCAGCGACAGCGTGCCGGCGTGGGCGGTGGCGTCCAGCCCGGTGACCGGCGGCACGCCGGTGTCCATCAGCACCATGGTGCGCCCGGCGATCAGCCGCTCGAAGCCGGTGTGCGGCGCGCTCTTCAGCGGGCGCCCGCGGGCGTCGGCCTGGGCCAGCACCGTGTCGACCAGCGCCGCGTCCTCCTCCCGGCCGCCGTTGAACAGGGCGAGGCCGCCGTCGCCGTGGCGGAAGAAGCGCAGGGCCGGGGTCATGCGGTCGATGGCGTGCTGCAGCGCCTCCGGCACATCGGCGCGGGCGGTGCGCAAGACCGACCGCATGTCGATCAGGTCGCGCAGGATGCGCAGCTGCACCGAGGGGCAGCGCTCGACATGGCCGCCGTCCGGCAGGATCTGGCGCGGCAGCTCCCGCTCCAGCAGCTTCAGCGCGTCCTGGCCGACGCGCTCGTGCTCCGGCAGGCAGAAGCCGCCATAGACGAGGCCCTTGGCCGCGGTGACCAGCGCCTTGCCGTCCAGCGCGCCGGGCACCACGCGGGTCAGATGCTTGACCTGCCGGGCGAGGCTGTCGAAGACCGCGGCGCGGAACTCGTCGTCGGCGGAGGCGCAGTAGAAGTCGTGCAGGCCGATCCAGGCGGCGATGCGGGCGCCCAGCACCTCCGGCGCCCAGGTCTGGGCGTTCCAGCTCCCGTTGTGGTCCAGCCAGGACAGCACCAGCGCGCGGGCGCGCCGCCGCGCCGTGTCGCCGCCGACCGCCCGCAGGTCGCGCAGCCAGTCGAAGCCGTGCAGGGCGTCCTGCCAGACGATGCTGCCGGCCCGCCAGTTCGGCGCGCCGTGGGCGTCGGCCGCCGCCGCCTGCCCGCCGAAGCGGAAGACGCCGGCCAGGATCGCCGAGCCGTCCCCGGCGTCGCCCGGCCAGGGGTCCGGCGGCACGGCGGACAGGGCGGTCGGCGCGCGGCCGCCCAAGGTCAGCTTGTAGATCGGGTTGCCGAAGGCGATCTGCGCGACGCCGTCCCGCAAGCGGCCCATTTTCCCACGCCCGGCGCTCATCGGCTCACCCCGTCACACGGCAGGGGGAGGCGATGGCCGGCGCTTCGCTGAAGGCATTCGGGCGATCGGGGGGATGCATCCTGTTGTCGTATCAAATTCGCCTCGACCCCCGCAAGCCGGTGGTGCCCTAATCGTGCAGCCGTCGCAGCCTTGCCACGAAGAACCCGTCGATCCCGCCGAGGTCCCCGAGCATGCCCGGCAGGGATCGTACCTCACCGCGCTCGTTGATCAACTCGGCCAAATTGCCATCCCCCGCATGCCCGCCACCCGGATCGGCACCCAGATCAACCGGTGTGATGGGCAGCCGCTCGACCCGCTTGTCGCGGGCCAGGATGCGGTCGATCTGCGCCTCGCCCTCCTCCGGCTGGATGGAACAGGTGCAGTAGACCAGCGTTCCGCCCGGCTTCACCAGATCGACGGCGTGGGCCAGCAGGCGGCTCTGGGCCTTGGCCAGCTTGGCGATGTCCTCCGGCGTCTTGACCCGCAGGATGTCGGGATGGCGGCGGATCGCCCCGGTGGCCGAGCAGGGAGCGTCGAGCAGCACCGCGTCGGCGGGCTGCTCCGGGGTCCAGGTGGCGGCGTCGGTGGCCAGCACCTCCGCCGAGAGGTTCAGCCGGGTCAGGTTCTCCCGCACCCGCTCCAGCCGCTTGGCGGAACGGTCGACCGCCGTCACCTGCGCGCCCTGCGCGACGAGCTGGGCGGTCTTGCCGCCGGGGGCGGCGCACAGGTCGTAGACGCGCTTGCCCGCCAGATCGCCGAACAGCTTGGCCGGCAGCGAGGCGGCGAGGTCCTGCACCCACCAGGCGCCCTCGGCGAAGCCCGGCAGCTCCGTCAGGTTGCCGCCGGCGGCGCGGCGCAGCGTGCCCGTGGGCAGCAGCCTGGCCTCCAGCCGCTCGGCCCAGACCGCGGGATCGGCCTTGACGGTGATGTCCAGCGGCGCCTCGTGCAGGTGCGCCTCGACGATGCCGCGGGTGCGGCCGATGCCGTAGGCCTGCCGCCAGGCCAGCCACAGCCAGTCCGGCGTGTTCAGGCGCCCGGCGTCCTGCTGGGCGGCCAGTTCCGCCCCCTCGCGGCCGATTCGGCGCAGGACGGCGTTGATCAGGCCCTTGTAGGGCTCCGCCCCCTTGGCCGCGGCCAGCTCCACCGCCGTGTCGACGGCGGCGTGGGCGGGCGTGCCGAGGAAGACGAGCTGGGCCGCGCCCAGCCGCAGGATGTCGTGCACGGTGGCCTTGGGCAGGCCCGGCTTGGCGAGGCTGCCCTGGATCAGCGCGTCGATCTGGCCGAGCCGGCGCAGCACGGTGGCGGTCAGCAGCCGCACGAAGCCGCGGTCGCGCGGGTCGAGCCCGCGCAACTCCGGATGCGCGTCGAACGCGTCGTCGAAGGGGATGGACTTGCGCAGCACATCGCGCAGCAGGTCGAGCGCGGCGGAGCGCGCGGCAAGGGAGGCGTCGGACATGCCGCTGGATGTAGCGCGCCGGGCCGCGGGTGTCGAGTAGCCGCAGCGCGGGGCCGAACGGATTCCCTCCCCTCTCAGCGGGCCAGCACGCCCCGCCGTCCGCCCTCGTGGTCGGGGTAGGGGCCGACATCCTCGACGAAGAAGCAGGCGACGCCGCGCAATTCGCCCCGGCGCAGGATGAAGCGGTTGCCGTTGCCGGCCTTCATCGCCCACAGCGCCGTCCCCTCCAGCGCGCTCAACTCCAGCTCCGGCGGCACCGGGTCCTCGCCCAGCCGCTTGAGGAAACGGTCGGCGCGCACACGGTCGTCCGGCGGCAGGCTGCGCGCGGCGCGGGCGTCGTAGCGGTCGCTCTTGACGTAGCGGGTCCCCGTCCCCTGGATGGGGCTGGACGGCCCGCCGGGGTCGGCGGCGGCGCGCTCCAGCATCAGCGCCCAGCGGGCGTCCCGCGCCATCGCCAGGGCGCGGCGGTGGATGGCACGGCAATGCTCGGCCAGCTCGTGGAAGCGGGGCATCAGGTCGCGCTTGCGGAAGCCGACCTCCATCATGACGCGCTCCACCGCCCCGTCCGCCGCGGTGCGGGAAGCCGGGATGCCGCGCGTCTCCAGCGCCAGCAAGGCGTCGATGCGCCGGTCGCGCTCCGCCGCCGCGATGCCCTGGGTCAGCGTTTGCGCGAGCTGCTCCAGCGCCGCCTCGGCGCGGCGTTCGGCTTCGGCGATCCGGAGGAGCACGTCATCCCGGCTGGTGGCGGCCGAAACGGTCAGCCACCCCGCGTCGAACAGCAGGGTCTTGTCGAGGAACAGGTCCGGCACGATTCCCGTCAGCCGTCGGCGCGCATGCGCCCGACGATCTCCTCCAGCACCGCTTCGGCCTTGTCGTTGTCCACCTGGCAGGTGCCCGCCGCCTCGTGCCCGCCGCCGCCGTATTCCAGCATGAGCGGGCCGATGTTGGTCTTGGAGCTGCGGTTGATGATCGACTTGCCGCAGGCCAGCACCGTGTTCTGCTGCTTCAGCCCCCACAGGACGTGGATCGACACGTTCGATTCCGGGTACATCGCGTAGATCATGAAGCGGTTGCCGGCGTAGATGGTCTCCTCCCGCCGCAGGTCGATGACCACGACGTTGCCGCGGATCGTGCTGCAGCGGGCGAGCTGGTCGGAGAACTTCGCCTCATGCTCGGTGTAGAGGTCCACCCGCTCCTTCACGTCGGGCAGGGCGAGGATCTCGTCGATGCCGTGATTCCGGCAGCAGTCGATCAGCTCCATCATGAGCTGGTAGTTGGAGATCCGGAAGTCACGGAAGCGGCCGAGGCCGGTGCGCGCGTCCATGATGAAATTCAGCAGGGTCCAGCCCTGCGGCTTCAGGATGTCCTCGATGCCGTACTGGGCGGAGTCGGCCTGATCGACCGCGGCCATCATCGCGTCGGAGATGGTCGGGAAGCGCTCCTTGCCGCCGTAGTAGTTGTAGACGACGCGGGCGGCGGAGGGGGCGTCGGCCTCGATGATGTGGTTGTCGCGCTTGCCGACGCGGATCGTCTCCGACAGGTGATGGTCGAAGGCGAGATGGACGCCGGGCACATAGGGCAGGTTGGTGGTGATGTCGCGGTCGGAGATCTCGACCTTGCCGTCCTGCATGTCCTTGGGATGCACGAACTTGATCTCGTCGAGGATGCCAAGCTCCTTCAGGAGCACGGCGCAGACCAGCCCGTCGAAGTCGGACCGGGTGACGAGGCGGTATTTCGTGACGTCGGACATGCGGTTCCCCCTGATCGCCCCACAATCGGCAAGCCGAGGGAAAGTAGTCTTACGCCCTTCGCCACGCAACCGCGAACCGCCTTCGCTCACCCCCAGGGGCTGCGCGGCATGAAGGAGGGGCCAGCCATGCCGCGCAGGCGGCGCACCCGCTCCTCCATGTTCGGGTGGGTGGAGAACAGGCTGTCGAGGCTGCGCCCGTGCAGCGGGTTGGCGATGAACAGATGCGCCGTGGCCGGGTTGGACTCCGCCGCGTAGTTCGGGATCTGGTGGGCGTAGTTGTGGATGCGGGTCAGCGCGTCGGCCAGCCACAGCGGGCGCCCGCAGATCTCCGCGCCGATGCGGTCGGCCTCGTACTCGCGGGTGCGGCTGATCGCCATCTGCACGATCATCGCGGCGAAGGGGGCCAGGACGGCGATCAGGATGCCGCCGATCAGGCCGAGCGGGTTGCCGCCCTGCCCGTTCTGGCTGTTGCCCTGCGACGCGCCGAAGAACATGCCGAAGTTGGCGAGCATGGAGATGGCGCCAGCGATGGTCGCGGTGATCGTCATGATCAGCGTGTCGCGGTTCTTCACATGGGCCAGCTCATGCGCCATGACGCCGGCGATCTCCTCCGGGCTGAGCAGGCGCAGCAGGCCGGTGGTGGCGGCGACCGCGGCGTTCTCCGGGTTGCGGCCGGTGGCGAAGGCGTTGGGCTGGTCGTTCTCCATGATGTAGACGCGCGGCATCGGCAGGCCGGCGCGCTCGGCCAGCTGCTGGACGATGCCGTAATATTCGGGGGCGGTGTAGGCGTCGACCTCCCGCGCGCCGTACATGGACAGCACCATGTCGCCGGAATTCCAGTAGCTGAACAGGTTCATGCCCAGCGCCATGACGAAGGCGATCATCATGCCGCCCTTGCCGCCGATCAGATAGCCGATGCCCATGAACAGGGCGGTCAGGCCAGCGAGGAGGATGGTGGTCTTCACATAGCTGGTCATGGTGATGTTCTCTTGGCGATGTTCCGGGCGATCTTCTGGACGGTTTCGCTGTTGGTTGGACAGGACGGCCCCGGCGGGGCTTTCCGCCGGGCTTGTCTGGTGATATGGGCTTGGCGGAAGGCATCGTTCAAGATGGCCAAGCACCGCACCCGACCCCAGAGGACGGCCATGACCGAGACGAAGACCACCGGCCCGGCACCGCAGGACGCCGCGAAGCCCGACGCCGAAACGACCGCCGAAACGACCGCCGGGACCGGCGCCAAGGGACCCGAGCAGATGCCCGGCGAAATCGGCGGTCCGCAGGGACCGGAGCCGACCCGCTTCGGCGATTGGGAGTTCAAGGGTCGCTGCTCCGACTTCTAAGCCGACACTTCTAGGACGACTTACCTTCGCGTTTCCGCTCATGAAGTGAATACATACGCATTCAGGACACAATGCCTAGGTTGTGCTTGATGCGATCTGGTTCGCGCGCTACTCTGTGCCCGGTTCGCCCCACTCGCGAACCGGTGCCCGGGGAGTTCGCGCCATGGGATCGTTCAGGCCCGCCCGCCCATGCCCGCGCCGCTCCGCCGGGATGCGGACCGGCCTATGGCTCGCCCTTCTGTGCCTGGCGCTGTCCGGCACCGTCCGGGCCGCGCCTCCCGCCGCTCTGCCCGGCCCGATCCCGGCGGAGGTGCTGGAGGTTCTGGACGGCGACACGCTGCTGGTGCGCGCCACCATCTGGCTGGGTCAGGTGGTGGAAACCCACGTCCGGGTGGACGGGCTGGACGCGCCGGAGATGCGCGCCCGCTGCCCCCACGAGCGGGAACTGGCCGAGACCGCCCGCGACCACGCGCGCCGCCTGATCGGGGCCGCCCCGGTGCGGCTGCTCGACATCCAGCCCGACAAGTATGGCGGACGGGTGCGCGCCCGCGTGCTGACCGGCGGGGGTGACGATCTGTCGGCCGCGCTGATCGCGGCGGGACTCGCCCGCCCCTACCACGGCGAACGGCGCCAGCCCTGGTGCGACGGGACGGGCATGGGCTAACCCGGCTCCACCAAAGGATGATTTGGGAACCCGCCGTCTCGCTCCGCTGTTGCCCCTCCCACCAAGGAGGAGAGCGAACCATGACGACCCAGGCCTCGTCTTACGTCCCCGGCGCCATCGCCTTGCTGGCCGCCAGCCTCGCCCTGACCGGTGCCGCCGTGGCGCAGGACGCCAAGACGATGGAGGGCGGTCTCGGCGCCGCCCCGCCGTCCCAGGGCGAAGCCTGGATGGAATCGACCGGCGCCCAGGACCCGACGCTGGGCGAGCGCCGCACCGACAAGCAGAAGAACGCCGCGGAAACCCGCGCGCAGGGGCGCATCGGCGCCGTCCCCGACGCGGCGAGCGGCGAGTCCGGCCTGAAGCCCGGCACCGCCGAAGCCGTCAAGAACCAGTCCGGCAGCGGCGCCTCCGACGGATCGGACACCGCTCCCAAATAACGGCCGATAAAAACGAAACCGGGGGCCGCGAAGGCCCCCGGTCCGCAGACAAACCCCGATGAACGCCGCGATCAGGCGTTGTTCATGCGGTTCTCGATCAGGTCGGTCACGACGGTCGGATCGGCCAGCGTCGAGGTGTCGCCCAGGCTGTCGTGCTCGTTCGCGGCGATCTTGCGCAGGATGCGGCGCATGATCTTGCCCGAACGGGTCTTCGGCAGGCCCGGCGACCACTGGATCAGGTCCGGCGAGGCGATCGGGCCGATCTCCTTGCGCACCCAGGCCACCAGTTCCTTGCGCAGCTCCTCCGACGGGGTCTCGCCGGCGTTGAGCGTGACGTAGGCGTAGATGCCCTGGCCCTTGAGGTCGTGCGGGTAGCCGACGACCGCGGCCTCGGCCACCTTCGGGTGGGCGACCAGCGCGCTCTCCACTTCCGCTGTGCCCATGCGGTGGCCGGACACGTTGATCACGTCGTCCACGCGGCCGGTGATCCAGTAGTAGCCGTCCGCGTCGCGGCGGCAGCCGTCACCGGTGAAGTAGTAGCCCGCGAAGGTCGAGAAGTAGGTCTGGACGAAGCGCTCGTGATCGCCGAACACCGTGCGCATCTGGCCCGGCCAGCTGTCGGCGATGCAGAGGTTGCCTTCCGTCTCGCCCTCCAGCTCCTTGCCGTCGTTGTCCACGACGACCGGCTTGACGCCGAAGAAGGGCTTGGTCGCCGAGCCCGGCTTCTGGCCGATGGCGCCCGGCAGCGGGGTGATCAGGATGCCGCCGGTCTCGGTCTGCCACCAGGTGTCGACGATCGGGCAACGGCCCTCGCCGACCACGTTGTAGTACCACAGCCAGGCTTCCGGGTTGATCGGCTCGCCCACCGACCCCAGGATGCGCAGCGAGGACCGGGAGGTCTTCTTCACCGGACCCTCACCCTCGCGCATCAGCGAGCGGATGGCGGTCGGGGCGGTGTAGAAGATGTTGACCTTGTGCTTGTCCACCACCTGCCAGAAGCGGGAGATGTCCGGATAGGTCGGGACGCCTTCGAACATCAGCGTGGTGGCGCCGTTGGCCAGCGGGCCGTAGACGATGTAGCTGTGGCCGGTGACCCAGCCCACGTCGGCGGTGCACCAATAGACCTCGCCGTCCTTGTAGTCGAAGACGTACTGGTGGGTCATCGACGCGTAGACGAGATAGCCGCCGGTGGTGTGCAGCACGCCCTTCGGCTTGCCGGTCGAGCCCGAGGTGTAGAGGATGAACAGCGGGTCCTCCGCGCTCATCTCCTCCGGCGGGCAGTCGGCGGAGACCGACGCGATCTCCTCGTGGTACCAGAGGTCGCGGCCCTCGGTCCAGGCGACGTCGCCGCCGGTGTGCTTGACGACCAGGACGTGACGGACGCCGGGCGCCCCGGCGACGGCCTTGTCGGCGTTCGCCTTCAGCGGAACCTTGCGGCCGCCGCGCAGGCCTTCGTCGGAGGTGATGACAAAGTGGCTGTCGCAGTCGACGATGCGGTCCTTCAGGCTGTCCGGCGAGAAGCCGCCGAACACGATGGAATGGATGGCGCCGACGCGCGCGCAGGCCAGCATGGCGTAGGCGGCCTCGGGGATCATCGGCAGGTAGATGGTGACGCGGTCGCCCTTCTTGACGCCGTTCTTCTTCAGAACGTTGGCGAGGCGGCAGACCTGCTCGTGCAGTTCCTTGTAGGTGATGTGCCTGGAAACGCCCGGATCGTCGCCTTCGAAGATGATGGCGGTCTGGTCGCCGCGCGTCGCGAGGTGGCGGTCGACGCAGTTGGCGGAGACGTTCAGCGTGCCGTCGTAGAACCACTTGATGTGGACGTCGCCGGTGTAGCTGACGTCCTTCACCTTGCTGTAGGGCTTGATCCAGTCGATGCGCTTGCCCTGCTCACCCCAGAAGGCTTCCGGATCGTTGATCGATTGCTCGTACAGGCGGGCGTAGGCGGCTTCGTCCACGTAAGCGGTCTTGGCGATTTCCGGCTTAACAGGAAAAAACGAATTGTCGGACATTGGCTCGCGATTCCCCCGTAGTGCTTCTGGTTACGCCCTGAAGGGCTGTTGGGGAGCGGCTTCCGACCGCTCCTGTTGCGGGACATTATCCACACAAGTTCCCGTCACCACAAGCAGAACGGCTGATTGTCCGCCTCCTCCATCGGGGCTTTCGGCCCCACTTTGTTGCAGCGCACCGCCCGTTCTTTTGACTTCACCAGCATCCAGGCCGGCGCGACCGCGCGACTATTTGTCGCGCATAATACGAAAGCATGATGACGCCCTCCGGGGGGCCGCTTAACCCGGCCTTAACCGGCGCATCGTTAGCGTGCATGGCGTTCCCCCAACAGCAGGGCACCGGCATGGCCAGCACGACCAACGCGGACGGCACCACCGGAGACGGCACCACCGGGCAGGGCATCGAGCTGGCCGGGCGCCTGTCGGAGATGGGAAGCCGCACCAGCCTGATGGTGATCGACGCCGCCCTGCGCACGGCCTCGATGGCCGAACTGGAAACCTCCGGCTCGGCCGCCCTGGCACCCTTCGGAACGGAGACCGGCTTCGCCGGGGCCGCGGCGGAGATGCAGGCGCTGGCCCGCCGGATGCTTCAGGCCACGCAGGATTTCCAGGCGGCCATCTGCGAACCGGCGGACTGATCCGCCGCCGCGGACGGCCGCTTTCTCACCAGTTCCGAAGAACCGTCACGCCTCGATCCCGGCCAGCGCGCAGACGTGCGCCCATTCGGCGTCCGTCACCGGGCAGACCGACAGGCGGGATTGCTTGACCAGGGCCATGCCCTGGAGCAGCGGGTCGGCCTTCATCGTCTTCAGCGTGACCGGCGTCTTCACGGGCAGCAGCGCCCGCACGTCGACCATGCCGAAGCGCCCCGCCTCGTCGCTCGGGTCCGGGTAGTATTCTCGCGCGATCTCGACGACGCCGACCACCTCCAGCCCCTCGTTCGAGTGGTAGAAGAAGGCGCGGTCGCCGACCTTCATGGCCTTCAGGTTGTTCGACGCCTGATGGTTGCGCACGCCGTCCCAATGGGTGGTGCCGTCGGCGACCATGCGCTCCCACGAATATTTGAAGGGCTCCGACTTCAGAAGCCAGCGGGCCATCGCCGTCCGCCCCCGGTCAGGACTTCGGGTAGACCCGGCGCCACGCCCGGATCTCCACGCTCTCGAACAGCCCGGCCTGGGCGTAGGGGTCGTTGGCGGCGAACGCCTTGGCGTCGGCCTCGTCAGCGCACTCCACGATCAGCAGGCTGCCGGCCATGCCCTGGCCGTCGTCGGACAGCAGCGGGCCGGCGGCGAACAGGCGGTCGGCGTGCGCTTCCAGATAGGCCAGATGGGCGGGGCGGTTGTCGGCCCGCACCTGGGCGGCGCCGGCCTTGTCGGTGCAATGGAACATGTAGAGCATTGGGAAACCCCTTCCGTTCGGTCGGGCGGGAGCCTAGCGCAGCCGCGGCCGCCGCGGAAGGTGCCGAACCTCTTCGTGACGGCCTTTCTGTGCTGGCGGGGCCTCTCCGCCCCTCAGCGTCCCTCTCCGCGGAAGGGCCGCGACAGCAGCCCGTCGATCGTCGCGTCCAGCCCGGCGCCGCGGTTCAGGATCGCGTCCACGGCGGCGCACAGCGGCATGTCCACGCCTTTCCTCCCGGCCAGCCCGACCACCGCGGCGGCGGTGTAGACGCCCTCGGCGACGGAGCGGCGCTCCGCCAGCACCTCGGCCAGCGTCCGGCCGGCGCCGAGGGCGGCGCCCAGCGACATGTTGCGCGATTGCAGGCTGGAGCAGGTCAGCGTCAGGTCGCCCAGCCCGGACAGCCCCATCAGCGTCTCCGGCCGGCCGCCGAGCGCCAGGGCCAGCCGGGTGATCTCCGCCAGCCCGCGGGTGATCAGCGCCGCCCGCGCGTTGTCGCCCAGCCTGCGGCCCTCCACCACGCCGCAGGCGATGGCCAGCACGTTCTTCACCGCCCCGCCGATCTGCGAGCCGACCACGTCGTCCGACAGGTAGGGGCGGAAGGTGCGGCTGCCCAGCGCCTCGACCAGCCGGCCGCCCAGCGCGGCGTCGGCGCAGGCCAGCGTCACCGCGGTCGGCAGGCCGCGCGCCACCTCCGCCGCGAAGGTCGGACCGGACAGCACGGCCAGCGGCGTCCCCGCCGGCAGCGCGGCGGCCGCGGCCTCGCTCATCAGGGCGTGGCTGTCCAGCTCGATCCCCTTGGCGCAGATGACCAGCGGGGTGCCCGGCCGCAGATGGGCGGCAAGGCCGGCGCAGGCGCTGCGCAGATGCTGGGCCGGGGTGACGAGCAGGATGGCGTCGCAGGCGGCGGCTTCGGCCAGGTCGCCGGTCGCGCGCAGCTCGGCGGGCAAGGCCACGCCCGGCAGATAGTCACGGTTCTCCCGCGCGGCGTTGACCGACTCGACCACGGCCGGCTCGCGCGCCCACAGCAGGGCCTCCCGTCCGGCGCGCAGGGCGGCCAGGGCCAGCGCCGTGCCCCAGGCCCCGCCGCCGATCACGCCGATGCGCCGGAAGTCCGTTGCCGCCATGGATGCCCCCCGATTTTCAAGCCCGATTTTCAAGACTGTCCTGAAGGAATTGCCCGCCTGTTTAGGCGGAGCGTTCCCGGTCCGCAAGCCGGACGGTCACGCCTCCGGCGTCAGCATGAGCTTCATCCCGACATGGCTGGCCCGGAAGCCCAGCCGCTCGTAGAAGCGGTGGGCGTCGGTGCGCCGGGTCTGGCTGGTCAGCTGCACCATCGCGCAGCCCTCGGCGCGGGCCAGCGCGATGGCGTGCCGCATCATGGCGCTGCCGATGCCCTGGCCGCGCACCGCGCTGTCCACCTTCACCGCCTCCACCGTCGCCCGCGCCGCACCCCGGCGGACCAGCCCGTGGGTTACGGTGAACTGGAAGCAGCCGACGATCCGCCCGTCCAACTCCGCCAGCACGATGGAGTTGCCCGGCTGGGCCGCCATGCGGTCGAAGGCGTTCCAATAGAGCGGGTCGAGCGGCTCAGCATAGACGTCGCCGGCCGTGGACAGGGCGTCGTCGGCGGTCAGACGGATGATCGCCGGGACGTCGTCGCGCCCGGCCGTGCGGAAGGTCAGGGTCACGGCGGCATCATCCTCACGCCTTCACGCCGGAGCCGACCCCGGCCTTGCCGATGGCCGGCTTCGCGCTGGGGTCGAGCGGCCAGCGCGGGCGCGGCGCGAAGTCCAGCGGATCGCTCTGGCCCAGCCGCAAGCGCTCGATCCCCGCCCAGGCGATCATCGCCGCGTTGTCGGTGCACAGCTGCAGCGGCGGCGCCACGAAGGGCATGCCCTCGCGGTCGGCCAGCCTTTGCAGGCGGGCGCGCAGCGTCTTGTTGGCCGCCACGCCGCCGGCCACCACCAGCGCACCGCCCTGCGGGTGCATCTCCTTGAACTGGCGCATGGCGCGGGCGCAGCGGTCGGCCATCACCTCGGCCACCGTGGTCTGGAAGGCGGCGGCGAGGTCGGCCTGGTCCGCGGCCGACAGGGGTGTCCCCAGCTCCTCGACGTGGCGCCGCACCGCGGTCTTCAGGCCGGAGAAGGAGAAATCGCAGCCGGGACGCCCGACCATCGGGCGCGGCAGGTCGAAGCGGCCTGGGTTGGTCGCCAGCGCCGCCGCCTTTTCCAGCAGCGGCCCGCCGGGATAGCCGAGGCCGAGCAGCTTGGCCGTCTTGTCGAACGCCTCGCCCACCGCGTCGTCGATGGTGGTGCCGAGCCGCCGGTATCGCCCCACCCCCTCCACCACCAGGAGCTGGCAATGCCCGCCGGACACCAGCAGCAGCAGGTAGGGGAAGGGCACGTCGTCGGTCAGCCGGGCGGTCAGCGCGTGGCCTTCCAGATGGTTCACCGCGACGAAGGGCAGCCCGCGCGCCGCGGCGATGGCCTTGGCGGTCATCACCCCGACGATCACCCCGCCGATCAGTCCCGGCCCGCCGGTCGCCGCTACGGCGTCGAGGTCGGCGAAGCCCAGCCCGGACTCCGCCATGGCGCGGCGGATCAGCCCGTCCAGATGCTCCAGATGGGCGCGCGCGGCGATTTCCGGCACCACCCCGCCGTAGGGCGTGTGGTCGTCCAGCTGCGACAGCACCACGTCGGCGCGGATCTCCCGCGCGTCGGTCACGATGGCCGCCGCCGTCTCGTCGCAGCTCGTTTCGATTCCAAGAACGATCATGATGGCCGTCAAACTAGCCGTCTCCACCGCTCTGGTATAGGGTCTTGGCCCGGATTTTTAAGGCTGTCCAGGCGCCCATGAACAAGGATGTCCCCGACGACGACGCCAGCATCGTCTATTACGACGGCGATTACCCGTCGCTGGAGATCGGCGAGCCGCGGGCCGAGCACGCGGCCACTCTGGCCCGCCTCGGCATCCTCGGCGACGTGCCCTTCTACAAGGAGCGCGCGGCGGAGTCCGGCGGCCCGGTTCTGGAGATCGGCTGCGGCACCGGCCGCCTGACCATCCCGCTGGCCCGCGCCGGGCACACGGTGTGGGCGGTGGACGTCTCCGCCGCCATGCTCGACCAGCTCCGCGCCAAGCTGGCGCGCGAGGCGCCGGAGGTGCGGGAGCGCGTCCATGTGGTGCGGCAGGACGCCGCGGCGCTCGACCTGCCGGTGCGGGATTTCCGGCTGGCCGCCCTCCCCTTCAACCTGCTGATGCTGATCCCCGACCTGACGGCGGAGCGCCGCGTGCTGGCCGCCGCCGCCGCCCATCTGGCGCCGGGCGGCGCGCTGGCGCTGGACGTGATGAATCCGCTGACCATGCCAATGGACGCCGAGACGAAGCCCAGCCCGTCGGAGCCGCGGCGCAACCCGCACAGCGGCAATTGCTACATCCGCAACAGCCTGGCCACCCGGCTGGACGAGCGGCAGTGCCAGCGCATCCACGGCTGGTACGACGAGCTGCTGTCGGACGGCAGGATCGCGGTGACCGAATACGGTTTCATCTGGCGGATGATCTTCCGCTACGAGCTGGAGCTGATGCTGGAGACCGCCGGATTCGCCGTGGAACGGCTGGCCGGCGATTTCGAGGACGCACCCTGGACGGTCGACAGCCGCCGCATGGTGGTCACGGCGCGGCGCGCGCGATGAGATGCGCGCCGTGAGATGCGCGGCAAAGTCTTTCACCAAAGAGTAGCATGCCCGTCACCAGGGCTTGCAAACCGCGGTGGATCGCCTAGAACACTGCCCCCATGACCCAACCGCTCCGCATCGGCACGCGCGGCAGCCCGCTGGCGCTGGCGCAGGCCCACGAGACCCGCGACCGGCTGATCGCGGCGCACCCGCATCTGGCCGCCCCCGGCGCCATTGAGATCGTCGTCTTCAAGACGACCGGCGACCGCATCCTGGACCGCACGCTGGCCGAGGCCGGCGGCAAGGGCCTGTTCACCAAGGAACTGGAGGACGCGCTGCTCGAGGGCCGCGCCGACCTCGCCGTCCATTCGATGAAGGACGTGCCGACCTGGATGCCGGACGGGCTGGAGATTTCCACGCTCCTGCCGCGCGAGGACACGCGCGACGCCTTCTTCTCGCGCGGCGGCCACACGGTGGACACGCTGCCCGCCGGCTCCGTCGTCGGCACCGCGGGCTTGCGCCGTCAGGCCCAGATCCTGGAGCGGCGGCCCGACCTGACCGTCGTGCCCTTCCGCGGCAACGTGCAGAGCCGCCTCGCCAAGCTGGAGGCCGGGGTGGTGGACGCCACCCTGCTGGCGCTCGCCGGGCTGCGCCGTCTCGGCCTGACCGACCGCATCACCGCCGTGCTGGAGCATGAGGAGATGCTGCCCGCCGTCGCCCAGGGCGCCATCGGCATCGAAATCCGCAGCGCCGACGACGCCACCCGCGCCCTGCTGGCCCCGCTGAACTGCGCCGCCACCACGGCCCGCGTGACCGCGGAGCGCGCGCTGCTCGCCATGCTCGACGGCTCCTGCCGCACCCCCATCGCCGGGCTGGCCACGCTGGACGGCGACCGGCTGCACCTGAAGGCCAAGGTGCTGTCCAACGACGGGCGGCAGGTCTTCCGGGCCGAGCGCAGCGGCAGCGCCGCCGACGCCGCGGCGATCGGCGCCGACGCCGGGGCGGAGATCAAGGCGGTCCTGCCCCCCGACTTCTTCAAGAGCTGAGGCGCGGTCGCCATGGCGGGACCCCGCATCCTGGTCACCCGTCCGGCGGAGGATTCCGAGCCGCTGGCGGCCCGTCTGCGCGCGCTCGGATTCGCCGTGTCGGTGGAACCGATGCTGGCGATCCGCTGGCTGGAGGGGCCGGAGCCGGACGTCGCGAACGTACAGGCCCTCATCTTCACCAGCGCAAACGGCGTACGCGGCTACACCAGACGTACGAGCCGGCGCGACCGTCCGGTCTATGCGGTCGGCGACGCCACCGCGACCGCCGCCCGGGAGGCGGGTTTCACACAGGTCGAAAGCGCGTCCGGCGACGTGTACGCGCTGGCCGATCTGGTGCGCCGGCGCTGCAGCGCGGCGGCGGGTCCGCTACTTCATGTCGCAGGAACCAAGCTCGCCGGCGACCTGTCGGCCATGCTGGGCGAGTCCGGATTTTCCATCCTGCGGGAAACGCTGTACGACGCCGTTCCAAGCGCGCGGCTGTCGGACGGCACGGCGGCGCAGTTGCGTACGGGAACACTGGACGCCGTGTTGTTTTTCTCTCCCCGTACCGCCCGTTCGTTTGTTAGGCTTGTCGCCGAGGCCGGGCTCATCGACCGCTGTCGTACAGTGGACGCGCTCTGCCTCAGCCCCGCGGTCGCGGAGGCCGCCCGCGCGTACGGTGAGCTGGGAGTGACACCGTGGCAGAACGTACGGGTGGCGCCACGGCCGGAGCAGGACTCGCTGCTCGGCCTGCTGCCGGAACCATCCGGCGGCACGGGCCGGGCTTGAGCGCATCCGCTTGGGGGTTTGTGTGGCGTTCGTTGAGAACAACTGCGACCAGAAGGCACCCAATGACCTCTCGCCCAGGCTCCGAACACGAGGCTGACCCGAACGGCCACACGCCGTCCGACCAGAACCAGACGCCCGATCAGAATCAGGTGGCCGGCGGCCCCGCCGTCGAACGCATCATCGAACGCTTCGGCGGCATCCGCCCCATGGCCCACAAGCTGGACATCCCGGTCACCACGGTGCAGGGCTGGAAGAAGCGCGGCGCCATTCCGCTGGCCCGCCACGCCGACCTCCGCGCCTCCGCCGCCAAGCACCGCATCAAGCTGAGCGAAGCCGACCTGGAAGCCGCCACGCCGAGCGAGGACCGCAACGCTCCCGACGCCGCCGGCTCGGTGATGCCGCTGCCGCCGGACGCCGCCGTCGTTCCGCCGGCCGTCTCCCTCCCCGGGGCCGCCGATCCGTTCAAGACCGAGCCCGCCAAGGCCGAGAACACCCTGCCGGGCGCCGACACGCTGCCGGGCGGTGGCCCGGTGCCGGCCACGGACCTGCCGCCCTCCACCCTGCCGCCCGCCGCGGACACCCTGTCGCCCTCCACCCTGCCGGGCGCCGCCGACACGCTGCCCGGCGGCGACGGGAAGGCCGACACGATCAAGGGCGAGGAGATCCGCTCCGAAGAGATCAAGGTCGAGGAGACCCGGATCGAGGAGGCCAAGGCCGACCCGGTCGCATCCGATTCCATCAAGTCCGGTCCCTTCACGTCCGACGCGATCAAGAGCGAGACGCCGCCGCCGGTGGAGCCCCCCGCCCCCGCCTACACCGCCTCCTCCTACGAGCCGCCGCGCATCGAGGCGCCGCGCGAGGAGCGCAAGTCCGGGGCCGGCTTCGCCACCGCCGTGTCGCTGATCGCCCTGCTGGTCGGCGCCGCCGCCCTGTCGCAGCCCTGGTGGGGCCCGCGCGTCCCCGGCTGGCCCACCGCCGGCGGCCCCGCCGCCCCGTCCGCCGCGGCGCCCGCGCCGCAGCCCGACCCGGCCCTGCGCAACCAGGTCCAGCAGCTGTCCGAGCGCCTCGCCAAGCTGGAGCAGCGCCCCGCCGCCCCGGCCGAGGGCAACGCCGCCGCCGGCATCGACCAGCAGACGCTGGACAACGCCGTCGGCCAGCTCGCCGCCCGCATCCAGCAGCTCGAGCAGCGCCCGCAGGCCGCCGCCGATGCCGCTCCGGCCGAGCCCGACCCGCGCGTCGCCCAGCTGACCGAGCAGCTCGGCCAGATCCGGCAGCGCGTCGACGCGGTGGGCAACGAGGCCCAGGCCGCCGGGCAGATCCGCCAGGAGGTGGACGCGCTGAAGCAGGAGCTGGCCGCCGTCAACCAGGCGGTGGAAACCCGCCGCGACGCCGCCGCCGCCGCCCAGGCGCTGGTGCTCGCCGCCGGGCAGCTCCGCTCCGCCCTGGCCGCCGGGCAGCCCTTCCAGCAGGAACTCCAGGCCGTCCGCGCCGTGGCGTCGGGCGACGCCCAGGTGACGCAGCCGCTGGAGGCCGTGGCCGGCTACGCCGCCAAGGGCGTGCCGACGCAGCCGCAGCTCACCGACCGCTTCTCCGCCATGGCCTCCGACATCGTGCGCGCCGACAACCAGGGCGAGGGCAACGACTGGGTCGAGCAGGTCACCGGCAAGATCGCCACGCTGGTCACCGTCCGCCGCTCGGGCGGCGACGCGGTCGGCGACGGCGCCTCGGCGGTGGTCGCCCGCGCCGAAGCCGCCCTGCAGGCCGGCAACCTCGGCGGCGCGGTCAAGGAACTGGGCGCCCTGAAGGGTCCGGCGGCGCAGGTCGCCGCCCCGTGGATCGCCGACGCCAAGGCCCGTCTGGCCGCCAACGAGGCCGGCCAGCAGCTCACCAACCGCGCCATCGGCCTGCTGTCGCAGTCCGCCGGGGTCAAGGGAGCGGCCCAATGACACGCGCCATCTGGTTCATCATCAAGGTCGCCATCGTCGTCGCGATCGCGGTCTGGCTGGCCAACCACCCCGGAACCCTCGCCATCAACTGGCAGGGCTACGTCGTCGAGACCGGCATCGGCATCGCCATCCTGATCGGCGTGGCGGCCCTGGCGGCGGGCATCGTCCTCTACCGGCTGGCCCGCGCCATCCTGGGTGCGCCGCGCAACTTCGGCCGCTACCGCCGGTCGCGCCGGCGCGAGCGCGGCTATCAGGCGCTGACCCGCGGCATGGTCGCCGTCGCCGCCGGCGACGCCACGACCGCCCGCAAGATGGCCCGCAAGGCCGACGGTCTGCTGAACGAGCCGCCGCTGACCATGCTGCTGTCGGCCCAGGCCGCCCAGCTCCAGGGCGACGACCGCGCGGCGAAGGAATACTTCACCGCCATGCTCGACCGGCCGGAGACCGCCTTCCTCGGGCTGCGCGGCCTGCTGACGCAGTCGCTGAAGGCCGGCGACCGGGTGGAGGCGCTGCAGCTCGCCCGCCGCGCCCAGTCGCTCCAGCCCAACACGCCCTGGCTGCTCGGCACGCTGTACGACCTGGAAGCCCGTTCGGGCGAATGGGCGGCGGCGGAAGGCACGCTGCAGCAGGCCGTCCAGGCCGGCGCCATCAACCCCGACGACGGCCGCCGCCACCGCGCCACCCTGCTTCTGGAGCGCAGCTTCGAGGCGGAGCGCCGCGGCCGGTCCGATTCGGCCCTCTCGCACGCCCAGGCGGCGCACGACCTGCTGTCCGGCTTCGTCCCGGCGGCGGCCCGCGCGGCCCGGCTGCAGATGGCCATCGGCAAGCACAAGAACGCCGCCAAGACCCTCGAGCGCTGCTGGCGCGTCAACCCGCACCCGGACCTGACCTCGGCCTACCGCGAGGTGGTCTCCAGCTACGACCCGATGACCCGGGTCAAGATGTTCGAGAAGCTGCGCAACCACGCCCCCAACGACGTCGAGTCGCTGCTCGCCGTGGCCCGCGCCGCCCTCGACGCCCAGCTGTGGGGCGAGGCCCGCGCCCATCTGACCAAGGCGCTGGAGATGCGGCCGTCCCGCCGCGTCTTCCAGCTCCTGGCCGAGCTGGAGCGGGCGGAGCGGCAGGACGAGGAGGCGGCGCGCGCCTGGCTGGCCCAGGCGGCGAACGCCCCGGCGGACGCGGCTTGGACCTGCACCGCCTGCAACGCGGTCAGCCCGAGCTGGGGCGGCCTGTGCGGCCATTGCGGCGCCTTCGACAGCCTGGAATGGAAGACCCCGACCGTCAGCATGTCGCTGATGAGCCCGGAGTCGGCGCCGGCGGCCATCGCCCACCACGCGACGGAGCCGGTCACCGGTCAGCCGGGCGTCGCCCCCGGAGGCCAGATCGCCCCCCAGGGAGCGACCTAGCCCCACGCCGGTCGCAGCACGGAAAAAAAGCCCCTTCCCGGTCCGCCGGGGAGGGGCTTTTTCTTTGCGGTGGATCGGCTCCGAACCCTTACGCGCTGCCCAGCCGGGCGCCGTCCAGGATGGCCTCGTCGAAGATCGCGCCGCTGCGGTCGCAGCCGGTCAGATCGGCCAAAGTCAGGTCGCAGCCCTTCATGTTGGTGGCGCTGAGCGAGGCGCCGGCCATGCGGGCGCGCACCAGCGAGGCCCGCATCATCTTGGCCCCGGCGCTGATCAGCAGCATCCCGAGATTGGCCCCGTCCAGGCAGCCGTCGATGAGGATCGCGCGGTCGAGCTTCGCGCCGCGCAGGTCGGCGCCGCGCAGGTCGGCGGAGCGCAGGTCGGCCCCGTCGAACTGGGCCGCCTGGAGCTGCGCGCCGTTCAGCCGGGCGTGGCGCAGACGCACGCCCGAACCCTTGGCGAGCGTCAGCACCTTGCCCGACAGGTCCACCCCGTCCAGGTTCAGGCCGGTCAGGTCGAGCTGGCGTCCCTGCTGGCCGCTGGTGCCGAGCCACAGCAGATGCTGGTGCAGCAGAGCCTCGATGTCCGCCGCCGCCATGGCCGGGCGGGCGGGCTCCGCCGCCGGGTCCTCGTCCGGCTCGGACAGGGGCTGCGGCGCCTGGGCGGCGACGGCGGCCTCCTCGTCGGTGCGGATGGAGGTGACGAGGTCCAGCTCCGACACCTTGGCGCCGTCCAGAATGGCGCCGCGCAGGTCGGCGCCGTTCAGGTCCGCCCCCTGGAGGTCGGCGCCGGAAAAGTTGCAGTCGCGCAGGTCGGTGCGCTGGAGCCGCGCCCCCGACAGGCGGGAGTTGGTGAAGTCGGCCGCCCGCGCGAAACTGCCCGACAGCTTGGCCCGCGCCATGTCGGCGTTGGTCAACTTGGCCGAGGCCATGTCCGCCGGCCCCGGTTCGAAGCCGACCACCTTCAGCTCGCCGGACGCGCTGCGGTTGGCGACGCTGCCGTCGCGCAGGTCGACCTCCACCATCACCGCGCCGTCCAGGATGGCACCGCGCACGTTGGCGCCGCGCATGTCGGTGCGGTAGAGCCGCGCCTCCGTCAGGTCGGCGCCGCGCAGGTCCGCGCCGTAGAGGTCGGCGTGGTCCAGGATCGTTCCCTGCATCCGGGCCTCGCGCAGGATGGCGCCGGACAGATGCGCGCCGGTCAGGTTGCGGCCCGACAGGTCGAGCCCGGTCAGATCGAAGAAGGGAAGGTTGGCGCGGGCGCCGTTCGGCCGCCCCTCGGTGAAGCGGACATGGCGCTCGCACACCCGGTCCAGCTGCTCCTGGCTCAAGCGTATCCGGGACTTGTGGGAGCCGTCGTTCGCCATCGGCGCCTCAGGCGAACAGCGCGTCGATGTCGGCCTGCGAAATCTCGCTGCCGCCGCCCGACGGTTCGGGCGCCGGGGCGGCGGGTCGCGGGGCCGGCTTCGCAGCGGCGGGAGGCGGAGGCGGGGGCGGAGGCGGCGCGGGCGTCTCGGCCGGCTCCACCCGTTCCAGCACCTGGGGGATCTGGGTGGCCAGCGTATCGAACAGGGCGTCGATGTCGTCCTGGCTGACCTCCGGCCCGCCGAGCTGCGGGCCGTTCAGCAGATGCGCGTCGGGCCGGGTGTCGCCCAGCTTGCGGTGGGACGCCCCCTCGCCCATCGACGCGGTTTCCGAGGCGGTGGCGATGCGGTCGACGCCCCAGATCTCGATCATCGTGTTCACGCGCTGCTCGATGTAGCGCAGCGTGTTGACCACCTTGGTGGTGCGCTGACCGGTGATGTCCTGGAAGGCGCAGGCGGTCATGATCTCGATGCTCCAGGCGTCGATGGCGTCGACCATCTCCGCGATGTCGGGATCGGTGCGCGGGATGCCCTGGGTGATCTCCTGGATCTTCTCGGTGGCGTTCAGGATGTCGGTGGTCGCCCGCTCGGTCGCCGCGACGATCTCGTCCAGTTCGCCGGTCGCCGCCTCGATGCGGTTCGACCCGGTGTCGGCGGGGCGCAGCGCCGCGATGTCGCTGCGCGTCTCGCGCACCACCTGGGTGATCGACATCAGCTCCTGCTGGAGCTGCAGATTGTCCCCCAGGCCGCTCCCCACGCCGCCGCCCGGCGTCAGGCGGGGCAGGGCGCCGGGGTCCACCCCGCGCAGCCGGTTGACCTGCTGTTCCAGCGCGCCGGTCAGCCGTTGGAACTCGTCCACGGCGACGACACGGGATCGTCGGTCGCGCATGCGCAGGAACGCGCGGCCGCGCGCGGTCTGCGACAGCGCCTCCTCCATCTGGAGGTAATCATGCTCGGTCAGTTCCATCAGAGGAACGTCGCTCATCGTCGTCACCGTCGGCGGGCCGCTGTTGAGTATCCGCCATGGAGGAAAGCACGTCTTAGGAAAACTGAGGTTACACCAGACATGGCCTGGATTTCAGGCAAATCCTTCGCAACAGGTCGTCGCAGATCCCGCTGAACAAAGTCTTAATGAAGTCATGGACGGTGCGCGATGACGCACCCCCTCGTCATGCAACCAGACATGGAAACCGATCGCCAAAGCGGAACCGGGAAAGACGGCGGGCTGCGGCATGGAGGATTCTCCCACCGCCGCCGCTGCCCTATACTCCATCGCCCCGGCGCTGGCCGGGCGGTGGGGCAAAGGGTGCGCAGGCTTGACCCACGGGCGCCGCTCGCCCACATCAGCCGCGCCAACGCGGTACGGAACAAAGGGAACGGGGACAAGATGCCGATGAGGACGACGCTTCGGTTCGCGGCGCTTCGGTTTGCGGCGCTTCGGTTTGTCGGGGCGGCGTGCGTGGCCGGGCTTTTGGGGATCGGCGTCCCGGGCGCCGGACCGGCCCCCGCCGCGGCGGCGCTGCCCGCCGGGGTCACCGGGGTGACGACCATCGCGCCGATGCTGGAGCAGGTGACCCCCGCCGTCGTCAACATCGCCGTCCTGTCGCGGGCGCCGCAGGCCGAGAACCCGCTGCTGCGCGACCCGTTCTTCCGCCGTTTCTTCAACGTCCCCGAGCAGCAGGCCCGTCCGCAGGTCAGCGCCGGATCGGGCGTCATCGTGGACGCGCGGCGCGGCTACGTCATCACCAACGCCCATGTGGTGGAGAACGCCCAGGAAATCGCCGTCACCCTGAAGGACCGCCGCCGCCTGCGCGCCAAGCTGGTCGGCCGGGATGCGGCGACCGACATCGCCCTGCTGAAGATCGAGGCGGAGAATCTGACCGCCCTGCCCTGGGGTGATTCGGACCAGCTCAAGGTCGGCGACTTCCTGGTCGCCATCGGCAACCCCTTCGGGCTGGGCCAGACGGTGACCTCCGGCATCGTCTCGGCGCTCGGCCGCAGCGGGCTGAAGATCGAGGGGTATGAGGACTTCATCCAGACCGACGCGTCCATCAACCCCGGCAACTCCGGCGGCGCGCTGGTGAATTTCAACGGGGAGCTGGTCGGCATCAACACCGCGATCATCGGCCCGGCCGGCGGGTCGGTCGGCATCGGCTTCGCCGTCCCGGTCAGCATCGTCCGCTCGGTGATGGAGCAGCTGGTCGAGTATGGCGAGGTGCGGCGCGGCCGGCTGGGCGTCGCCATCCAGGACCTGACCCCCGATCTGGCGGACAGCATGAACCTGACCGGCGACGCCGGGGCGGTCATCGCCCAGGTGGAGCGCGGGTCGGCCGCCGAGCGCGCCGGTTTCCGCAGCGGCGACGTGGTGACCGCGGTGAACGGGCGCCCGGTGCGCAGCGCCACCGACTTCCGCAACCGCATGGGCTTGGTGCGGGTCGGCACGCCCCTGCAGGTGACCGTGCTGCGCGGCGGCAGCGAACGGGTGCTGAACGTCCGAACGGCGAACTAGACCCGGTGGACCGGATCGCGATAACCATGGTCCGATGATCGGCCGCCCCTCCCCTCCCCGTCGGCAGGCCCCGCCCGCCCCCATGGTCAGCGCGGCCCAGCGCCAGCGCGAAGTCGCCCGCATGCTGATGCGGCTCGACGACATGCTGAAAAAATGCGCGGATCTGGCGGCGGCGGCGCGGGAGCGCGTGTCGGTCGGCGGGATGGGCCGTTACCGCAAATTCTCCCGCAAGGTGCGCGATTTCTTCTCGCTGGCGGCGGTGACCCAGGAACGGCTGGACGCCGCCCCGTCGGAGATGGAGGAGCTGATCGGCCCGATGACCACCGCGCTGGAACGCCTGCACGCCCGCATGGTGATCCTGTTCGTGGAGGAGAGCCTCGGCTTCTTCAACACCTTCGCGCGGGTCAAGGCGCTGCCCATCGGCACCCACGAGACGGTGGGGGTGGAGTTCCGCGCGCTGATGGAGATCCGCAAGTTCCTCGACGACCCGCTCTACGACGGGGAGCGCGGGCAGAGCCTGCGCAAGCAGACGGACCGCGTCGCCGTCCTGATGCGCGCGGTGATGGACCGCTGCCCGCCCCTGCCCGACTTCGGCGACGAGCCGAGCATCGGGCCGCGCGGGACGGTGAACAAGCCGCTGCGCCCGCCGCGCGCCGCGCCGCCTCCCGCCGCGGGCCGGGCGGCGGAGCCGCGCCCGCTGCCGCAGCCCCATTCCCAACGGCCCGATCCCCGGCTGGAAGTCCGTCAGCTGTCCCTCGACGACGAGGACTGACGGTCGGCCGTCAGCTTTCCGCCGTCGATGACTGGCGACGGTGGCTGTGCGCGTCCACCCCGCGCAGATGCTCGGCGGCCTCGTGCAGGGCCCGCTCGCTGGCGCTGTCGGGAGTCTGCAGCCCGGCCTCCGGGCCGGGGACGGCGTCCTCCTCGGCGATCTCGCGGGCGGCCTGCCGCCAATGCTCGATGTGACGCCCCTCGGGGCGGCCCTCCCGTTCCCAGATGGCGTGGGCGCGCTCGCGGACGCGGGGGTCGTCGGGGCCGGTGTGATGCTCCATGGCGCTGTCCTTCCTGCGCGGTCTGTTCCCACGACCATCAACAGGCGGAGCGGCGCCGTGTGCCGCGAACCGTCCCGCTACAGCCAATAGAGCGGGCTGACGCCGAACAGCCAGGGATGCACCGCGATCATCGCGGCGTAGGCGGCGAGCGCGCCCAGCACGCGGCCCCAGCCGATCTCTCCGGGACGGAAGCGCTGGCGCCCGGCCAGGATGGCGGCGAAGGGCAGCGCCGAGGTCTCCGCCCGGTAGGCCCGCCCGGCAGCACTCCGGCGCAGCAGCCAGTCGTTCTTGACCATGGCGAACAGGGCGATGGCCGCCATCGCGACGAACAGCACGACCCGCCGCCCGTCCCCGGTCGCTTGCAGGTGCAGCAGCGCCCACAGCAGCAACCCCATGGAACCGGGAAAACGGGTGATCCGGTAGATGCCCCGCGGCGGGTTGGGCGCGCCGGGCTCGCCGGCCTTGCTGGTGACTCGGGCGGCGATCAGCAGGAAGGACAGTGGCATCAGCGCGACGACGAGCGGCGCCGCCCAGCCGGCGGGAACGAACAGCGGCTCCCCGCCCCCGGCCTCGCGGTAGGCCCAGACGAACAGCCCAAGCGCCAGCAGCGAGCCCAGCGAATGCAGGGCGACGAACCCGCCCCGCCCCAGCCGGGCGATCAGCCACGGCCGCACCCCTGGCCAGGACGGCACGGCGTGGGTGGCGAACAGGAACAGGGCGGCAAGAAGAAGATCGGTGGTCATGGGATGCGAGGAAACACCGCTTTGCCGGACGGAGTCTTGATGAACGTCAAACTTTGAGCCGCGAAAGCAAACCGCATCCGGGTGTGGCGCAGGCCACAGCGGGGATGGGCGGCGGGGCGTAGGGTCTGGTCATCGGACAGGCCGGGCGCCGACGCAGACGGAACCGGCAGCCAACTCCCCCAGACACCAACTCCCCAGACACCGGAAGGAAACCACACCATGCGCCGCACCACCCTGATCGCCGCCGCCGTCGCCGTCCTGTGCTCCGCCGCCTCCTTTGGCCCGGCCTTCGCCGGCGACCTGATGACCGGCGGCATCCCGCTGGGCAACGCCAGCAACCTGGGCGTCATCTCCAACACCGCCGCCGGCATCCAGAACAAGGCGCAGCAGCAGGTGATGGGCGTCCAGGCGGGTGGCGGGCTGGCCGGGCCCTTCGGCACCGCCTCCAACCTGGGCACCGTCTCCAACCTCGCCGCCGGCGTCGGCAACACCGCCAAGCAGCAGGTCTTCGGCATGCAGGCGGGCGGCGGCGGGGCGAAGGCGCCCTTCGCCCTGGGCGGCTTCAACAGCAACGCCGGCACCGTCAGCAACAGCGCGGTCGGCATCGGCAACACCGCCCAGCAGCAGGTCAAGGCCATGCAGTTCGGCGCGCCGGGTGCCCTGTTCAACCAGAACCTCGGCACCGTCTCCAACCTCGCCGCCGGCATCGGCAACAAGGCCCAGCAGCAGGTCACCGGCATCCAGAAGTAACCCCCTCCCCTTTCCCCCTCCCATCCAGGCAGACCTTGCGGCCGGGGCGCTCCCCCGGCCGTCTTTTTGTGCGCAAGCGGGCCGGTTCCCGGTGCGGATGTGCGGCAAAGGAACCTTCCACCCGGCGGCGCGTTGGAGCGGCGATCACTCATCCGCGGCCATGCGCCGCGGTCATTCGGGAAGCCGCAGCATGAACCGCGACAGCAATTCGACATTGGGATGGCCCAGGGTGGGTTGGAGGGCCGTTGTCATCCTGTCGGCGTCACTCGGGCTGGCCGCCTGCGCCGGCAGCGTGCCGCCCCCGACCGCCCAGCTCGGCGCGTCGGCGCAAGCCATCCAGCAGGCCGAACGGGCCGGCGCCCTCGAACATTCCCCCGCGGAGTTCCAGTCCGCACGCGAGAAGCTGGCCGCCGCCGACGCCGCCATGCGCGAGGACGAGCGGACCAAGGCCCGCCGCCTCGCCGAGCAGGCGCAGGCCGACGCCGAACTCGCCACCGTGCGCTCGCAGCGCGCGACCGCGCAGCAGGCCGCCAGCGCGGTCCGCACGCTCGCGAACCCCAACGCCGGTCTGCCCAACACCGGTATGCCCAACACCGGTATGCCGGGCGCCGCGGGCCGGGCGCCCGCCGCGTCCGCCGCGGCTCCCCTGGCCCCGTCGGGCATGAGCGGGACCTCGACCTGGGATTCCCCGCGCACGCTGGAGGGCACGCCGTGATGCACGCCACCGACAAGAAGACCTGGACAGTGAGGAAAAGCCTGGCCCTGGCCTCGCTGGGCGTCGTCGCCCTGTCGCTCGGCGCCTGCGCCACCCCGGACGACACCCCGGCCCTGGCCCAGGCGCGCCAGTCCTATTCCAGCGCCGCCGCCAATCCCCAGCTGGCGAGCAACGCCACGCTGGAGCTGCGCCGCGCCGAAGAGGCGCTGCAGCGCGGCGAGCGGGCGCGCAGCGACGGCAACACGGCGGAGATGGACCATCAGGCCTATCTCGCCAACCGGCAGCTCCAGATCGCCCAGGACGTGGCGGCGATGAAGGGCGCGCAGCAGGTCGTCGCCAACGCCGAGACCTACCGCCTCCAGGACCAGATCCGCGCCCTCCAAGCGGAACGGACGGAGCGCGGCCTGGTGATGTCGCTGGGCGACGTGCTGTTCGCCACCGGCAGCGCCCGGCTGACCTCCGGCGCCGACGCGCGGCTGGGGGAACTGGCCAACTTCCTCCAGCGCTACCCGGACCGCACCGTGCGGATCGAGGGCTACACCGACTCCACCGGCTCGTCGGCCACCAACCTGCGCCTGTCCGAGGAGCGGGCCATGGCGGTGCGCGACGCGCTGACCGCGCGCGGCGTCAACCCCAGCCGCATCGCCGCCCAGGGTCTGGGGTCGGCCCAGCCGGTCGCCTCCAACAGCACGGAGTCGGGACGCCAGCAGAACCGCCGCGTCGACATCGTGATTTCCGAGCCGGGCTCGGTGGCGGAGACGCGCTCCTGACGGGCCATGCTGCGATTTGACGCACATCGCGCGTGACCAGGAACGGGCGGGCCGGAAACGGCCCGCCCGCTTCGATTCCAGCCCGATTTTCAGGCGATTTTCCGGCTTCGCCATGCCGCTTCGACGCGCCCTTCCCGCGCCGCCGTTGCGGCGGCCCCCTGGCTCTCCGGAAAAATTGTCTCGAATGCAAAGCAAAATCGATGCTTCTTTACCTTTCGCGGTGTGTGGTTTTACCATGCGCGAACAGGAGGGACCCTGGTGTCCTTTTGATTGCGCGGGGATTCGGAATGACCACTGGACAGGGTGACGAGGGGGCAATGCTCAGCAGGGGATTTTTGAAGGCGCAGGCTCTGCTTCTCCTCATCATCGGCCTTCCGGTGATCGTGGTGGTGGTTCTCCTCAACCCGCTGTGGAACGCCACGCTTCACCGGTTCGGCGTGCCGGAGGGGCCGGCGGCGGCGCTCGGCATGATCGTCACCATCATGGTGGTGATGGTCGTGCAGTATTGGGTCCTGGAAACGCGGCGGACCATGGTCACCTCGCTGTTCAACTTCATCCCGCACGAGCATCTGACCTTCGACGGCGAGACGCTGACGACGGACGAGGCCAACCGCCTGTTCGTCACCCTGCACCGGGATTCCGAGGAGTGGCGGCGCCTGCTGCGCGACAACGGCATGGACGGGCCGCTGGACGAGTTCGGCAGCCTGTGCGCCGCCCGTCTGGCCTTCGCGCGCCGCCCCCAGGGCATCCCGCCGGAGGCGGAGCGCGCCATCGCCGAGGTGCCGCAGGCGGTCGACGCGGCCAAGGCCCGCGTCGGCGCGGCGCTCGACCAGGCGGAGCGGGAGGTGCAGACCCTGCGCGCCCGCCTGTCCGACACGCAGGACGTGGTGGCCGCCCTGGTCGGCTGCATCCGCGACAGCGGGGTGCAGATCGCCGGCCGCCACGACGACGCCCAGCGCTGCGCAACGGAGAACCGCGCGCTTCTCGCCAGCCTCCAGGAGCATCTCGACCGTCGGCGGGCGGAGGCGACCTCCGACCTGACGCGGTTCGAGCAGATCGTCGCGGAGTCCCGCGCCCTTGAGGATTCGGTCAACGCCATCACCCGCATCATGTCCGCCACCAACATGCTGGCGCTGAACGCCGCCATCGAGGCGACGCGGGCCGGGGAGTACGGCCACGGCTTCCGCGTGGTGGCGAACGAGGTGCGCGATCTGGCCCGCCAGTCGAACGAGGCCATCCAGGTGATCCAGAAGGGCATCGACCGCATGCAGCAGGCGATCGCCCAGCAGATCGCCGGGCAGGACGCCCAGGCCAAGGTGGCTGCCGAGCACGCCCTGCTGTCCGATCTGGCCGACCGCCTGCAAAGCCTCAGCGCCGGCCAGCAGGACGTTGCCGGGCACGAACGGCATCTGATGGGCGAGCTGGACCGGCTGGGCGACACGCTGGCCGGCTCCCTGGCCGGTTTCGCCGGCGACCTGCGGGTGCCCGAGGGCCTGCGGCGTGAGCTGGACGCGATCAGCGGCGGGCTGGCGCGGCTGAACGGGCTGGAGGAGGACCTGCGCGGCCTGTCGGGCGTCCGGAAGCGCGCCGCCTGACCGTCCTTCGCGGCGCGCCGGTCAGGGGCCGCCGCGGTCCGTCTCGACCATCGCCAGCGCCACGGCGTAAACCCCGGCGATCGCCCCGGCGGTGAACAGCGCCGCCCCCACCGCGCGAGTCAGGGAGCGGGCCGGCGCGGGGGCCGGGGGCATGCGTTTCCACACGGCCCAGGCCTCCTCCGGACGGTCGGGGTCCGCGATGCGCAGGGCGGCGAAGGCCTGCTCGGTCAGGCCGGGATCGGTGTCGGGAAGCGGCGCCAGGCGGCGTCCGGACGGCCTGTTCAGCCGGTCGATGGCGGCCACCAGGCTGCCGGTGGCGCGGACGGCGGCGGTCATCTCCGACGGGTCCACCCCCATATGCTCGGCCAGCAGGCGGTTGCGCACCGCGGCGATGGCGTTGCCGGTGCTGCGGTTGGCGTCGCTGCGGTCGCCCGGCGGCGCCTCCACCGCCAGATCGCATTCCGTGTCGTAGCCCATGGAGCGGTTGTTCAGGTTGCTCGACCCGATGCGCAGCAGCCGGTCGTCCACCACCATCAGCTTGGAATGCACGACGATGCCGTTGCCGCCCTCGGTCAGCGGGGTCATGGCGCGCAGGCGCCCATGGCGGTCGGCGGCGCGCAGTTCCTGAAGCACCACGCCGCGCGGCGTGTCCATCGCCATGCGGTCGAACCAGCTCGGGCTTTCCATGGGGACGACCACCACCACCTCCGGCCCGTCCGGCTCGCGCAGCCGCCGGGCCAGCGCCTCGGCCACCCGGAAGGAGGCGAAATACTGGTTCTCCAGATAGATGCTGTGGCGCGCCTCGGCGATGGCCGCGAAGGTCAGGGCCTCGTTCTCGCGAACCGGACGGCCGACCAGACAGTCGGGAAGCGTGCGGGCGATGCCCACCGCCGCGTCGGTGATCAGCGGGTGCAGCCCCTCCGGCCAGGGATCGGCGCCGGCCGCGGCAAAGTCATCCGGAGGCGGAGGCGGCAGGGCCTGCCCCGTGGCGTGGCTCCAACGCTCGCGCGCCATCACCCCCAGCGCGCGGGCGGCGGGGCCGTCCACCGCCATCATCACGTCGTGGCGCGGCGCGTGAAGCTCCCCGCTGGGCCAGCGGCGGCGCGGGTCGTTGTCCAGATGTTCGGGGGTATCCCAGCGGTCGCCGGCCAGATCGATGCCGCCGCAGAAGGCCAGCGCGTCGTCGACCACCACCAGCTTCTGGTGCTGCGCGGCTCCCACCGGCAGGGCGTCGTCCAGCTCCAGCGTCAGCCGCGGGCCGGTGCGGCGGTTCAGCCGCTCCAGCGGGCCGTGGGGGTGCTCCAGCGAGATCGGGAACGGCATGTCCCACTTCAGCGCGTGGATCTGCAGGGAGGGGCGGCGATGGATCAGACGGGCAAGGAAGTCGCCCAGCGTCTCCGGGTCGTGGGGGTCGAGGCGCATCCGCGGATCGATGTCCCAGCCGAGCAGGATCACCGAGCGCCGCGCCCGCAGCAGGGCGGCGCGCACCGCCGCGAAGAAGGCGGCGCCGTCGACCAGCACGGCCACCCGGTCCGCCCGCTCGGTCCGCCAGCAGGTGGCGCCGGGGCGCAGGATGGGCCGCCCCCCGGCAAGGTCCGCCGCATCCCGATGATCGTTCATTCCTGCCTCGACGTGCCGTAACGGTGCTTGCGTCAACTCTTCCGGCGGCGGGCTGTTCCGCGGGACGCCGGACTGCTCCGGAATCGCCCGGCACCCGCATCTGGATGGGGGCGGGCGGAAAGCCCGGACGGCGGACGGTTCGCCAAAAGATCGAAATGATCCTTCCGGTTTTGTCGCAACGATGCGCCGGGCCTCCTGTTGGGGATGGACGAATGGGGGCCGGGCGCGCCGCAGGGCGCCGGACCGCGAACCCCCGCCAGGAGGGCGCCCGGCCAAAGGGCGCCGCCACCAGATGGAGAGATGAGGATGCGTACCCTTTTGATCGCCGCCGCGTCGGCCCTCGCGCTGATGGCCGGCTCCGCCGTCGCCCAGTCGGGCGGCACCTCCGTGAGCCCGACCGTTCCCAGCACCACGACCTCGCCGTCGACCGGCCTGAGCACCTCCGGCCCGGGCTCCACTCCGGGCAGCGTCACCACCCCGGGCACCGCCGGCTCGTCCGGCACCATGAACACCATGCCGGGGACCACCATGCCCGGTTCGTCGGGCAGCACCATGGGCAACGGCACCATGGGCAGCGGTTCGTCGGGCGGCACCTGGCAGGGCCAGACCACGGTACCGTCGGGCATGGGCAGCGCCACCAGCAGCAACCCGGCCCGCGACAACCAGACCGCGACCGGCACCCACTGCCCGCCGGGCACCCCGAACTGCGGCCCGGACGGCAGCAAGTAAGGCCTTCAAGCTTTGCAGCGAAGGGCGCGCCGGAGTCTCCGGCGCGCCTTTTTCGTTTCAGACCGCGGGTTCCGGCCGGATCGCAGCCGGTTCGCCGCCATCCACCGCGGAGGGAGCCTTGGCGGGGAAGCGCAGGACGAAGCAGGTGCCCCCCTTCCCCTGGCCACCCTCCCGGCCATTGTCGCGGCTGTCCACGCGGATGCTGCCGCGCAGGCGGGTGGTCACGATGTTGTAGACGATGTGCAGGCCGAGCCCGCTCCCCCCCTCGCCGCGCCGCGTCGTGAAGAAGGGATCGAAGACGCGCCCGAGATGCGCGGCGGGGATGCCGCAGCCGTCGTCGGCGAAGCGCAGCTCGACCTCCTGCGGGTTGGGGCGGGTCACGGCGACGGTCAGCGTGCCGGCCCGCCCGTCCGGATAGGCGTGGACCACCGCGTTCATCGTCAGGTTGGTCAGCACCTGGAACAGCGCGCCGGGGTAGCTGTCCACCCACAGCCCGGCCGGACAATCCACCACCACCCGGTGGGGAGTCTGCTTCAGCCGCGGGCGCAGGCTGGTCAGCACGTCGTCCAGATAGGCGGCCAGATCGACGCGGCGCCGTTCCTCGCTGGTCTGGTCCACGGCGGTCTGCTTGAAGCTCTGGATCAGCTCGGCGGCGCGGTTCAGGTTGCTCTCGATCAGCCGGCACGCCTCCCCCGCGGTGGTCAGATAGCCGGTGAAGTCGGCGCGGCGCAGCGTGTTGGCCTCGACCCCGCGGACCAGCTTGCGGGTCTGGTCGGCCAGATGGGTGATGCCGGTCAGGGCGATGCCCACCGGCGTGTTCACCTCGTGCGCCACCCCCGCCACCATCCCGCCGAGCGAGGCCATCTTCTCCGCCTGGATCAGGTTGGCCTGGGTGTCGCGCAGGTCGGCTAGGGCGCCCTCGGCGCGCTGCTTGGCGGCCTCCGTCTCCTCCTCCGACCGCTTGCGCAGGGTGATGTCGTTGACGGCGATGAGGATGGCCGGCTCGTCCACGTCGTGGATCTCCACCGCGGAAATCATCGCCCAGAAGGGCCGACCCCCGGCGGTGCGCATCTCCATCTCCAGGTCGCTCGCCGACCCCTGCTCGGCCACCAGGCGGGACAGCCGGGCGGCGTCGGACGGGTGCATGAAGAAGCGCGCGTTGCGCGTCAGCGCCAACCGCGACCCCTCGGTGCCGAACAGCGCCTCGGCCTGCGGGTTGGCGAACAGGACGGCGTCGTCCGACCGCCGGGCGATCACGATGGGAAAGGGCGAGGCCGCCAGGATCGCCCGCATCCGCTCCTCCCCCGCCTTCAGCGCCTCGGCGTAGGCGTGAGTCTCCACCAGGGCCGTGCCGAACCGCTCGACGCTGGTGGAGATCGCCTGAAGCTCCGCGAAGAGGGCGGGCGGCAGGCGGACGGCGCGGCGCTCCTTCTGCACCATGGCCAGCGCCTGCGAGGCGCGGCGGATCGGGCGGACCACATGGACCCGCAGCAGCACGTAGAGCAGCGTCTGCACCGCCGAGGCGACGCCCAGCCCCACCAGAACGATCCACAGGCCGCTGCGCGCCTGATCGGTCAGGGTGTCGGCGATGCGCCGCGTGTTGGTCGCGGCGGCGTCGGTCAGGCTGCCGCTGAGGTCGTTCAGCACGCCGTGGGCGATCTCCGTCTCCAGCCCCATCAGTCCCGCTTCCGACAGGATGGACCGACGCAGCGTGAACAGCGCGCCCAGCCCGTCGAGGTCGCGCGCCGTGCGGGCCAGCGGCGCCTGTTCTCCCGGCTCCAGCGGGATCAGGGCGTTCACCACCGCGGCGGCGTGCTCGTGGAAGCGGGCGGCTTTGACGGCGAGCTGCTCCGTGTCCGTCGCGGCCTGCCCGGCGGCCAGCGCCTCCAGCGCGCGGTGGTAGGGCTCCTGCACCGTCAGCGGGGCGCCCGAGCGCAGCAGGCTCAGGAACGCATCGTCCCCCTTGCGCTGCAGGGCGACGGCCCGGGCCGCCAGGGCGTCGATGGCGTCGGCCCGCTCCGCCGTGCGGCGCACCGCCTGGATGGCCTGTTCGAGCCGCTGCAGCAGTTCCGGGGCCGCCGCGTCCGCCGCGAAGCGTTGCGACACGCCCTCCACCTCGGCCAGGGCGCCGGCGCGCTCCTCCGGCGAGCGGGAGCGCAGGACCGCTTCGGCGAGCTGGCCCATGCGGGCGGCGAAGACGGCGTACTGGTGCTGGCGGGTGATCTGGGGAACGATGGCGCGGTCCGCCTCCTCCGCGAGGTCGAGCACCCGGACGAAGGCGCCGCCCACCCCGAGGGTCAGCCCGGCCATCAGAAACGCCGTGGCCAGCGCGGTGAGCATCGTCACCGTGTGCAGCCGAAGCCGCCGGCCCGCCTGTCTCTCCGTCACCCGCTGCCCCTCCGCCGTTGCGGCGGCCCGATCGCCAGGCCCGATCGTTAGGATAGCCGCTTCCGCGCGCGAGGGAAATGGTGGCACAACGAACAGTTAAGGAGCGATCACCCATTTAAGGAGCGATCACAAGGCGGCGGCGTCCTCCAGGCTGGCGGTTCCGGCGGCGGTGGCGGCCAGCGTGTGGAACAGCGCCTGCTGGCGCGGGTCGGCGACCAGATACTCGGGATGCCACTGCACCCCGATCAGGAAAGGGTGATGGACCGCCTCGATTCCCTGGACGATCCCCAGCGTCTCGCGCGCCACCACGCGCAGGCCGTCGCCCAGCCGGTCCACCGCCTGATGGTGCAGCGCGTTCACCCGGCATTCGGCGATGCCCAGGATGCGGTAGAGATGGCTGCGCGGATCGATGCGGATGCGCTTGCGCGGCAGGACGGTGCGCAGCCGCGGCGCTTCCTCGTAGACCTCGTGGATGTCGGTGAGCAGCGAGCCGCCGCGGTGCACGTTGATCATCTGCGAGCCCCGGCAGATGCCGAGCACGGGCAGCCGCCGCGCCGCCGCGCCGTCGAGAGCGCGCAGCTCCAGCCGGTCGCGCTCCGGGTCGATGCGCATCTTCGGGCGGGCGGTCTCGCCGTAGAGGGCGGCGTCGATGTCGTCGCCCCCGCCGACCACCAGACCGTCGAGCCGCTCGATGGGAAAGGGGTCGCGCGCCGTGATGCGCACCGCCCGCGCCCCGGCGCGGCGCAGCGCCAGACGGTTCGCCCACCAGGCGATGCGGCTGCCGTGTACCGACGCGGTGACTCCGATCAGAGGGCGTCCCCTCGCGATGAAGGCGGCCATGTCGCCCCCTCAGACGGCGAGCCGCCGGCCCGCCTCGGCGGCCCAGTCGTCCAGCGCCTTGCGCGCGGCGAAGGCGCGGAAGTCCGCCCCCAGGGCGTCGAGCCGGTCGCGGTCGGCCGCCAGCTCCTCCACCGCCACCCAGCGGTTCCAGTCCTGGGCCAGGCTCCAGTCCGGGTCGCCCAGCCGGGCGTTGGGCAGGCGGTAATGGAAGGTCGGGCGGGGCCGCACATGCGGGTCGGCCAGCTTGGCCGCCATCGTCTCCGGGGCGAGATGGGCAAACAGCGGGAACAGGTCCAGCTCGCGGTTGCGGGTCGGGTTGGCCTCCAGATAATCGCCGATCAGCCCGTCGAGGTCGGGGCGGTAGGCGGGATCGACGACCTTCACCGCGTAGTCCGCGGGAAAGGCGGCGATGAAGCCGGTCAGGCGCCGTGTCGGGTCCACGCGGATCTCGCGGCGCAGCCAGGGCGCCAGCAGCAGGAAAGCCTTCAGATGGTCGAGCACATACTCCCCGTCGGTGCGCGCCACCTGCGGGTTCAGGTGCAGGCCGAAGGCGAACAGCGGGCTGGCGTCCGTGCCGGCGGCGCCCTGGTCGCTCAAGGCGGAAAACAGCGGCTCCAGCTCGGCCAGCCGGGCGATGGGGATGGGCGGGGCGGCGATCTCGAAGGGCATGACGAGGCTGCCGATGTTGCCCCACAAGGGCCGCAGCGCCTCCACCACGCCGTCCACCGCCTTGCCGACCGCCTTGCCCAGCGCCCCGGACTCCCCGGACTCGCCCTTGCCGGGATGGGCGGAGCGCATGTCCAGCTCCACCGCGAAGTCGCCCAGCCGCGTGCCGGTCACCCGGCAGCGGTGCGGGTCCTCCGGTTCCAGCGCACCGCCGTACAGGCGGTGCACCACCGCCGCCGCGGAAGGGGCATCGAGGTTGGCGAACTCGACCTCCACGCCGACGGTGCGCGGGGCGCCGTCCGTCGTGGTGGAATGGGGGGGCGTGCGGAATGCGGTGTCCATGGCGCCCGTTCAACACGGCGCGCGCCACGGCGGTTCCCGCGCGTCCGCATCCGGTGTCCCCGACCGGCTCAGCCGGGGGAGCCGCCCGCCGGCGCCCGCGGAAGATAGAGCGTCACGGTGGTGCCGGCCCCGACCGTGCTGGTCACCGTGACCGTCCCGCCCGACTGACGGGCGAAGCCGAAGACCTGGCTCAGCCCCAGACCGGTTCCCTTGCCGTCCGGCTTGGTGGTGAAGAAGGGTTCGAAGATCCGGCGCAGATGCTCCGGCGGGATGCCGGTTCCGGTGTCGCGGACGGCCAGCGCCACGAAGGCGCCGCTCAGCCCGGTGTCGTCGCCCCGCCGCCCCGGCAGGCCGCGGTTCTCCGCCAGCACGGTCAGCGTGCCGCCCTCCGGCATGGCGTCGCGGGCGTTCACCGCCAGATTGAGCAGCGCCACCTCCATGGCGTCCGGATCGGCCAGGATGGGCCAGAGATCGTCCGGAACGATCAGGGCGGTGTCCACCGCGCTGCCGGCGGAGCGCGCCAGCAGGGCCTCCAGCGACGCCTTGCGGTCCTGCAGGCGGAAGGGCACCGGCTCGTAGACGCTGCGCCGGCCGAAGGCGGCCATCTGCCGCATCAGCGCCTGCCCGCGCCCCACCGCCCCCTCGATCTCGGGCAGCACGCGGGCGATGCGCGCCGGATCGTCGGGGCGGCTGCGGATGGCGGCGATGCCGCTCATCACCACGGTCAGCAGATTGGCGATGTCGTGGGCGACGCCGCCGGTCATGCGGCCCAGGGCCTCCAGCCGCAGGCTTTCCTCCCGTGCCGCCTCCTGGCGGCGGCGCAGCCGCAATTCGCGGCTGAGGAGCCACAGGAAGGCGCCGGCCATCACCAGGCTGGCCAACGCCCCCACCCCGGCCAGCCACACCGCGTTGGAGACCGGCGCCCGATAGGCGTCCTGCGGGATGGCGAAGTGAACCGACCACCCGTAATCGGGCAGCGTGCGGAAGGCGACCACCGTCGGCGCGCCCTCCAGGCTGATTCCGTCATAGACGCCGCTGGCGGCGGCGCGGCGAGCACGGAGCGCGTTTTCGCTGGCCTGGCGCCCGATCATGTCCGGCTCTCTGCCGGCGCGCGCCACCAGACGTCCCTCGGCGTCGACGACCGCGGCAATCCAGCCCGGCGGCAGGCTGTTGCCGAACAGCAGGGTCTGGAATCCCTCCGGCATCACCACCGCCGACAGGACGGCGACCGGCGCGCCGTTGCGCGTCACCGGAACGCGGATGGGGAAGGCGTAACCGCCGCGCGGGCCGCGCAGGATCGTGCCGACCGCCGGCTTGCCCGTCTCCACCACGCGCCGGTGGCTGTCCATGTCAAGCACCCTGCCCCGGACGCCGCCCACCAGCAAGGGGGCGTCGACCAGCCGGTTCCCCTCGAGGTCGCTGAGGACGATCGTCGTCCACAGGGGAAGCGCGCTCTGCACCCGCTCGGCGTATTCGAAGAAGGTGACGGCGTCGAGTTCGTGGCCTGCGGCCAGAGCGTCCAGCAGGGGCGACGCCGCCACCGCCTTCAGCGCGTCCATCTGCGCGGACAGTTCGCGGTCCACCAGCGCCGACAGCCGGTCCACCAGCGCGACGGCGTTGGCCTCCATCGCGCTCTGCTGCCCCCGCAGCCACGCGCCGCCCAGACCTGCGGACAGGACAACCAGCGGCAGCAGCGCGGCCAGCACGAGAAGGACCAGCGGGCGGTGGTGGGTCTTCGACGGCAAACGGGTCTTCCGGAACGGCGGGGCCTGCACTGTAGCACGCTCCCCCTCCGCGGGAAGCGGGTGATCCGGTTCGGAAGGGCCACGCACCCGCATTTACCATGGGTTGTGGCGAACGGGTCCATCGACCCAAGCTATCTTCTCCCGAAAGGGTTGTGGAGAAATATTTCCCGCACACCGCGCAGGAGTCGCCGCCGGGGCGCGTCCAATCCGGCATCCGCAACCCGACCCGTACAAGCCGAACTCCGTCCGCACGGCGGAGGACGGCGCGGGACGAAGGAGACCGCCATGTCCATATCGAGCGTGACGTCATCGGCCGCGTCCGGCATCGCCCAGCCGCGGCCCGCCGGACCGGGCAAGGAGATCCGCGACGGCGTGCACCAGTTGAAGGACGCCGTCACAGCCGGCGACCTGAAATCGATCCAGGACGCCTACGATTCCCTGTCCAAGCTGCAAAGCCGGAGCGGTTCGGCGTCCGACGCCGACTCCCCCCTCACCAAGATGCTGAGCGTCGTGGGCGAGGCCCTGCAGTCCGGCGACGTCTCAAAGGTCCAGCAGGCCTTCGCGGCGAACGGCCCGAAGGGAGCCGGTGGACAGGGCGGCCCCGGCGGCGTGGGCGGCGCGGACGGCCCGCCTCCCGGCCCGCCGCCGGGCGGTGCCGGTGGTCCGCCGGACGCGATGAAGGACGCCATGGGCAGCCTGTCGCAGTCGCTGCAGTCGGGCGACCTGACGGGGGCGCAGAAGACCTTTTCGTCCCTGGCGCCGCGCGGCTCGCAGGGCGTCGACCTGCTGGCCTGATTCGCCGTCCCGATTCGCCGGACCTGGGCGCCCGTTCCCCACGGCGATGGGGCGCGGCGCCCGGGGCCGGATCGCCCGGATCGCCCGCCGTCAACAATCAACCGTCAAAAGAGGTGATGATTACCTCCTTCGATACTGAAAATTCAAAAATTTTAGGAGAAATCCAGAAGTAAATCTTCGCCGTCACCGCCCTGCCTACCTCTTTATTTCCATCAGAGATCCTACAGGTTGCCGGTCTTCAGGAAAATAAATCCCGCTCATTAACTGCGATTTAACCATGCAAAGGTTATTCGGAACACAGGCGAAACGATAGCGGACTTTTGGTTCCGGCTGCTTTCCCGCCCGATGGGAGCCTGTGACACGATGACCTTGCTGGCCCGCCTTTTTCTGCTGGTGCTTCTGGCCGTCCTGCCGGCCCTGGGCATCCAGGCCTACAGCGTGTTCCAGTTCCGTGCGGAGCGTGCCGAGGAAGTCGCCGCCCAGGCCGAGCGGCTGCTGCATCTGGTCGAGGGGGAGCAGGCCCGGATCGTCGACGGCGCGCGCCTGATGGTCACCTCCATCGCGGAATCGGCCACCCTGCGCGCCGGCGACTACGCCCAGTGCCAGGCCCATCTGATCCGTCTCGCCCAGCGCGCTCCCGAATACCGCAACCTGTCCGTCCTCGACCGCGACGGCAATCTCCTGTGCAGCGCCACGCCCGACCGCGCGCCGGCCGCCTCCGGCGCCAACGCCCAGCGTCCCTATGTCCGCCGCGCGCTGGAGGAGGGCCGCTTCGTCGTCGGCGAATGGACGACCCCCGGCCCGGCGGCCGAGCCCGGCACCGCCATGCTGCCCTTCGCGGTCCCCTTCCGCGACGAGACCGGCGCGATCGCCGGGGTGGTGACGCTCGGCCTCGACCTGCCCTGGCTGGCCACCAACTTCGCCGCGCGCCCCCTGCCCGAGAACGCCAGCCTGCTGGTCACCGACCGCAACGGCACCATCCTGGTCAAGCTGCCCAACGGCATCGCCCAGCGCGGCGAGCGCGTGCCGCGGCCCTATCTGGACCTGCTGAACGAGAACCGCGGCGGAATCACCACCCTGCCGGGGATGGACGGGGTGGCACGGGTGCTGGCCTATTCGCCGTCCCGCCAGGGCGCGCGCGATCTCTTCATCAGCGTCGGGCTCGACCACACCGCCGTGGCCGGCACCATCGACCGCGCCACCCGTCAGGGCCTGCTGATGACGCTGACCGGTCTGCTGGTGGCCATCCTGGCCGCTTGGATCGGCGGCACCCTGTTCATCCGCCGCCCGGTCGAGGCGCTGATCCGCGCCACCCAGGGGTGGAGCGCCGGCAACTCCAGCGCGCGGGCCGGTCTGGTCGACCGCAAGTCGGAGATCGGCCAGCTCGGCCGCGCCTTCGACGCCATGGCCGAAACCCTGGAGGCCCGCGAGCGCGCGCTGCGCGGCTCGGAGGAGCATCTGCGCGCCGTGCTGGACGCCCTGCCGACCTTCGTCGGCGTGCTGAGCCCGGGCGGCGACGTGCTGCAGGTCAACCAGACCGCCGTCCAGGCGTCCGGCCTGCCGGTCGAGCAGATCGTCGGGCATCCCTTCCACGAGGCCTGCCGGCGCGCCTTCGCCGGGGCCGCGGGCGACCGCCTGCGCACCGCGGTGGAGCGCGCCGCCCACGGCGACTCCGCGCGCTTCGACGCGCCGGTGCGCATCGCCGGCGACCACGCGGCGATCATGGAGATGCGGGTCACCCCGATGCGCGGCCCCGACGGGCGGATCACCCACCTGATCGTCTCGGGCATCGACATCACCGAGCGCAAGTCCACCGAGGAGGCGCTGCGCGTCGCCAACGAGCGCTTCCGCACGGCGCTGCGCAACTCCGGCGTCGTGGTGTTCAACCAGGACTGCGCCCTGCGCTACACCTGGATGCACAACCCGGCCCTCGGCTACACAGCGGATCGGGTGATCGGCAAGACCGATCTGGAGGTGTTCGAGGACGCCGCCGACGCCGAGGCCCTGACCGCCATCAAGCGCCGCGCGCTGGAGACCGGCGAGGGCGCGCGCGAGGAGGTCCGCATCCGCCACGCCGGGCAGGACCATTTCTACGACATGACCATCGACCCGCTGCGCGGCCCGGACGGCGCGCTGGCCGGCATCACCTGCGCCGCCGTCGACGTGACCGGCCGCAAGCAGGCCGAGGCCGACCTGCGCCGGGCGCGGGAGGCGGCGGAGCACGCCGCCGCCGGCAAGTCCAAGTTCCTGGCCGTCGCCAGCCACGACCTGCGCCAGCCCGTGCAGTCGCTCTACCTCTTCGCCGCCGCGCTGGGCGACCGCCTGCAGGGCCATCCCAGCCTGCCGCTGCTCGACAACATGCGTCAGGCGCTGGACACGCTGAAGGGCCTGCTGGACGGGCTGCTCGACATGTCGCGGCTGGAATCCGGCAAGATCGCCGCCAACCCGGCGGAGGTCCGGTTGGGCCAGGTGCTGGGCCGTCTGGTCGCCGAATACGCGCCGCGCGCCGCCCAGAAGGGGCTTGAGCTGCGCGCCGTCCCGACGCGGGCCTGGGTGAGCACCGACCCGTCGCATCTGGAGCGCATCCTGCGCAACCTGATCGAGAACGCGCTGCGCTACACCCGCCAGGGCCGCATCCTGATCGGCTGCCGCCGCAGCGGCCCCGACCGTCTGCGCGTCGAGGTGTGGGACAGCGGCGTCGGCATCCCCGCCGACCGGCTGGAGGACATCTTCGAGGAGTTCACCCAGATCCAGGGCAACGGCGACCGCGGGCTGGGCCTCGGCCTCGCCATCGTCAAGCGCCTGTCGAAGCTGCTCGACCACCGCGTGCGCGTGCGCTCGAAGGAGGGCATCGGCTCCGTCTTCTCGGTGGAGATGCCGCGCGTCGTCGTGGAGAGGCCCCGCGCCGCCGTCCCGCCGCCCGCCATGGACCTCTTCCGGCAGGCCGCCAACGACTGCGCGACCAAGGGGATGGTGCTGGTCATCGACGACGAGGCGATCATTCTGCTCGGCCTGAAGGCGATGCTGGAGGGCTGGGGCTACAGCGTGCTGACCGCGCGGTCGGGCGACCAGGCGCTGGAGCGGCTGCGCGCCGACGGTCGGCGTCCGCAGATCGTGCTGGCCGACTATCAGCTCCAGCAGGGGCGGACCGGGCCGGAGGCTCTGGCCGCGGTGCAGGGTCTGGTCGGCAAGGACGTGCCGGGCATCATCCTGACCGGCGACACCGCCCCGGAGCGGCTGGACGAGGCCCGCCGCAACGGTTTCAGCATCCTGCACAAGCCGGTCTTCCCCAACGACCTGCGCAAGATGATGGCCAGCGCCGGGGCGGCGTGATACGGCGGAAGCGCGTGCGGCGGCGTCAGCGCCGCCGCACGATCCGCCGCCACAACGGCACCGGGCGCTCCTCCTCGGCCTTCTCGGCCAGCCACTGGTCGGCCAGTTCGCGCACCTGCCAGCCGCCCAGGTAGCGGTCGCAGTCGATGGCGCTGTACAGCCGCACCTTGTCCCGGCCGAGTCGTTCGAAATAGTCCAGCGTGCGCTGGCGGTCCATCGCGTTCATCGGCGGGTTCATCGGGTCCATGGAGCGCATCCTGTCCGGCCTCCCCTCTGTGGTGCCCAAAAGAACGGCATACACCCGTCGCGGTTTGTTCAGTTGGTATATGGATTGGGCACGCAAGCATCCCAATAAGCCTTTGGTTGCAAGAGCTTCCCCCGCCCCTTCCAACGAAGGTCAGTCTTGCGCGGTCGCGGCCGCCCGTCCCTTCCCACCTGCCCCGCGGGCGTGCACAATGCGGCACACGGATGCGTGGGCGGCGGGCCGCCGCCCGGCGCGATCAAAAGACACCTTCAGAACCGGGAGCGGGGGATCATGAGGAAGACGTCGTGGATGGCGGGAGCCCTGGCGGCGGCCGTCGCCGGGCTGTGCGCGGTTTCGGCCTCGGCGCAGACCAAGGTGACCGTGGCGATGAGCGGCTGGACCGGCTTCGCGCCGATCACGCTGGCCAAGGAAAGCGGCATCTTCAAGAAGAACGGCATCGAGGTCGAGATCAAGAAGATGCCGACCTCCAACCGCCACCAGGCGATGGCGGCGGGCGAGGTGCAGGCGATCACCACCACGGTGGACACGCACCTCCTCTACGCCTCCTCCGGCGTGGACGTGACGCAGGTGCTGGTGCTCGACAGCTCGCACGGCGGCGACGGCATCGTCGTGCGCGACGCGGTCAACAGCCTCGCCGACCTGAAGGGCAAGCAGGTGGCGGTGCAGTATGGCGGCGTGCCGCAGTTCTGGCTGGCCTATGTGCTGAAGAAGAACGGCCTGTCGATCGGCGACGTGCAGACCGTCAACCTCCAGCCGTCGGACGCCGCCAACGCCTTCGTCGCCGGCCAGTTCGACGCCGCCGTGACCTACGAGCCCTACCTGTCCAAGGTGCGCGAGGCCAAGGGCAAGATCATCGTCACGTCCGACCAGACGCCGGGCGTCATCATCGACACGCTGGCCTTCCAGCCCGACTACATCCAGAAGAACCCGAAGGTCGTGAAGGCCTTCGTCGACAGCTGGTTCGAGGCGCTGGACGAGATCAAGAAGGACGAGAAGAAGGCCTTCGAGATCATGGGCCGCGACGTCAACCAGACGCCGGAGCAGTTCGCCGACTCCGCCAAGTTCGTGCGCTGGTACGACAAGGCGGGCAACGTCGAGTACCTGACCAAGACCATGCCGACCTTCATCAAGGAGGTCCAGGACGTGATGCTGGAGGCCAAGCTGATCCGCAAGGCGCCGCCGAGCCTGGACAGCATGACCGACGCGTCCTTCGTGAAGTAAGACGGTACGTTTCTGCTGCCGTTGCCCCCTCCCTAACCCTCCCCCGCTCACGGCGGACCGAAGGTCCGCCTGCCGCGTCAGCACAAACCTTTGGTTCGTGCGAGAGCTGCGCAGGGGAGGGAATCTGGCCCCCTCCCCTGCGACAGCGGGGGGGCCGGGGTGGGGCAAGCGCCTCCAATACATCGACAACGGTCCACCAATCCCATGTCCCCCCTCTTCACTCCGCTGAAGCCGGTCGCTCCGGCGCTGCGCACGGTGCTGGGCATCTCCTGCTTCGTGCTGTTCTTCCTGGGCTGGGGCATCGCCACCTACGGCGGCTTCGTGAAGCCTCTGTTCCTGGCCTCGCCCGGCGACACGCTGACGGCGGGCATCGCGCTGTTCCGGGAGTTCGGCTTCGCCGAGGACATCGCCGTCACCGTCTGGCGCGTCTTCGCCGGCTTCGCCATGGCCGCCGCCCTGGCGGTGCCGCTGGGCATCCTGATGGGGGCCTTCAAGCCGGTGGAGGCCTTCTTCGAGGCCTTCGTGTCCTTCGCCCGCTACCTGCCGGCCTCGGCCTTCATCCCGCTGCTGATCCTGTGGGCGGGTGTGGGCGAGTTGCAGAAGGTCCTGGTCATCTTCATCGGCTCGGTCTTCCAGCTCGTCATCATGGTGACGGTCATCGTGTCGGGCATCCGCACCGATCTGGTCGAGGCCGCCTACACGCTGGGCGCCAAGCGCGACGGCGTGGTGCTGCGAGTCCTGCTGCCCGCGGCCTCGCCGCAGATCTTCGAGGCGCTGCGCCTCGTGCTCGGCTGGGCCTGGACCTACGTGATCGTGGCGGAACTGGTCGGCGCGTCGCGCGGCATCGGCCACATGATCATCGACGCCCAGCGCTTCCTCGACACCGGGCAGATGATCTTCGGCATCTTCGTCATCGGCGTGATCGGCCTGATCACCGACCTGCTGTTCCGGGCGCTCAACGCCCGCCTCTTCCCGTGGGCCAAAGGACGATAAGCGCCGGCCATGAGCAAGCTGTCCATCCGCAACGTCGAGAAGACCTTCCCCGGCCGCAACAACACGGCGCCCACCCGCGCGCTGATGCCGACGAGCCTGGAGGTCGCCGACAACGACTTCATCACCATCCTGGGGCCGTCGGGCTGCGGCAAGTCCACGCTGCTGCGCATCGTCGCCGGTCTGGAAACCCCAACCACCGGCGAGGTGCTTCTGGAGGGCAAGGCGGTGTCCGGCCCCGGCCCGGACCGCGGCATGGTGTTCCAGTCCTACACGCTGTTCCCCTGGCTGACCGTGCGCGACAACGTCTGCTTCGGCCTGCGCGAACGCGGCCTGCCGCGGGCGGAGCAGTTGGCGATCGCCGACCGCTTCCTGGCCCAGGTCGGGCTGAAGGGCTTCGAAAACCACCACCCCGCCCAACTGTCCGGCGGCATGCAGCAGCGCACGGCGCTGGCCCGCGCGCTGGCCAACGACCCGAAGATGCTGCTGCTCGACGAGCCCTTCGGGGCGCTGGACCACCAGACGCGCGAGTTGATGCAGGAACTGCTCCTGGGCATCTGGGAGGCCGACCGCAAGACGGTGATGTTCGTCACCCACGACATCGACGAGGCCATCTTCATGGCCAGCCGCGTGGTGGTGATGTCGGCGCGGCCGGGCCGCATCAAGTGCGACATCGCCATCGATCTGCCGCACCCCCGCTCCTACAAGGTCAAGACCACCCCGGAGTTCGCCGCCTACAAGGAGCGGCTGACCGAGGAGATCCGCGTCGAGACCATCAAGGCCGTGACCATGGAGCGCTGACCGGCGCTCCCCTCCAGACCCGACAACGCGAAGGAGCGGCGCTTTCGGGCGCCGCTCCTTCTTTTTTTAACCACCGGATCAGAGCTGGCGCCCGGTGTTCACGACCAGATCGGACAGGACGACGCCGGCGCGCTCGGCGTCCGACGCGAGCGTGCGCGGGCAGTTCCAGTGCAGCCGTCCGTCGATGTCGAGCATCCGGCCATGGCGCTTCAGGACCCACACGCCGGTGGTCGCCAAATGGATGACACGGGCCAGCGCTTCCCTGCTGACGCCTGGACCACCCGGAGACAGGGGCTGGGCCGCCGCCGGGACGGTTGCCGGAACCGCGGGATGGATCGCCGCATCCGAGCGCTCGAAGGCCGGCGCGCAGGGATGGGCGCTGACCGGCTGCAACGGGTGCCGTTCGCGCCGGTCACTCGGGCGGCTCGCCGGGAGAGCGGTAAGCGCCTGCGGTCTGGGAAGATGCAGCATGGTGGGCATCCTGGGACGTTTCCGATGAGCCTGCGCCTTTGATGTCGCGCAGGTTGTTAGGACACTGAACGTTCCACGCGCCCCGAATGAAGTAAAGAGGAAACGAGCCCGAACGCGTGCAACGTTTCGACGCGGAAAAATGGTAAATAAGCAATAACCAGTTTAATTCCACCGTTGTCGGCCATTCGCCAAGCACGGCCCTCCCGGCTTTGCACAGCGTTCGCGAATCCCTATTTCGAGGCAGGGTAACGGGCAAAGCCCACTCTCTTAGGGATGGTGGCGATGGCTTTCTGCCCCGGAATAGTCACACGCAAAAGTGTGTTCGTTCCGTAAGCATGCGAGACAAGCGCAGGCTTGACCGCTGGCTTTCGAGGCCGGCGGCACCCAGGAATGCAGGGAAGAAAACGGGTAGGATCATGATAAAGAAACTGGCAGTGATCGTGGTTGGTGGCCTTGTTCTGACGGGCTGCTCGAACCTCAGCCACCGCGAACAGCGCACGCTGTCGGGGGGCGCCATCGGCGCCGCGGGTGGTGCTGCGGTCGGCGCCCTGACGGGGGGCAGCGCCGTGATGGGCGGCGTGATCGGCGGCGCGGCGGGTGCGGCGGTCGGCGCGCTGACGTCCAACAACGGCAAGCGCCGGTAAGCGCCGGTCTACAACGGGGATTGGGCCGCCGGACAACGTCCGCGGCCACCCCGCAAGCCCGCGCGCCTGGAACGTTCAGGCTTCGGCAGACCTCTGATTTTTTAAAGGAGTTGTTGGAGCGGGTGAAGGGAATCGAACCCTCGTCGTAAGCTTGGGAAGCTCGCAATACGCTCCTCTAATACATTGAATTTTATCGCACATAATGAATCCAAGTGGGCGTTGTAAGCTCTTGTGTAAGTGTCGCAGGGCAGTAGCTAACGGAACGGTCGAAGCGCCGGTATCTACCGTCGCCGCCTCTCAGATCGGCCGCGACGTGAATATGCGCAATCACCTATCGCGAAAATGCGATCAAATGAGGCGTTTGGCGCACGCGATGACACCTTACCGCTATACGGCAGAACTTTTTTCGGTAGCTGAAGGCATATGCATCCTAAGTTGCCATCATATTTGAATGGATGTACAACTGCCAGAAGTTCACTGAGACACACCACCCGTCGGATTTGCCAAGAGGGAGAGCTATGGCAACCATGGCATTTGACGTACGGTCGATCAGAAAGGAAGTGCGTACTTCCGATTTTGAAACCAATACGGCAATAAGAAACAAAAGTGTTTTGGATCAAGCCGTCGCGACGGCTGTCGATTTTGCCAAGAATAGCACTGGAACCATATCATTTTCATCGCATGAAAGACGCGGGAAGAAGGTATTCCAAGCAAGTGAATTTTGCCACACTCTTGTTATACGAAAGTTAAACAACAATCTAAGGAGGATTACCCGAGTAAAGCAAGCTAATAGAGAGAACATTGTAAATTGCCTTCGATCATTCCTAGCCGAGGGCGTGGATTATCGGGTGTATAGGTTTGACATAAAAAGCTTCTACGAGTCTATCAACAGGGACGATCTGCTTGCTGAGCTCACTTCTGACGTTGGATTTCCAAGGGATTCATTGCTTGCAATAAAAATCTTTTTCGCTTCCCTTGAAAGCCAGGGCATTCCAGGACTTCCAAGAGGCGTGCCATTAAGCGCTACGCTTTCTGAATACGTTATGCGGACCTTTGATCGCAATGTTCGGTCGGGGAAGGGTATTTTTTTCTATGCCAGATTTGTAGATGATATCGTCATTATCACTGATCGTAAAGAAACGCGAAAGGACTTTGTTAAATGCATAAAGCGGTACTTACCCAAGGGACTTAATCTAAACCAGAGCAAGACAAGAATAACAGAAGCACAAAACCCACCAATTAAAAAATCTGCTACCCCGAACATGGTTGGCAGAGTCGAATTTCTTGGATACTGTTTTAAAATATTTGAGAGACAGAAGGATAGCGCCAACAGAATTGCAAGAAAGGTGGACGTTGATATAGCCGGCTACAAGGTAAAGAAGATAAAGTCCAGAATAGCATTGTCTGTTCTGAAGTTCTTAAAAGATAACAGTTTCAAAGATCTAGAAGACAGGATGAAGTTTATCACTGGCTCATACAAGATGTACGATTACGAGAAGAGCATAGTTCGGAAACTTGGCTTGAGGTACAGCTACAGCATGATAAATATATCTAGCTCCGTCGCCATTTCCGATCTCGATGCATTTTGGAGGCGTATCGTTCTCAATAGAAATGGAAAACTTGGCAAGTTATACTCCTCTATATCCAGGGAGCAAAGGGACAATCTCCTCTCACTTACATTCAGCAGAGGCTTCTCAAACAATATATACTACCATTTTAGCGGCGAAAGAATGCAAGACCTAGTGAGGTGCTGGAACTATGCGTAAGAAATATGTGAAGGGAAATCTTCGTAAATCAGACATTGTTCGTGCGGTTCTGTCAGACACCGCTCCCTATGAAGTGCCTATCATAGTGTCAAATGATGGTTTCTACGATAATCTAAGGCACATCGCCAAGGCATCGGCCGGCTTGAGCGAACTGGTCCGCACGCTCATCGTCGAAAATGACAGAAAGTACACTACGCCCTACCGATATAAAATTACGAAAGACGCAATTTCCATGCGTCAGCTTAGCTTGCCTCACCCTTCATCTCAATACAACGTGGTAAAGTTTTATAAAGAATATTCGTCAGTCATCAGCTACTTTTGCAGTAACGGAACATTCTCTATCCGGCGACCTGTAAAAATTGGAGGATCGTACTCATACAAAGGCTCTTCTTCTGACCAAAACAAGTACAAATCTTCCCTTATAGATTTGGCTCCTAAAGAAAAATTTTTGCGGAATCCATCTTCATACTTCGCATATGCAGGATACCAGCGGATCTATCAATTTTTCGATTCGAACGATTTTATGAGGCTGGAGAAAAAGTTTGCCTCCATGTGGCTTATCGACGTATCAAAGTGCTTTTCTAGCATATACACACACACTATAGCCTGGGCTGTAAAAAATTCAGACCACTCAAAGAGCAATGTTTCCGCCATTACGTTTGGCAACGAGTTCGACAAACTCATGCAGAAGATGAACATCAATGAAACGAACGGAATTTGTATCGGCCCAGAGGTGAGTCGTATATTTGCTGAGATTATACTACAAGATGTAGACAAGCTAGTTGTAGAAAGAGCCAAAACGGCAGGGTTTTGGGTCGGCAAGGACTTTGAATGCCGTAGGTATGTTGATGATTACATATTGTTTTCAAAGGACGAAAAAACAGCCGGGATCATCTTCAAAATCATCTCTGACTCTCTTTCAGAATACAATCTCCACATCAACGAAGGCAAACTCGACAGATATGGTCGGCCCTTTATCACAAAGAAGTCTTTTATTATCCATAGAGCTAAAGAAACGCTTAAAATTATGTTCGAAAGCACTATAGAGGAGACTGGAGACAAGCTTCTAGCACCGAAAAAAATTGGAAATCGTCCGGCATTGGTCAGATCCTTCATCTCATCTGTGAAGGCTATATGTGCAGATGCTGGCGTCGGTTATGACTCAATCGTAAACTATAAAATATCAAGCATTGTTAAGCGAATTGAAGTTCTAAGCGAAGACTATGCCAAAGTTAAATCAAAAAACGAAATTGAAAGTAAACTATATGTATCTTTGTTTTTGACGTACATAGAAATAGTATTCTTCCTATATACTGTGCATCCTACTGTGGCGTCGTCCTTCAAAGTCGCTCGTGGCGTAATAATCGGTGTGCGATTTTTCAGAGAGAAGCTTCCTGAACACCTGGAGGAGGTTGAGCTACTAATTCATAAATGGTGCATTCAAGCTATTCGTGGTGTCGCCCGAGGTGATGAGATATCAACAACACGTTGGATACCGGTAGAACTTCTAAATATTGTGGTAGCATCAAGGGAGCTCTCAAATGTTCATAGCATGGAATCTGCATTTTTAGCAAACGAGGTGTTCTGCATAGAGAATTCTGATTACTTCTCACTCGTCTCATGTCTTTACTATATAAGAGATTTGCATCAGTATGACGACATAAGGAGTAAGATCGCTATAAGGGTCAAGGAACTTGTAAGTGAAAAAGACTCCAATTTACATTCCCAGCAGGCACACCTCGCTCTGGATGTGATCTCATGTCCGTTTTTACCGCAGTCCCTTAGAGGGACCATTTTGGATATGTTGCGCCAACAATGTGGTCTAGCGGCAATTCCAGCCGCAGAGCGCGACGCAATCGTTTCAGAGATAGAAGGACGCCCTTGGTTCGTGCAGTGGGACCATGTCGATCTTCTTAACCTCATTCAAAAAAAAGAGTTGTCCGCCGTCTACTAAAGTGGTACCACCTTCTCTGGAGACTGTGCAATACCGCCGACCGTTCTGCTCTTGCAGCGGATCGGCTTACCGCCTGCGGATGGTACCCGAGTGCGATCGCATTCGGCGAAGACGACGGGACGGGGCGTTTACCGCACACACATAGGCGTGAGCGCGGTCTCCAAACTTCCTCCACTATCGCTGTACGATTTTCCGACACCTGGGCTTCAGCTGCACCGGGAAGGCGTTTGGATCAGTTTTTCATGTCGTCCGACACAAAATGCCCCTGCGGCCGGGAGGGCTCTCCGTCCGCGGCGCCGAGAGGCCCTACGGGGACCGCAGGATCTTTTTCGCCGTATCGGTGAGCGCACGGCTTGCTTCGGCGATTTGCCCGAGCAGCTCGGACACCTCTCGATGGCCTCCCCTCTCTTCGTTGGTCAGCCACATCTTGAGAAGGCCCCCGAGTCGATTGATGTCGGCGTGGGTCCGTGCCAGCACGTCCACTTGCTGGTAGTCGACGACGTTCCTGGGCTGGGTCCCGAGCGCCACCTCCCTCAGATAGGCCGATAGGGACAGCCCGGCGGTCTTGGCGTTCGCCTCGATCTCCGCGCGTTCGGCCGGCAAGCACCAGACGTTGATGGGCGATGTTGTTCGACGGGTGCCGTCGCCCTTTAGCGATCTCTTCATGACGTATCCCTTTCATGCAGGCGGAGCCTGCCGGCCTCGCAGAGGAGGTGTCCGTTGAGCCGCAGGCGAATAAGGACGTGATGGACCAGTGTACCGGTACATCACCCATCCTGCCTTACAACGCAAATGAAAAACACCGCGCAGCGAATACAAATATCGACGCGTTATGCCACTTGGTTCTTTATTATGCCATACAGCACTAAACACCGCGATTCACTTCGCGTTGGTGCAAAATTTTTTTCAACACTGCATTTCTCATTTATGTAATGACTAAGAGCTTCGCATACACAGACGGGAAGGCTGATGATGTCACGACGACAGGCGACAGCGGGACGGGTGGCGTTTCTGGCGCGACGGGAAGCGATCTGGGCGGAGCTGGTCAAGGGCTGGTCGGTGTCTTCGGTCCACCGTCAGTTCGCGGCCGAGGTGCCCATCGGCCTTCGCCAGTTCCAGTTTTACGTGAAGCGCTACCTCGTCGAGAAATCACTGCCGCGCTTCGTCGCCCTGGCCGAGGTGTCCAGCGCCGCAGCTCCCGCCACCCCGCCGCCCTCGTCGATCCCCGCGCCGCAACGGGCATCCCATGGTTCCGAACCGACGCCGCAGGGCTTTCTCCGGATCAGCAAGCCGACCTCCAGCGATCTTTACTGAAAGGTGCAAACATGGCGTTCGTCCATATCGTGCTTCAGGGCAAAGGCGGCGTGGGAAAGACCCTGGTCGCCACCGTTCTCGCCCAATACATTCAGGACAGCCACAAAAACGACGGTCGGCTGCTGGCCTTCGACGCCGATCCGGTGAACAGCGCCTTCTCGACCTATCGGCGCTTTCGCGCCCAGACGCTCGACATGCTGCCCGACGGCACCGTGAACCTTTCCGATGTGAACCAGATGATCGACGCCGCGCTTGGCCACTGCGGCGACGTGGTGATCGACATCGGTCCAGCGCTGTTCATCCCGTTGGCCAATCGTCTCGCCGATGGCTCAATCGTGCGCCCGTTGGAAAGCCAGGGGTGGAACGTGATGGTTCACTCCGTTGTCGCGGGCGGCTCGGCCCAACTTGAGACGCTGGAGGGCTTGGGCCGGACCATTCACTCGCTGCCGCCCGGCGTTCCAATCGTCGTGTGGCTGAATGAATTTTTCGGCCCGATCATCGCCCCTGACAGACACTCGTTCAAAGAGATGAAGGTTTATACCAGCAACCTTCACCGATACGCCGGCCTCGTTCAAATCCCGAACAAAGATCCCGCGACCTTTGGCACAGATTTACGCCAGATGTTGGAGAAGCGAAGGACCTTTGCGGAGGTTATTGCCGACGCCGACACTCGGATCATGACGCGTCAACGGCTGACGTTGATGCGCAACGAGCTGTATCGGCAGCTTGATGCCATTCTGCCTACCGGACTGTCCATGGAGTAGGATGGGTGAGGCTGTGGTCCATGACCTCCGCGGTCAGCGCGGGGGTCGCGCCGCGGAGCATGGTCGCCGCGCATTATCCCCCGATGGTGAGCATCCAACCACCGGTAAGAAATTTAGAGGAATAATATTACCGGTATTATGGGGTGGTGATCTCCCGTATCCGACTCGAATGCCGGGGGTGGCATAGTCCCGAACGAAGGGGTGGTAATGTCCCGTGGATAACCTTGCAGTTTCCCGCGCGATACGCACACCTGCGAGGGGGTGGTGATGTCCCGAACCATCACGACCAAAGGGTTTTGACGGGGAACGCCTCCTTCGCGATGGGTGGGGGCGACTGTCGCAAAAGTATGCCGCCCTCAACGGGCTCGACCCTGGCCTCGGGATAGACCGCCATAGCCATTATCAACGCTTTCCACATTTCACGCTTGAAGTTCTTCTTGTCGCTGTACTCCTGTCCGAACTGGTCGCGAAGGTTCGCCCACGATACCTTGGCGCCGGCTGCTGCCCGAACACGGTGCAGCCGGTGAGCCAACCATGTGTAGGTGTCCAAGGCCAACGCCGAGTGCCGCAAGGCGCCCAGGGCGCGCGGGTCCAAAGGAACTGCGAATTGACGCAACGTGTCGTAGAAGCGCAGTGAAAGCTCTAACGTGCCCGGCCATAGCGTTCCCTGCTTCCCTGTCTCATGTAGCCATGCCTCGAAACGTTCGATAGGCTGAGCTTGTACCGTGGTCTGTCCGATGCCCAGCCGCATTTCGCAGGCCGCCAGAGCCTTCATCTGTGCCTGGAAGCGCTTGTATTCGTGTCCTCCGGTATCAACACCGATCGTCAGCAGAAAACTGCGTATGCTGTCGCCGAGTTGCATAACCGGTGAGTTTGTTCGGACCGCCTCAGAACACAGGTGAATCAGCACCAGCCTGGGCATAGCCCCATAAGGAAGCGGTTGTTTTTCCCACCCGCGTCCTGTCCAAAGCGAACCTGCCCTCAATAACAATGATACATTTCCGTTTGTTCGCTCGAAGCTATCATCCTTGGTGCAGCTACGAGGCAATCCAACTTGACACAACACTGAATGCAGAAAGTTTATGGAACTTGGTTTTGACGATCGAATTTCGGCTCCCGCATTGGTAATTCGCTCCACAATCGGCTTGCGTGATTTTAGATGTTTTCCCACGTCATTAATATTCTCAATCGGTGTTTCTTGCGATACCCGTTGAGAGTGCGAATTACCACTTTGTTGTTCGATCAAATGGTTTGGACGAAAGGCAACTTGACCCGCCGCGCTGGGAAATTTCATGGCGGTCACGATTTATCGTTTTCCGCTGTCGACTCCTTTGTTCGGCTATCAAGCCACTCCTGTATGTCTGAAACCCGATATCGAACGCAACGCGCCGACAGGGTGAGATAGCGGGGACCGCATCCACGGACGCGCCAATGGGCCAGCGTCTGCGGTGCAATTCCAAAAGTTTCACCCGCCTCCTCCGGCGTGCAAAGCCTCTCGAGGGGGTTTGCCGCAGACTTGCGTAGAATGGAACGTTTGCTCATCGAGGTGCCTCTCAGCGGTCAAGAGGCCCTCATTTTTCCCACGGATGCGTACTTGTCGACGTAAGTAGGGTAAGAAAGGGGAAAAATGGCTTTCCCCAACCTCACCTAATTATCTTGGCTTAAATTTATATATAGTAGACACGAAATCTTTTATGGTTTCATGGCTGTAGTCGAGATTAATTCCAAGTTTATTTATTTCTTCGTCGATTTTTTCTATCATTTTTGCCTGGGTTTCTGGATAGCTTTCTTTTCCTATTACTCTGCATGCAATAGCTGCAACAATCTTCCATCCAGATTTCGGAGCCCGTCCCTTACGAGGAAGTGCCGTCATCTCTTTAGTTTCCTTAACAATGACATCCACAAAACACTTTCCAAACGTAGGGCCTACAACACCCCAATGGTCATCACGGATATCAAATGAAAAATCTCTCATCTTGGCATGCGCCTTAAAGTAAATCCAAAATTCCCTTGTTATTTGGCTGTGCAAATCGCCATCACGAGGACGCCCATACGCAACCACTGCTCCATTAATAAACATATCTATAAAATCGTGAACGTACTCCATCCCTTCTTCTTCACCTAAACCCTTTCCAATATTTATTGTATTAGCAATTATTGATCCAAGATTATTACAAAGGAAGTCTTCATAAGGAAGTCCCCGCTCCATATTCCCTCCCGACTATCACAATTTTCAGGATTATTGTTTCTGAAGAGATACGGTAATTCCCGCAACACGGTTCGTGGCAATTCTCAATGCATCATCCTGAAGATGAGCATAACGGCTGGTCGTCTTGGCCTGGGTGTGCTCCAGCAATGCCCCAACCACGGGCAGGCTCTCCCCCGACGACACGAGCAAGCTGGCGAAGGTGTGGCGCACGTCATGCACCCGAACTCCTTCGATGCCGGCGCGGCGGCAGACCGCCGCCCAGAAGGTGCGGATGGTCGTCATGTGACCGTTGGCGCCGTCGCCGGAGAAGACCCACGGCGGCAGCTCGCCCTTGCGCTGCTTCGCCTTCTGGGCGCTCTGACGCTTCGCCAGAACCTCGACGGCGGCGGGCGAGAGGGGGACGCGGTGGATACGCTTCTGCTTCGTCGTGGCGGCCGGTTTCACCCACAGGCCGACAGTCAGGTCGACATGCTCCCATTGCATCGCCAGCACCTCGCCAACCCGCGCGCCGGTCAGCAGCAGCAAGCGGACCACATCGGCGGAGTCCTGCGCCTGGCTCTGGTCCAGAGCGGTCTGTAGGCGAGCGATCTCCTCTGGCGTCAGATACCGCTCGCGCCCTTCCTCGGCGTTGCGCTCGATCTTGTTGGCGGGGTTCTCGGTCAGCATTCCCCAGCGCTCGGCGGTGGAGAAGATGGCGGAGCACAGCGACACCGCCCGATTCGCGGCCACGGGGAAGCGCTTGGAAATCCCGTGGTGCATGTCCTCGATGTCCTTGCGGCGGATGTCCGTAATGCGCTTTTCGCCAAGGACCGGCAGAATGTGGTTCTTCAGCAGCAGACGGCGGTTCTTCAGGGTGCCCGCGCGGTTGCGCCGTCCGGCAACCTCCTCCAGCCAACGAGTCGCGAACTCGGTCAGTGTCGGGTTCAGGTCCGGCTTGACCTCGCGCGCTTCCTTGCGCTCCTGGGCGGGATCGCGGCCAAGGTCGGCGGTGGCGAGAACCTTCCGGGCCTCCTGGCGCGCTTTGTCGAGCGGCACCTTGTTGCAGAACCCGATGGTCATCCGGCGTTCCTTGCCGCCGCGCACCCGCATCTGAACGATCCAGGCTTTCGCACCGCTGGCCGTGGCACGGACGGCGAAGCCGGGCACCTCGCTGTCCCAGACGAAGGCTTGCCCCTTCTCGGGCGGCTGTAGCTCGTCCACGAGGGTCTTGGTAAGGCGGACGCGGGCCATGGCTAGTCACCCCCCTGCTTACACGAGAGGCACTTACAAGGCCGCTGGGCGGGCTTTTTGCGTGGGGGCGTTGATTCGCCTGCCATCGGCTTACAGCCCGCTTACACGCCCTGTGTAAGCACCGATGTAAGCTAGCATGGGGCAGAATCAGGCACAACGAAGCACCACCGGGCATCCCGGTTTGGCGCTAACTTGTTGATTTCTTAGGGAAGGTGTTGGAGCGGGTGAAGGGAATCGAACCCTCGTCGTAAGCTTGGGAAGCTTCTGCTCTACCATTGAGCTACACCCGCGCGCCGCATGTTTATAGGCGACGCTTTCGCCGCTTTCAAGCGGTTCGAGCATGCCACAAGCGGGATTCGGTAAGTTCCCGCGGGGAAGAGGCGAAAACCGACACCAGCGGCGAGATCAGCCGCGGAAACAAGGCGGTGCCGCCGGCCGCCGGCCGCACGTCCTCGTTCGCGGGCACGCCATAGCCCTCGTCCGTTGCCGGGACGGTCACCATGCCGGCGGCGCCGGCCAGGGCGCCGGGGACCAGTTCCAGTCCCAGGAAGCGGTCGAGGTCCACCGGACCCGGCAGGGCCATGTCCAGCGTCAGCTCCCGCGTGAAGCCGAACCGCGCGTAGTAGGGCGCGTCGCCGACCAGGATCACCGCCCGGTGGCCCAGCGCCGCCGCCTTGTTCAGGCTCATCCGGATCAGCTTGCTGCCGAGCCCACCGCCCTGCAGCCGGTCCGACACGGCGATCGGGCCGAGCAGGAGCGCCGGCACGGTGCCGCCGATGGTCACCGGCCAGTAGCGGATCGTGCCCTCCAGGATCTCGTTGCCCAACTCGTCATGCTCGATGGCGACGAAGCCGAGTTCCGGGATCGGGGCGACGCCCTCCCGCAGCTTGTAGGCGGTCTTCTTGAAACGATCCGGGCCGAAGGACCGGTCGAGCAGGGCTTCGATCGCCGCGTCGTGCCGCGGCTCTTCCAGGGAGATCATCATGTCAAGGGGCTTCCCGGCAAAAGAACTGTGGTCGGAGGCGGACCGCGCCGCCGCGCCGGGGGAGCGCCGGATCAGTGCCGGCGGAGACCCGAAGCGTCCGCACGCGACCCAAGGACGGCCGCAACCGCGCGCAGCGCGGCGTGGCGTCGTCGTCGGATGCTGATGCTGTGCGGACGAGACATGGGCAAGGCTCTTCGGCCGTTGCAGGGACCTCGCATATAACACCAGCGGACAGGGGGTTCAAGCGATCGTGAAAGGGCCGGAACCGGCCCGTTGCGCATGGCTTCCCGGTGTGTCCTGCATGCATCGCCGGGGGCCCGTCCCATCGCTTCCGGCCATCCGGAGGGGGTGTCCCCCGCTCCACCACTGGACAGGCGCTTTCCCCCACCCCTATTCTCAGGGCCGGGAGTGCCGCCATGTACACGAAAGTCACCCGCGCGATCCGCGTCACCGTCCAGCCGGTCTTTCTCGACGAGCAGTCGATGCCCGCCGAAAGCCGCTATGTCTGGGCCTATCACGTCCGGATCGAGAACGAAGGCCAGGAAACCGTCCGGCTGCGCACACGCTATTGGCACATCACCGACGCGCTGGGGCGCGTGCAGGAGGTTCGCGGGCCGGGCGTGGTGGGCGAGCAGCCGGTGCTGGAGCCCGGCGGCAGCTTCGAATACACCAGCGGGACACCGCTTCCCACGCCCTCCGGCATCATGGTCGGCTCCTACCGCTTCGAAACGGGCGGCGGCGAGGCCTTCGACGTGGCGGTTCCCGCCTTCTCGCTGGACAGCCCGCACCAGCCCCGCCAGCTGAACTGACGCCGCCCGCGCCGCGCTAGACGCCGAGGAACCCCCGGCGCCCGCAACCGATCGCCTCAGGACGGGGCCGGACGGCCGGGGCCGGCTCCTTGACTGTGGGGCCTGCGCCCCCACTTGCGCCATACTCCGCTCCGCTGCCTGCCCTCGGAAGATCGCAGTGATCCGGGCGGGCGGCGGGTCGTATCTATACCCGACACGCCAACTCCGGCATGGGCGCGCCGCGCGGCCGGGCCGCTTGTCGCCAGGACCCATCCGACCGAGACTCGACCAGGAATCGAAAGGCTACGCCCCGTGACGGCTTCCAAGACTCCGCACGCCGACAACGTCCTCCGCGGCCCCGGCCATCCCGCCGACACCGACCGTGGCGAGACCGCGCGCCCGACCCGCGCCGAGGCCGAGGAGGCCGTCCGCACGCTGATCCGCTGGGCCGGCGACGATCCGGCGCGCGAGGGGCTGGTCGGCACGCCGGATCGGGTGGTCCGCTCCTACGAGGAGTTCTTCGCCGGCTACGCCATCGAGCCGGAGGAGATCCTCGCGCGCACCTTCGAGGAGACCGACGGCTACGACGAGATGGTCGTCCTGCGCGACATCCGGCTGGAGTCCTATTGCGAGCACCACATGGTGCCGATCATCGGCAAGGCGCACGTCGCCTATCTGCCCCGCCAGCGCGTCGTCGGCATCTCCAAGCTGGCGCGCCTCGTCGAGGCCTACGCCAAGCGCCTGCAGATCCAGGAGAAGATGACGGCGCAGATCGCCAACACCATCGATCAGGTGCTCCAGCCCGAAGGCGTGGCCGTGGTGATCGAGGCGCAGCACCAGTGCATGACCACCCGCGGCGTGCACAAGACCGGCGTCACCATGGTGACGAGCCGGATGCTGGGCGCCTTCCGCAGCGATCCGTCGACGCGGCGCGAGTTCCTGTCGATGATCGGCAATCCCGGCTCCCGCGCCGAGTGAGCCGCTGCCGCGTCAGTCCGCGCGGATGCCGTGCTGGCGCAGCAGGCTGTAGAGCGTCGGGCGGCTGACCCCGAGCAGGCGCGCCGTCGCCGACAGGTTGCCGCCGGAGCGGGCCAGCGTGTCGAGCAGGGCGCGCCGCTCCGTCTCGTCGCGCAGGACGCGCAGCGTCGGCGGGGCGTCGCCAATGGCCAGGCGGCGCCCTTCCAGTTCCAGGTCGGCGCGCTGGAAGGCGCGCTGCACCACCCCGGCCAGCTCCTGCGCGTCGATCGGCTTGCCGCACACCTCGTGGGCGCCGCGGGCCACCGCGCGCACCGCCAGCACCCGCTGGTCGCGCGGGGCGAGCGCGATCACCTTGATCGACGGCGCCTCGCCCAGGATCAGCGACAGGGCGTCCAGGCCGTCGCCGCCTCCGTTCGGCGACTCCGCCAGTTGCGCCAGATCGACCGACAAAGCCACCACCGGGGGACGGTGCGCCCGCACCGCCTCCAGCGCGTCCGCCACGCCGCCCGCGGCGACGATCCGGCACACCGGCAGGGCGTCCTGCACCCGGCCTTCCAGGGTGGGATCGTCATCGACGACAAGCAGCGTGCGTGGGACCATGATTCTCCAACTCTCCGACCGGGAAACGGGCCGGCGGTCAGAATCGCGGCAGGCGGCCCGTCTGTCCAAGGCGCGTTGGCATGAACACCGGCGCAATTTGGGCAAAATTGCGTTGTCGAAAGGGGTGCACCGCGGCGGGATGCCTGCCCGCCCGCCACCCTCTCCCCCTCGCCCGGATGGTCTGCTAAGCTCCCGCCGCACAAGGGCGAATCCGCGCCCGGGGGAGCAGGTCATCATGGCGGCGAAGGTCACACCGGCGGTGAACGCGGCGAAGGCGGCGGGGATTGCCCACCGCCTGATGGAGTATGAGTACGACCCCTCGGCGGACGCCATCGGCCTGCACGCCGCGGCGGCCCTGGGGCTGGACCCGGCGGTGGTCTACAAGACGCTGATCGTGCAGCTGGAGCCGAAGGCGCTGGCCTGCGTCGTCATCCCCGTCGCGGCGAAGCTGGACCTGAAGGCGCTGGCCGCCGCCGCCGGGGCGAAGAAGGCCGATCTCGCCGACCCCGCGCTGGCGGAGCGCACCACCGGCTACATGGTCGGCGGCATCAGCCCGCTGGGCCAGCGCAAGGCCCTGCCCACCTTCATCGATTCCAGCGCCGAGAGCCTGCCGGAGATGGTCGTCAACGGCGGGCGGCGCGGCCTGCAGATCGCCCTGGCCCCGGCGGATCTGGCCCGCGCCACCAGGGCCGCGGTGCGGCGGATCGTGGTGCCGTAGGCGAGCTTCCGCCCACATGCCCGCCCACACCCCGGCCATGACACCGCCGCACTACCGCCGCGGCCGGGTTCCGGATAGGGTGCGGGCACGATGTCCCACTCTGCGCCCGACCCCGCGCCCCACCCCGTCCTCCACCCTGCCCCCGCGAAGCTCCCGCCATGCTGACCGCCAACCTCGCCGCCCTGGGGGCCGCGCTCTGCTGGGCGGCCAGCGGACTGATCGCCATCGGCCCGGTGCGGGCCATCGGTTCGGTCGCCTTCAACCGCCTGCGCATGAGCATCGTCTTCGTCGGCACGGCGCTGGCCACGACGCTGCTCGGCGGCTGGCAGACGCTCGACCTGCAGGGTGCGGCGATCCTGGCGCTGTCCGGCGCGGTCGGCATCGTGATGGGCGACACCGCGCTGTTCTGGGCGCTGGGGCGCATCGGGCCGCGCCGCAACTCGGTCATCTACGCCACCAACGCGCCGATCACCGCGCTTCTCGCCTGGGCCGTTCTGGGGGAGGCGCTGGGGCCGTGGACGGCGGTCGGCATCGCGCTGGTCACCGCCGGGGTGATGCTGGCGATCTTCTTCCGCGCCAGCCCGGTCCCGAACGGCACCAGCCCCGCCCTCCATGACTGGGAGTCGGTGCGCGGGCGCCTGCTGATCGGCGTCGGCGCCTGCCTGATCGCCGCCGTCTGCCAGGCCGCCGGCTCGGTCATCGCCCGGCCGGTGATGGCGGCGGGCGCCGACCCCATCGCGGCGGCGGCGGTGCGCGTCGGCATGTCGGGGCTGCTGCTGTTCGCCGGCGGGCTGCTGCCCGGCCAGCGCCTCGGCTTCGGCCCCGGCCTGACGCCGCGCATCTTCGCCCAGGTGGTGGTGAACGGCTTCATCGGGCTGGGGCTGGGAATGACGCTGCTGCTGATCGGGCTGGCCCACGGCAACGCCGGCGTGGTCGCCACCCTGTCGGCCACCAGCCCGGTGCTGATCCTGCCGATGCTGTGGGTGTGGACCCGCCAGCGGCCGGGGGCCGGCGCCTGGGCGGGCGCCATCGTCGCGGTGCTGGGGGTGGCGCTGATCGTCAACCGCTGATCCTGCCGGGGCGGCATCCGCGGTTTGGAAATTTTTATCTGAAACGGTTGCGTCCGCCAATTTCCGGGGCAGGATGGAGAAACCGGCACCCGGTTCCCGCATTCCGATAAGGCGCGTCACTCCATGGCCTCCCCCCGCCGCAAGCGCACCGGCGCCGACCCCGCCGCGCCGGTGCTGCATCTGACCCGCTTCCTGCCCTACCGCCTGTCGGTGCTGTCCAACACGGTCAGCCACACGGTGGCGAAGCTGTACGAGAAGCGATTCGGCATCACCATCCCGGAATGGCGGGTCATCGCCGTGCTGGGCGGTGGCGAGACGCTGAGCGCCGGGGAGATCGCCCAGCGCACCGCCATGGACAAGGTGCAGGTCAGCCGGGCGATCAGCCGGATGCTCGATTCGGCGCTGATCCTTCGCGAATCGGGCGCCACCGACCGCCGCAAGGCGCAGCTGACCCTGACGCCCAAGGCGCTGGCGATCTACACGGAGATCGTCCCCCTCGCGCTCGCCTACGAGCGGGAGCTGACCGGCGCGCTGACGGAGGAGGAGATGGCCCAGCTCGACGGCCTGCTGGCCAAGCTCCAGGCCCAGGCCGACGCGCTGGCCGCCCGCCCCGCCGCCCAGGCCCCGGACGCGGACGCGGACGCGGGCGGGCCGCCTACGCGAAGTCCTTGAAGCTGTCCGCCGCCGCGCGGTCGTAGCCCTGGCTGGCGCGCAGGAGCTGGCGCGTGTAGTCCTCCCGCGCCGCCCCCCGGCGCAGGGAGTCCACGTCCATCTCCTCGACGATGCGGCCCCGGTTCATCACGGCCAGCCGGTCGCACATGGTGGCGACGACCGCCAGATTGTGGCTGACCAGCACGTAGGTCAGCGCGTGCTCCGCCCGCAGCCGCTTCAGCAGGTTGAGGATCTCCGCCTGCACCGACACGTCGAGCGCCGAGGTCGGCTCGTCCAGCAGCAGCACGCGCGGCTCCAGCACCAGCGCGCGGGCGATGGCGACGCGCTGGCGCTGGCCGCCGGAGAGCTGGTGCGGGTAGCGGAAGCGGAACTGCGGTCCCAGCCCGACGTCGCGCAGCACCCGGTCGATCCGCGCGTCGGCGTCGCGCAAGCCATGGATGGCGATGGGTTCGGCCAGGATGCGGTCGATGGTGTGGCGCGGGTGCAGCGAGCCGTAGGGGTCCTGGAAGACCATCTGGCAGGACTTGAAGAAGCCCTTCTCGCGGCGGCGGCTTTGCGCGGCGCCGGCCACGGCGATGGACCCGGTCCAGTCGTGGTTCAGCCCGACGACGGCGCGCAGCACGGTGGACTTGCCCGAGCCCGATTCGCCGACCAGCCCGAAGCTCTCGCCCTCCCGCACGGTGAAGGACACCCCCTGCACGGCGGCCACGGCGTCGGCGCCATGGCCGAAGGTGACGCGCAGGTCCTTGACGTCGATCATGCCTCAGCCCTCCAGCCAGGACGGGTCGCGGGTCAGAACCGGCAGCTCCGCCCGCGTGTCGTCCAGGCGCGGCAGGCTGTCGAGCAGGCCGCGGGTGTAGGGATGCGTCGCCGCGTGCAGCTCCGACGCGCGGCAGGTCTCGACCACACGGCCGGCGTACATGATGAGGATGCGGTCGCAGAAGGACGCCACGAGGTTCAGGTCGTGGCTGACGAAGATCATCCCCATGCCGCGGCTGGAGCACAGCTCGTCCATGATCGCCAGCACCTGCATCTGCACCGTCACGTCGAGCGCCGAGGTCGGCTCGTCGGCGATCAGCAGGTCGGGGTTGGGGATCAGCATCATGGCGATCATGATGCGCTGGCCCATGCCGCCCGACACCTCGTGCGGGTAGAGGCCGTAGACGCGCTCCGGGTTGCGAATGCGCACGGCCTCCAGCATCTCCAGCGCGCGCCGCTTCGCCTCCGCCGTGCCGGCGCTGGAATGGACGCGGTAGGCCTCGGCGATCTGGGCGCCGATGGTCATCACCGGGTTCAGCGAGAATTTCGGGTCCTGCATGACCATGGAGATGCGCCGCCCGCGGATGCCGCGCAGCCGCTTCTCCGGCAGGGTCAGCAGGTCCTCGCCCTGGAAGCGCAGCCGGTCGGCGGTGACGACGCCGGGCGCCGGGACCAGCCGCAGGATGGCCCGCCCGGTCATCGACTTGCCGGAGCCGGACTCGCCGACGATGCCCAGCTTTTCCCGCCCGACGGTGAAGGAGACGCCGCGCACCGCCTGCGTCACGCCCGTCCGGGTGGGGAAGGAGATGCGGAGGTTCTCGACCTCCAGCAAAGGTGTTTCGCTCATTGGCCTTTCGGGTCCAGAACGTCGCGCAGGCCGTCGCCCAGCAGGTTGAAGCCCAGGCTGACCACGAAGATGGCGATGCCGGGCATGGTGGCGACCCACCACTGCTCCAGCACATACTGGCGCCCGGTGGCGATCATCGCGCCCCACTCCGGCGCCGGCGGCTGCGCGCCGAGGCCGAGGAAGCCCAGCCCCGCCGCCGTCAGGATGATCCCCGCCATGTCCAGCGTCACCCGCACGATCAGCGAGGAGGAGCAGAGCGGCACGACGTGGCCGAGGATGATCCGCGGCGTCGAGGCGCCCTGGAGCCTTGCGGCGCTGATGAAGTCGCTCTTGCGGATGGTGATCGTCTCGGCCCGCGCGATGCGGGCGTAGGGCGGCCAGCTGGTGATCGCGATGGCGATGATGGCGTTCTCGATGCCCGGCCCCAGCGCCGAGACGAAGGCCAGCGCCAGGATCAGCTTGGGGAAGGCCAGGAAGATGTCGGTGACGCGCATCAGCGCCCCGTCCACCCAGCCGCCGAGATAGCCCGCCACCGTCCCGATCAGCAGCCCGGCGACCGGCGCGGTCACCGCGACCAGAGCCACGATCATCAGCGTCAGGCGGGAGCCGTAGAGGATGCGCGACAGGATGTCCCGCCCGAAGGCGTCGGTGCCCAGCCAGTGCGCCGCGCCGGGCGGCAGCAGCCGCTGCGACAGGTCCTGGGCGTAGGGATCGTAGGGGGCGAGCAGGGGGGCCAGCGCCGCCATGAGCACCAGCAGCAGCACGATGCCCAGCCCGATCATGGCCAGCCGGTTGCGCGAGAAGGCCAGCCAGCCCAGATAGACCCGGCCCAGCCGGGCCTGCCCGCGGGACCGCGGCGTCTCCGCCGTCAGCCACGCCCGCATTCCGCTTTCGGTGGTGTGAGTTTGTGCGGTCATCGCGCCCCTCATCGCGCACGGGGATCGAGAAGGCGGTACAGCAGGTCGGACAGCAGGTTCAGGCCGATGAAGACCGCCCCCACCACCAGCGTGCCGCCCAGCACCGCGTTCATGTCCGCCGACAGCAGGGAGTTCGTGATGTAGAGCCCCAGCCCCGGCCAGGCGAACACCGTCTCCGTCAGCACCGACCCCTCCAGCAGCGAGGCGTAGGACAGCGCCACCACCGTGGTCAGCGGCACCGCGATGTTGCCCAGCGCGTGGCGCCAGATCACCCGCGCCTCGGACATGCCCTTGACGCGGGCCGTCGTGATGTATTCCTGGCGCAGCTGGTCCAGCATGAAGCTGCGCGTCATGCGGGCGATGTAGGCCACGCTGTAGAGGCCGAGGATGCCCGCCGGCAGCACCAGATGGTGCAGCGCGTTCCAGAACACGTCGGTCTCGCCGGCCAGCAGCGCGTCCGCCGTGATGACCCCGGTCACCGGATCGACCAGCCCCTCGTAGAAGACATCCACCCGGCCCGGCCCCGGCGCCCAATCGAGCCGCGCGTAGAAGACCAGCAGCGCCATCAGCCCCAGCCAGAAGACCGGGATGGAATGGCCGATCAGCCCGATCACCCGGATCAGATGGTCCGGCCAGCGCCCGCGATGGACGGCGGCCATCACCCCCGCCGGAATGCCCAGCAGCACGCCGATGATCAGCGCGGCGGTCGCCAGCTCCAGCGTCGCCGGGAAGACGCGCAGGATGTCCTCCAGCACCGGGCGGGAGGTCAGCACCGAGGTGCCGAAATCGCCCTGGAGCACGTCGCCGACATAGCGCAGGAACTGCTGCCACAGCGGCAGGTCCAGCCCCAGCTCCTGGCGGACGCGGGCGTAGGTGTCGGCGGACACGCGGTCGCCGACCACGGCGATCACCGGATCGATCGGCACCACGCGCCCGATCAGGAAGGTGACGAGCAGGAGGCCGAGGACGGTCAGCGCCACCGAGACGAGCAGACCCGCCCCGCGAATCGCATGACGCCGCCCCGGCATCCCCGGTCGTTTCAAGATAGCGGCCAAATTTCACCCTAACGCAGCGTCAAAAAACCTCTCCCCTCTGGGGAGAGGGGAGGGTGAGGGGGTCTCGCGACTCCCGTACGTCCGGCAAAAGCCCATCCCCCTCGCCCCAACCCTCTCCCCGCTTTCGGCGGACCAAAGGTCCGCCTGTCGCGTCAGCGCAAACTTCGTTTGCGCGTGAGCGGAGGGGAGAGGGAACGAGGCGCTGGGGAAGAACACGCGCCTTACTTCTTGCTGACCTTCCAGTAATAGTTGCTGTCGAAGCTCGGCCCCCAGACCAGCCCCTCGACGTTGCTGCGCTCCGCGATCACCTCGGTCTGCTGGAACATGATGACGAAGGGCGACGTCTCCAGCACCTCACGCTGAAGCTCCTGGTACATGGCGGCGCGCTTGGCGGTGTCGCGCTCCTCGACCGCGGCGGCGGTCTTCTTGGTCAGCTCGGGGATGTCCCAGGCGTTGCGCCAGGACAGCGGCTTGGCCTTCGCGTCGTCGGCGTTGTCCGGGTTGGCGGCGAAGGTGTCGGCGTTGGTGTTCGGGTCCTGGTAGTCGGCGCCCCACTGGTAGAGCAGCGCCTCGTGGTTGCGGGCGCGGTACTTGGTGACCACCTGCTTGCCGTCCGCCGGCAGCAGGTTGATCTTGATGCCCGCCGCCGCCGCGCTGCCCTGGATGGCCTGGGCCATGTCCATGCTGGGCGAGGTGTTGCGGACGTCCATGGTCACCGTGATGCCGTCCGGATAGCCGGCTTGGCGGAGCAGCTCCTTCGCCTTGGCCGGATCGTACGTGTACGGGTTTTCCTCCAGCGCGCCGAGGAAGCCCTTGGGCAGGAAGGCCTGATGGACGGTGCCGAGGCCGTTCATGATGGTCTTCGCCATGCCGTCGTAGTCCACGGCGTACTTGAAGGCCTTGCGCACGTCGGGCTTGGCGAGAACCTCGTTCTTCTGGTTCAGGCCGAAATAATAGAGCGTGCCCTTGGGCGCCTGGACGATGCGGATCTTGTCGTTGCCGCGCAGCGGCTCGAACTGCTCCGGCTTCAGGTTGCGGGCCACGTCGACGTCGCCCTTCTCCAGCAGCAGGCGCTGGGTCGCCGGCTCCGCGATGTGGCGGATCAGCACGCGCTTCACGGCGGGGGCGCCGTCCCAGTAATTGGCGTTGGCCTCCAGCGACAGAAGCTCGCTGGCCTTCCACTGGCGCAGGATGAAGGGGCCGGACCCGGCGGAGTTGGACTTCAGGAAGGCGGCGCCGAAGTCGCCGTTGACCTCCTTGCTCTTGACCAGCTTCGAATCGACCACGCCGGACACGTCGGCGGTCAGGCAATAGAGCACGAAGGTCGGGGCGTAGGTCTTGTCCGTCTCGAACACCAGGGTGCGCGGGTTGGTCGCGCGGACCTTCTGGTCGACGTTCTCCGGCGTCAGGCCGAACTGGGTCAGGATGAAGGCCGGACCCTTGTTCATCTTCACGGCGCGCTGGAGCGAGTAGGCCACGTCCTCCGCCGTCAGCGGGTTGCCGGAGTGGAACTTGATCCCGTCGCGGATGGTGAAGGTGAAGGTCTTGCCGTCGTCGGAGACGGTCCAGCTTTCCGCGACCTGCCCGTGGATCTTGCTGACGTCGTTGACGTCGAATCGGATCAGCCGGTCATAGACCTGGGCGCCGTATTCGGCTCCCGACAGCTCGAAAATCTCGCCGGGATCGAGCGTCACGATGTCGTCGAACTGCCACGCCATGACCAGCGTGTCCTTCGGCGTGTCGGCCAGGACCGGCGTGGCCGCGAGGCCGAAGGAAAGACCGGCGGACAGAATGGCGGCGCCGGCCAGACGGCGCGCGAGCGTGTTCATGGTTCCCATACTCCCTGCGTGATCCCGGAACGACCCCGGACGGGGCGAATTCTCTTTGGAATTCTTAGCGGTTAACGGCCGGATGATCCGGCGGCGCGGGTTCCCCTGTCAAGCGGGCGGCGGTCATAGCGGCCTGCGTGATCGAACGCGAATGCCTTAACCCGGTCCGCGCCCCTGTCCAGGATGTGTCCGGGATGTGTCCGGGATGGGCTTGCCGATCCCGCCCTCCCGTCCACATCACTGGCAAATCGATGGAGGACCCATGGACCAGGACCGCGAGAACGGCCAGTCGCGCGTGCCCAAGCCGCCGAGCCGCGACGAGGTGGAGAAGATCAGCGACGCGCAGCGCTACATCACCGACGACTGGACCGGCGACGGGGGAAAGCCGGACGGCAAGCCCGCGGACGACAGCGAACATTGAGTCGGCGAACATCGAGGCAGCGAACGTTGTGTCCGGGGCCGTGCCCGCGTAGCCTCGTCCACCGACGACCACACGCGCGGGAACGACCACGATCGGAAACGACGGAAAGCCGGTGTCCAAGGAGGGGCTGCGCCAGCATCTCGCGGCCTACAACACGCAGTCGCGCGGCTCGAAGGAATTCGCGGCGATCCCGCGCGCGCTGGTCACCGTCTGCGACAACCTGAAGGCCGGCAAGACCACCTACGTGAAGTGCCTGGACGGCCAGTTGCAGCTGTCCCGGCGCAAGGACAACAGCGTCCAGGCCGCGTAGCCCCCCGTCACCCCTCCCCCTTCACCGGAAAATCGAACCAGGGCAGGCGCAGGAACTCGTGCTCCCGCAGCCGTGGCGTCCGCCCGCGCCGCGCCCAGTCGTGGAGGACCGCGTAGGGCGCCGCCTGGTCGAGCGTCCAGGCAGCCCGGCCCCGGTCGAAGAACCAGCCGATGTAGGCGCGGACGAGGCCGAGGAACTCCCGTCCCGCCGCGGTCGGCGCGACGCCGAGGAAGCTGACGATGATGTCGTCGAACGGCCCGCGGGCGCGGCGGTCGCGCATGATCGCGAGGTCCCAGCCCGCCCCCTCGCGCAGGTCCGGCGAAAGCGGCGCCGTGCAACGGGCGTCGATGTCGGTGATGAAGACCGGCGTCCCCGTCCGCTCCAGCAGGTCCCGGGCCACGAAAAAACGCGCGCAGGCGTAATAGGTCGTCTCCGCCCCCGGCGCGTGGACGGACAGGTCGATGCGCTCCAGGGACCAGGACAGCCGCCCCGGCTGAGCGGCGCAGCGGCGGTCCAGGTCGGCGCGATCCTCCGCGCCGGGGTTGACGATATGGACATGCACGCGGTCGCCCGCCGGGTCCTTGAGGGCATGGGACAGGAACCAGCCGCCGAAGCGCCGCCAGTAGCCGGAATCGACGCTGACCAGCAGGACCGCCCCGCCTTCGGCCGCGGGCGGAACCGGCATCGACCGCTCCCCCGCCTCGGCGATGCGCGGCCGGTACGCGGCCAGCGCGGCGAGGAAGACCGGGCGCGCATCGACCTGCCGCCATTTCGCCGCCTGCGGGTCGGCGCGGATGGCCTCCTCCGACCAGCCGCGCAGACAGCGCCGGGCGAGGCGCGAGGCGGTCACCAGCCGCCCCCGGCGGTAGAGGCCATGGGCGATGCAGGCCGCCGCCGCGCCGTCCCCCGGCGCGCGCCGCAGCCGGTCCCGCGCCCGCTGCGCGACCCGCTCCAGCCGGGCGTCGTCCAGCATGCCGCGGTGGATGGTCAGCACGGCGGTGCGGAACAGCGCAGCCTCCGCGATCTCCCCCGCCCCGCGCTCCAGCGCCGCCAGGAACAGGTCGAGCGCGCGGGCGAGCGGTTCGCCCCAGCTCGCCTCAGGGCGGTCGGCGCGGGGAAACTCCGGCAGGGCGCCGCTGGCCTGCAACGTTGCCATGGCGAGGTTGCTCAGCGCCGCCCCGTCGTCCGGTCGCAGCCGCGCCGCCCGGCCGTAGCCCGTCACCGCCCCATCGGCCTCCCCCGCCACCAGCCGTGTGCGCCCCACCACCGCCCAGGCGTCGGCGCTGTCCGGCGCCAGGGCCAGGGCGTGGGCCAGCCAGCGCGCCGCCCCACGGGTCGCCCCCGGCTCCGCCCCTCCGGCCAGCAACCGCCCCGCCGCCAGCGCCGCCGCCCCATAGCCGGGATCGATCCGCAGGGCCGCGCGGAAGCAGCCCACGGCCTCCCTCATCCGGCCGAGATCGCCGAGGGCCAGCCCCCGGTTGAAGGCCGCCTTGGCCCGCGCCGGCTCCAGCGCCAGGGCGCGCGCGTGCTGCCCGGCCGCCCGCGCCGCGTCCCCGGCGGTGCGGCGCAGGCTGCCCAGATTGTCGTGATAGTCCGCCGCCTCCGGGGCGAGCGCGATGGCCTGGGCGATCAGCGGCAGCGCGTCCTCCACCCGCCCGGTCTGGCCCGCCAGCACGCCCAGCAGATGCAGCGCGTCGGCCTGCCGCGGGTCGGCGTCGAGGATCGCCCGGTAGACCCCGGCGGCCTCGCCCAGACGTCCGGCCCGGTGGTGGCCGATGGCGATGGCGTAGGCTTCGGACAGGCTGACCATGACGACTCCGGGCTGCGCTTGCGACATGACGCCCGCTTGCGCAGGCGCGCCGTCCCTCTACCATCGCGGGGCATGAGAACCGATCCCGACGGCCTTCCCCATCATGACGACCGCCGCGCCCTGGCGGAAGCCCTGCGCGCCGCTCTGACGCGGCGCTGTCCGGACGCCGACGGCGATCTGACCGCGGCCATCGGGGCCATGGCGGCCAGCCGCTTCTTCGGGGTGCGCTTCCGCGCCGAGGGCAACGCCGCCGGCGCCTGGGTCGCCCGCCGCCCCAACCCCGACGTGTTCGAGGTCTGGGAGCCCGTCGGCGGCGCCTGGGGTTTCGTCGAACGCCTGCCCGACCCGTCGCTTTACCAGCCGACGCCGGAGGGCACCGCGCGCATCGCCGCCAGGGCGCAGGCGGCCATGGCCACGGTGGCCGCCGCCGGCCGGCTGGCCCACGCCCTGGCCGCCGGGATCGAGCCGGACGACGAGTAAGGAAACATCAGGCGGTGGCGAACAACCCGCCGTCCTCCGGCCCGTCCGTTCCGTCATCGGCGTTCGGGTCGCCCAGCGCCGTCTCCCAGCCCAGCGTCGGCAGCGCGATGCTGCGCGTGTTGCCCAGCCCGCTGCGCGTGGCGATGAAGCCGCGCTGCTCCATGTAGGTCAGCAGCCGCCGCGCCCGCCCGCGCGACCGGCTGCCGCAGGCGCGCGCCACCTCGGCGTCCGACGGGCAGGGCAGATGGTCCAGCGCCGCGCGGGCCAGCAGCAGGAAGACGACCTGGATGTCCTCCGGCAGGGTGGCCGCGACCTGGGTCGCCTTCTCCCAGGCGGGATTCTCCTCGGTGCCGTCCCCGGCCCCGGCGCGGGCCGCCGCCAGCTTGCGCCGGAAGGCCGGCAGTTCCAGAAGCTCGCCCCGCACCCCCTGCGTCCGGCAGCGCACCAGGAAGTCCTGATAGAGCACGGCGATGGAGCGGTAGGGCGCCTCGGGATCGGCCAGCACCTCGCGCAGGATCGCCTCGTAGGCGGCTTTGCGCTCCGCCGCCTGCTCCGGGGTTTCCGGCTCCTCCAGGGGCAGCGCGGGGGCGGCGTCCTCGCTTTCCGGCTCCGCCGGCAGGGGGCGCGGGCGGGCGAGCTGGGCCAGCAGGTCGGCGCTGGCGCTGGTCGAGGGGCGGCGCACCGGCAGGCGCGGCGGTTCCGGCTCGCCCGGCTTGAAGATCAGCTCCCGCGCGTCCTCCAGCGGGGTGTCGGGCAGCGGCATCAGCTTCGGGCTGCCGGCCCGCCCCTGCGTCTCGACGGCGCCGATGCGCAGCGGCAGCGGGCGGCGCGAGACGGCCGGGCCGAGCGCGATGAAATGGCCGCGCTCCAGATCGCGGAACATCTCCGCGGTGCGGCGCTCCATGCCCAGCAGATCGGCGGCGCGGGCCATGTCGATGTCGAGGAAGGTGCGGCCCATCAGGAAGTTGGAGGCCTCCGCCGCCACGTTCTTGGCCAGCTTGGCGAGGCGCTGCGTCGCGATCACCCCGGCCAGACCGCGCTTGCGGCCGCGGCACATCAGGTTGGTCATGGCGCCCAGCGAAACCTTGCGCGCCTCGTCCGACACCTCGCCGGCGGCCGACGGGGCGAAGAGCTGCGCCTCGTCCACCACCACCAGCATGGGGTACCAGTGGTCGCGGTCGGCGTCGAACAGCCCGCCCAGGAAGGCCGCGGCGTGGCGCATCTGCATGTCCGCGTCCAGCCCCTCCAGGTTCAGGACGACGGAGACGCGGTGCTGGCGCACGCGGGCGGCGACGCTCTGCAGGGCGGCCTCGCTGTGCTCGTCGGCGTTGACCACGATGTGGCCGAAGCGCTCGGCCAGGGTCACGAAGTCGCCCTCGGGGTCGATCACCGCCTGCTGCACCCAGCGCGCGCTCTGCTCGATCAGGCGGCGCAGCAGGTGCGACTTGCCGGAGCCGGAGTTGCCCTGCACCAGCAGGCGGGTCGCCAGCAGCTCCTCGAGATCCAGCATCGCCGACGCCTCTGCCGCGCCAGCCGTCATGGCCGTCCCCATGTCGATGCCGACCTTCATGCCCCGCCGCCCCCCAGATCCATCATCGTCTGCGTTGAAGCGCACCCCTATAGCGCAAAGCGGGGCCGCGGTGCGAAGGGCATTTTGGATCGCCTTCTCCGGACAAAGACCGGATTTGTCACGAAACCGAAAAGATCATCCGCTACAAGATCGGGTTAGCCCGTGATGAACATGGACAGCCGGCGGTGGACGAAACCATGGCCTCGGTGCCAGCAGAAGAATGGGACGATCGCTGCGGCGCCCCGGCGGGGAGCGTCCGCAAGGTCCCGTTGCCGGCGGAATGGACCACCCTGCTGGCCGGGCTGTCGGTCGCCTTCCAGCCCATCGTGCAGATGCGCACCGGGCGCTGCCACGGCATGGAGGCGCTGCTGCGCGGCCTGGAGCGCAGCCCCTTCGCCAGCCCCAACGACCTGCTGGACGCCGCCTGCATGCAGGGCCTGCTGGCCGAGGTCGAATGCGCCCTGCACGCCAAGGCGGTGGCGGCCTTCCGCGCGCTGGACAACTGGCCGAGCGCCAAGCTGTTCCTGAACATCGATGCGCGGGTGGTCGGGGTCGCCGGCTCGCCCTGGCTGGCCCCCTTCGCGCTTGACGGCGGCGCGCTGAACGGCGGCGCGGCCGACCCGCGCCTGACCGTCAGCCTGGAAATTTCGGAACGTCGCGAGCTGCGCCCCGACCACAGCATTGAGCAGGCCATCGACCGCTACCGGCAGGCCGGCATCGGGGTGGCGCTGGACGATTTCGGCGTCGGCTTCGCCGGGCTGCGGCTGCTCTACGAATCCAAGCCCGACTATCTCAAGATCGACCGCTACTTCATCGACGGCATCGACCAGGACACGCGCAAGCGGGCCATCGCCCACGCGCTGGTCGGCTACGCCCACGCGCTCGGCATCCTCATCATCGCCGAGGGGGTGGAGACGGAGAAGGAGTTCCACACCTGCCGCGATCTCGGCTGCGACTTCGCCCAGGGCTACCTGATCGCCCGGCCGAGCCTGGATCTGCGCGCCGTGCCCGAGCGCTACGGCATCGTCGAGGCGTTGAACCGCCGCGACCGCCGCAAGCCGAACGAGGCCCGCCTGCGCCTGTCCGAGGTGATCGAGCGGCAGCCGCCGCTGGCCGTCACCTCCCCGAAGACCGAGCTTCTGGAGTATTTCCGCGGCGACAACAGCCCGTCCATCGCCCCCATCGTGGACCGCCAGCAGCGTCCCCTGGGGCTGATCCGCGAACGCGACCTGAAGCGCTACGTCTATTCCCGCTTCGGCAGCGAGCTGCTGCGCAACAAGGGGCTCGGCGACACATTGCTGGAACTGGTGGTGAAAAGCCCGGTCTGCGACATCTCCACCCCGCTCGACCAGGTGATCGAGGCCTTCTCGGCGGAGGCGGCCAGCGACGGCATCATCATCATCGAAGGCGGCGAGTATGCCGGCTTCCTGTCCAGCGGCGCGCTGATCCGGCTGGTCCACGAGCGCAACCTCGCCATGGCCGCGGACCAGAACCCGCTGACCCGCCTGCCCGGCAACGCCGCCATCGTGCGCCACATCGAGCGCGCCCTGCAGGAGCAGGACCGTGGGCATGTCCTGACCTATCTCGACTTCGACAACTTCAAGCCCTTCAACGACCGCTTCGGCTTCCGCCAGGGCGACCGCGCCATCCTGATGTTCAGCGAGCGGCTGAAGGCCTGGGCGTCGGGCAACGGCGGCTTCGCCGGCCACATCGGCGGCGACGACTTCTTCGTCGCCCTCAGCGGCACCGGGGAGGAGGATGCGCTCGCCCGGGTGGCGGACCTCGTCGCGCAGTTCCGCTCCGACGCCGAGAGCCTCTACGATCGGGAGGCGCGGGAGGCCGGCTGCTTCGAGGGCAAGGACCGTTACGGCGCGGTGCGGCATTTCCCTCTGCTGTCGGTGAGCGGCGTCGCCGTGGTGCTGGCTCCGGGGCCGCACCGCCTGACCCCCGACGCGATCAACACCGCCATCGCCGGCCACAAGGCCATCGCCAAGGAAAGCCCCGACAGGCTCTGCACCGTCCGCCTCCCCGCCTGATCGCGGCGGGCCGGAAGGCCCGTCCCTATTCCACCGCCTGGCGCAGCGCGGCGGCGCTCGCCCACGGGGCGAGCGGCAGGGCGCCGGCCAGAAGGCCGCCCAGAAGAAGCAGATGCGGGCGCGGGGTCAGGCCGTTCAGCGCGGCGTCGATGGCCCCGGCGCCGAAGATCAGCACGGGGATGTAGAGCGGCAGGATCAGCAGCGACAGCAGCACGCCGCCGCGCCGGGCGCCCAGGGTCAGCGCCGCCCCGATGCTGCCGATCAGGCTGAGGATCGGCGTGCCGACCAGCAGGGTCAGCACCAGAACCCCGAATCCCTCCGCGTCCATGTTCAGCAGCAGCGCCAGCAGCGGGGCGGCGGCGATCAGCGGCAGGCCGGTCACCAGCCAGTGGGCCAGCGTCTTGGCCAGCACCACCGCCTCCATCGGCAGGGTGGACAGCGACAGCAGCTCCAGCGAGCCGTCCTCGTAGTCGTTCTGGAACAGCCGCTCCAGCGACAGCAGCGAGGCGAGCAGGGCCGCCACCCAGATCACCCCGGCGGCGATGCGGGCCAGGATGTTCGGCTCCGGCCCGACGCCGAAGGGGAACAGCACCACGCACAGAACGAAGAACATCACGGCGATGCTGGCGTCCGACCCTTGGCGCAGCGCCAGCCGCAGGTCGCGCCCGATCAGGCGCAGGAAGCGGGTCACGCCGCGTCCTCCTCTTCCAGAACGTCGTCGTCCCCGTCATGGGGGACGGGGGTGAAGTCGTCGAGATGCAGCTCTCCGGCGCCGGGCATGGCGATGTCCACATGGGTGGAGACGGCGACCATGCCGCCGCCGGCCCGGTGCTCCGCGATGATCTCCTCGAACAGGGCGATCGCCGCGCGGTCGAGCGCCACGGTCGGCTCGTCGAGCAGCCAGAGGGCGGCGGGGGCGGCGATGATGCGGGCGAGGTTCAGGCGCCGCTTCTGCCCCGCCGACAGGTAGCGCCCCGGCACGTTGGCGATGTGCGGCACGCCCAGGCGGTCGAGCGCCTTCAGCGCGTTGCCCCGCGGGTCGGCGGCGCCGCCCAGCGTGGCCCAGAAGGACAGGTTCTCCACCGCGCTCAGCACCGGCTTCACCGCGTCGAGATGGCCGACGTAATGGATGCGGCCGCGGTGGGCGTCGGGATCGTCGGTCACCGGAACGTCGTCCCAGGACAGCCGGCCGCGAATCGGCTTGAGCAGCCCGGCCATGACGCGCAGCAGGCTGGACTTGCCGCTGCCGTTGGGGCCGAGCAGGAACAGCGCCTCGCCCGGCGCGATCCGGAAGTCCAGCCCGGTGAAGACCAGCCGGTCGCCACGAAGGCAGGTCAGCGCGGAACCGGCGAAAACGGGCATGGCGGCGGGCGGGCTCTTGCGGTGGACGGGGCGGGGGAGCTATAGCACAGCCCGTCCGGGTGCCAAAAAGAAACGGCCGCACAAGAGGTCGGGCCAAAAAAGAAACGGCCCCAAAAAGAAACGGCCATCGCAAGGGGGTTCTTGCGATGGCCGCCGATCCAGCCGGGGCCTGGCTGGGGGCGCCGGAAAACCGGAGCCCTGATCGTCGCTTAGGGGCCGGACCGCAGGGGTTCACAGATCCGGCCAGCCACTTCATGCCCTAAGGCTCCCTCCGGTTTAGGGCCAGAAAGTGGCGAAATTTTGATCCGGGGATTGTCCCTTTCCATTCCAGGGCATTGCCCGGGCGGAGCGGAGCGGGCATTCATAGGCGCCCTTGCCCTTCGCGGCTCAACCGGACCGGGTGCCCGCCATGACCCTGCTGATCGACCTGTTCAACGGCCTTCCCGACATTGCCCGCATCATGCTGATGCTCAGCGTGGTGGCGGCGTCGGGGCTGGCGCTCGGGCAGATCAAGGTGCGCGGGGTGGGGCTGGGCATCGGCGGGGTGCTGTTCGCCGGAATCGCCGCGGGGCACGTCGCCAAGGCGCTGGGCCTGACCTTCGACCATCACGTCCTGCATTTCATGCGGGAGTTCGGGCTGATCCTGTTCGTCTACACCATCGGCGTGCAGGTCGGCCCCGGCTTCTTCGCCGCCCTGAAGAAATCGGGCCTGACGCTGAACCTGCTGGCCGCCTCGCTGGTCGGGCTGGGGGTCCTGGTGGCGGTGGCGATCCACGAGATCGGCGGGGTGCCGCTGCCGGCGGTGCTCGGCATCTTCTCCGGCGCCGTCACCAACACGCCGTCGCTGGGGGCCGCTCAGGAGATGCTGCGCGAGGTCGGTGCCACGGCGGCGGAGATCAACACGCCGAGCCTCGGCTACGCCGTCGCCTATCCCTTCGGCATCGTCGGCATCCTCATCACCATGGGGCTGATCCGCGTCGTCTTCCGCATCGACCCGGCGGCGGAGGCCGAGGCCTTCGAGCGCAGGCGCCGCGCCCAGGTGGAAACCCTGGAGACGCTGGACGTCGCCGTGCGCAACCGGTCGGCGATGGGACTGCCGCTGCGCGAGATGGCGCTGTTCGGCGACCAGGGGGTGATGGTGTCCCGCCTGCTGCGCGAGGGGCGGCTCCAGGTGCCGCACCCGGACACCTGCCTGCGCGCCGGCGACGTCGTGCATCTGGTCGGGCCGCGGGTGAAGCTGGAGGCGGCGAAGCGGCTGCTCGGCGAGGCGGCGGAGGTCACCCTGACCACCAAGGGCACCGACATGCGCTGGGACCGGCTGGTCGTCACCAACGAGCATGTGCTGGGCAAGGCCATCGGCCAGCTCGACCTCGCCGACGCCTACGACGTGGTGGTCAGCCGGGTCAATCGGGCGGGCGTGGAGCTGGTGCCGAGCCCGGCCCTGCACCTGCAGTTCGGCGACATCGTGACCGCCATCGGCAAGCCGTCCGACCTGCAGCGGGTGGCGGCGCTGATGGGCAACTCGGCGCGGCGGCTGCAGCAGGTGGAGTTCGTGCCGGTCTTCATCGGCATCCTGCTCGGCGTGCTGCTCGGCTCCATCCCCTTCTACATTCCGGGCATGCCGGCGCCGCTGAAGCTGGGTCTGGCCGGCGGGCCGCTGGTGGCGGCGATCCTGCTGGCGCGCATCGGCCACATCGGGCCGTTGGTCTGGTTCATGCCGCCGGCCGCCAACATGGCGCTGCGCGAGATCGGCATCGTCCTGTTCCTGGCGGTGGTCGGGCTGATGTCCGGCGACCGCTTCGTGGAGACGCTGGTGCATGGCGACGGGCTGCTGTGGATCGGCTGCGGCGTGCTGGTGACGCTGATCCCGCTTCTCGTCGTCGGCTTCATCGCGCGGGCCTTCGCCCGGCAGAACTACCTGACGATCTGCGGCCTCCTGTCCGGGAGCATGACGGACCCGCCCGCGCTCGCCTTTGCAAACGCAATGAGCGCATCGGAGGCTCCCGCCCTCGCCTATGCCACTGTTTACCCTATGGTTATGTTTCTGCGTATCCTTGCGCCGCAGTTGATCGTCCTGTTCCTCTGGTAGGAGGGCAACCCGGCGGGAGCGCTTCCCACGGGATCGGCGGGCGGTCTGTCCTCGCGTGGGGAGACGCGGCCATGCACGCGCTCATCGATCTCTTCCTGGCCATGCCGCCGATCGCGCGCGTGGTGTTCATGCTGGGCGTCACCTCCGCCCTGGGGCTGGCGCTCGGGCACATAAGGCTGCGCGGGGTCGGGCTGGGCATCGGCGGCGTGCTGTTCGCGGGAATCGCGGTCGGCCACGTCGCCAAGCAGGCCGGGGTGACGCTGAACGCCGAGATGATGGAGTTCATCCGCGACTTCGGCCTGATCCTGTTCGTCTACACCATCGGCATCCAGGTCGGCCCCGGCTTCTTCGCGGCGCTGAAGAAGTCCGGGCTGGCGCTCAACGGGCTGGCGCTGCTGATGGTGGGGTCGAGCATTCTGCTGACCGCCCTCCTGGTGCTGTTCGACCTCGTGCCGCTGGGCTCCGGCCTCGGCGTCTTCGCGGGTGGGGTGACCAACGCCCCGGCGCTGGCCGCCTCGCAGCAGGTGCTGAAGGAGGTCGGGGCCGACGCCGCGGTGATGGCCCTGCCCGGTCTGGCCTTCGCCGTCACCTACCCCTTCGGCATCGCCGGAAACCTGCTGGCCATGGCGGTGGTGCGGATCGCCTTCCGCATCGACCCGCAGGAGGAGGCCAGGGCCTTCGAGGCCGCCCGGCGCGCCGAGGTTGCGGCGCTCGACACCATGGACATCGCCGTCACCAACCCGGCCCTCCGCGGGGTGCGGCTGGGCGACCTGACCCTGCTGCCGAGCCTGGGGGTCTGCGCGTCGCGGCTGCTGCGCGGCGGCCAGCTCCGCGTGCCCGGCGAGGACACCCGGCTGGAGGAGGGCGACGTGCTGCACATGGTCGGCCCGCGCCCGAAGCTGGAGCAGGTCCGCCTGCTGATGGGGCGGGAGGCCGACGTCCGACTGACCACCAAGGGCAGCGACCTGAGGTGGGAGCGCATCGTCGTCACCGCCAACCCGGCGCTGGGCAAATCCATCGCCGCGCTGAACCTGAAGGGGGCGTGCGACGTGGTGGTCAGCCGCGTCAACCGCGCCGGCGTGGAGCTGGTGCCCAACGCCGCGCTGAAGCTGCAGTTCGGCGACATCCTGACGGTGATCGGCAAGCCCGGCGACCTCAAGGCGGCGGCCCGCATCATCGGCAATTCCGAACGGCGGCTGCAGACCGTGGAGATGATCCCGGTCTTCGTCGGCATCACGCTGGGCGCGCTGCTGGGCGCCGTCCCGCTGTTCCTGCCGGGCATGCCGGCGCCCTTGCGGCTGGGCATGGCCGGCGGGCCGCTGATCGCCGCCATCGTGCTGGCGCGCATCGGCCACATCGGGCCGCTGGTCTGGTTCATGCCGCCCGCCGCCAACCTCGCCCTGCGCGAGATCGGCATCGTCCTGTTCCTCGCCGTGCTGGGCATCGCGTCGGGCGACCGCTTCGTCGAGACGATGGCGAGCGGCGCCGGGCTGCCCTGGATGGCCTGGGGCGTCTTGGTGACCCTCGTGCCGCTGCTGCTGACCGGGCTGCTGGCGCGCGGCGTGATGAAGCTGAACTTCCTCAGCGTCTGCGGCGTCCTGGCCGGGGCGCAGACCAACCCGCCGGGCCTCGCCTACGCCAACGCGGTGGTCGCGTCGGAGGCGCCGGCGCTGGCCTACGCCACCGTCTACCCGCTGGCCATGTGCCTGCGCATCCTGGCGCCGCAGCTTCTGGTGCTGATGCTGTGGTGAAAAACCCGCCGGCTTCCCCCGCCGCGCGGTTGCCCCGGGGCTCGCAAAATCCGCGTTGCGGGAGAGTGTCCGGCGGTCTAGCCTAGCGGCACCGTCCAGGGTTGGGCGGTCCAGACCGTTTCCCGCCCCCGTACCCCGCCGACAAGCCCCGCATGCACCGACACCCGCCCACGAATCCCAACGCCCCCGAAGCCGTCCTCGTCGAGAATGTCCACAAGCGCTTCGGCCCGCTGGAGGTGCTGAAGGGCGTCTCCCTGACCGCGCGCGAAGGCGACGTCATCACGCTGATCGGCTCATCCGGCTCCGGCAAGAGCACGCTCCTGCGCTGCATCAACATGCTGGAGGTGCCGGACGAGGGGCGGATCGTCATCGGCGGCGAGGCCATCGGCCTGAAGAAGGCGCGCGGCGGCCAGACCGTTCCCGCCGACTCCCGGCAGGTGGACCGCATCCGCACCCGGCTCGGCATGGTGTTCCAGAGCTTCAACCTCTGGACCCACATGACCATCCTGGAGAACGTCATCGAGGCGCCGGTCCATGTGCTGGGCGTCCCGAAGGCGGAGGCGGTGGACCGCGCCCGCAAGCTGCTGGACAAGGTGGGCATCCTGGCCAAGGCCGAGTCCTACCCGGTGCAGCTGTCCGGCGGGCAGCAGCAGCGCGCCGCCATCGCCCGCGCGCTGGCCATGCAGCCCAAGGTGATGCTGTTCGACGAGCCGACCTCCGCGCTCGACCCCGAGCTGGTGGGCGAGGTGCTGCTGGTCATCCGCCAGCTCGCCGAGGAGGGCAACACCATGATTCTGGTGACGCACGAGATGGGCTTCGCCCGCGAGGTCGCGTCGGAGGTGGTGTTCCTCCATCAGGGCCGGATCGAGGAGCGGGGGCCGCCCGACCGGGTTCTGGTCAATCCGGAATCGGACCGCGTGCGACAGTTCCTGTCGCGCCACCTGTCCGGCGGCGGCTGAATCGGTCGCGCGAAGTCGGCCCGCTCAATTCCCTTGACTGACGCTGTAAAACCGTAAACCTCAGAGCCTGCCCGAGCATAAGAGCCATCCATAAGGGCATCAGAACAGAGGAGGTTTTCCCGTGAAGAAGATCGTTGCGGCCCTGGCGCTCGGCGCCATCGTTGCGGTCGCCGGCGCCGCCGCCGAGGCCAAGGACTGGAAGAAAATCCGCATCGCCACCGAGGGCGCCTACGCCCCGTGGAACGCGACGGACCCGTCGGGCAAGCTGATCGGCTTCGAGCCGGACCTCGCCCTGGAACTCTGCAAGAAGATGAAGGCCGAGTGCGAGATCGTCGCCCAGGATTGGGACGGCATGATCCCGGCCATCCAGCAGGGCAAGTACGACGCCATCATGGCGGCGATGTCGATCACCGACGAGCGTGAGAAGGTCATCACCTTCGCCGGCCCCTACGGCACCGAGCCGTCGATGTTCGGCACCATGAAGACGTCGCCGCTCGCCAAGGCGACCTTCCCCGGTGAGCGCTACGACCTGTCCAAGGACGACCCGAAGGCCGCCATCGCCGCCCTGGCCGACGCGCTGAAGGGCAAGACGGTCGGCGTTCAGACCTCGACCATCCAGGCGAACTTCATGGAGAAGCTTCTGCCGCAGGTCGCCGTCCGCACCTACGACAAGCTGGACAACGCCGGCATCGACATGGCCGCCGGCCGCGTTGACGCCATCTTCGGCGACCGTTCGGCGGTGGACGCCATCCTCAAGGCGGACGCCGGCAACGGCATGACCCTGTTCGGCCCGGCCTTCGCGCGCGGCGTGCTGGGCAAGGGCGTGGGCGTGGGTCTGCGCAAGGCCGACGGCGACCTGAAGGAGCTGTTCAACAAGGCCATCGCCGAGGCCAACCAGGACGGCACCATCACGAAGCTGAGCACCCAGCACTTCGGCTACGACATCTCGATCAAGTAAAGCCCTATCGCAGCAAGGGACGTCCCCCTCTCCTCCGTCGCGGGGGGAGGGGAACCCGGTTCGGAGCCCTTTCGGAGCGCATGTTCGAACTTCTCTCCTTCGGCCCGAACGGGTGGGGCGGCCAGCTTCTCGGCGGGGCCGCGATGACGGTCGCCGTGTCGGTGTCGGCCTTCGTCCTCGGTCTCGTTTTCGGCTCGCTCGGCGCGTCGGCGAAGCTCAGCCGCAACCTCGCCCTCACCGGCGTCGCGGAGGTCTACACCACCGTCGTCCGCGGCGTCCCCGAATTGCTGGTCATCTACCTGCTGTTCTTCGGCGGCAGCGGCGCGGTCATGGCCGTCGGCCGGGTTTTCGGCTACGAGGGCTACATCGAGCTGAACGCCTTCTCCATCGGCGTGCTGGCGGTCGGTCTGATCTCCGGCGCCTATTCGACGGAGGTGATCCGCGGCGCGGTCCAGGCGGTGCCCCACGGCCAGATCGAGGCGGCGCGCGCCTGCGGCATGTCGCGCTGGCTGATCCTGCGCCGCATCCTGGTGCCGCAGACCCTGCGCTACGCCCTGCCGGGGCTGGGCAACGTCTGGCAGCTCACCCTGAAGGACACGGCGCTGATCTCCGTGACGGCGCTGGCCGAGATCATGCGCGTGTCGCATGTGGCGGCGGGGTCGACCCGCCAGCCGTTCCTGTTCTACACCACCGCGGCGGTGCTCTACCTCCTGCTCACCACCGTCTCCACGGTGGCGTTCGAGCGGGCGGAGCGCTACGCCAATCGCGGCGTGCGGAGGGCCTGACCCATGAACTGGGAACTGATGTGGGACAGCGTGCCCACCCTCCTGCGCGGCGTTCCGGTGACCTTGCAACTGGTCGGGCTGGCGCTGCTGTTCGGCGCGGGCGTGGCCTTCGCGGTGGCTCTGCTGCGGCTGTACGGCAACCGCGTCACCGAGCGGTTGATGGCCGCCTATGTCTTCGTCTTCCGCGGCACGCCGCTGCTGGTGCAGATCTTCCTGATCTATTACGGCATGGGCCAGTTCGAGCTGGTGCGCAGCAGCTTCCTGTGGATCTACCTGCGCGAGCCCTTCTGGTGCGCGATCCTGGCGCTGACGCTGAACACCGGCGCCTACACCAGCGAGATCCTGCGCGGCGCCATCCTGTCGGTGCCGCAGGGGCAGATCGAGGCGGCACGGGCCTGCGGCATGTCCCGCACGCTGCTGTTCCGCCGGATCGTGATGCCGGTGGCGATCCGCCAGATGCTGCCGGCCTACGGCAACGAGGTGATCCTGATGGTCAAGGCCAGCTCGCTCGCCAGCACCATCACGCTGCTGGAGATCACCGGCATCGCCCGCAAGATCATCGCGCAGAGCTTCGCGGTGTTCGAGGTGTTCATCGTGGCGGGCAGCATCTATCTGCTGCTGAACTTCATCGCCTCGCGCCTGATCCGCTACGCGGAATGGCGCATGACCCCCTACCTGCGGGCGCGGGGTTAGCCTTCATCCCCTCCCCTGCGAAGCGGGGGAGGGTTAGGGTGGGGGCAAGAGGTCTTCCCTCACCCAACAGGCGTGCGAGGCGCTCATGCCCCGAACCGGCGCGACGACCGCCATCCTGGCCGCGGTCCTTTTCGGCATCGGCACGCCGCTGGCGAAGCTGCTGGTCCATGACCTGTCCCCCTGGATGCTGGCGGGCCTGCTGTATCTCGGCTCCGGGATCGGGCTGGGGCTGCTCCGTCTGGTCCGCGGGCTGACGGCTTCGGCGAAGCGCGGCGAACGCGGCCTCCGCGGCGCCGAGTGGCTCTGGCTGCTGGGCGCCGTCGCGGCCGGGGGCGTCGCCGGGCCGGTGCTGCTGATGGCCGGGCTGACCGCGACGCCGGCCTCCACCGCCTCGCTGCTACTCAATCTCGAAGGGGTGTTCACCGCCCTGCTGGCGTGGTTCGTCTTCCGCGAGGGCGCCGACCGGCGCCTCGTCGCCGGCATGGCCGCCATCGTGGCGGGGGCGGCCGTGCTGTCCTGGGGCGGCCCGGTGAGCCTTGCCGGCGGGTGGGGACCGGCCGCGGTCGCCGCCGCCTGCCTGATGTGGGCGGTGGACAACAACCTGACCCGCAAGGTGTCCCTGGCCGACCCGGCGGACATCGCCACGATCAAGGGGCTGGTGGCCGGCAGCGTCAATGTCGGGATCGCCCTGGCGCTCGGCGACGGCCCGCCCGCCCTGCCGACCGCGGCGGCGGCGATGCTGGTCGGGCTGCTCGGCTACGGCGTCAGCCTCGTCCTGTTCGTGGTCGCCCTGCGCCACATCGGCGCCGCCCGCACCGGGGCCTATTTCTCGACGGCTCCTTTCGTGGGCGGCATCGCCTCCCTGGCGATCTTCGGGGAGCCCGTGACGCTCGGGCTGGCGGTAGCGGCGGTCCTGATGGGGGCCGGCGTCTGGCTGCACCTGACGGAGGATCACGACCACGAGCACGACCATGACGAGATGGAGCACGACCACCCGCACATCCACGACGAGCATCACCGGCACCATCACGACGGCCCGGTGACCGAACCGCACAGCCACCGGCACCATCACGGGCGCCTGCGGCACCGGCACGCCCACTTTCCCGACGCCCACCACGCGCACCGGCACTGAGCGCGGCGCCCCCCCTCTCCGGGGCCGGACGGACTTTTTCACCCGCCCTGCACCAACGTAGCATGGAAAGGCCGCGTCAACCCGTCGTACCGTCAGTGCGACAGGCCGCCGCACCGTCCTGAAAACACCACGGTGTGCGGCCATGTTTCCTGACCAAGATCAAGGCGAAACCCCTCGCGCTGGGGCATCACTGAGCTTATATCGTCCGCAGCACGACCAGAGGCCCATAGGTCCTATGCATCGATTTGCAAATCCTGCCCGCTTCCAGCGCCTGTCGGCGGCGATCCTGCCCTGGACGGCGGGGGCGACCGTGATCCTGCTGATCGTCGGGCTCTACATCGCGCTGATCGGCTCGCCCCGCGACTATCAGCAGGGCGACACCGTGCGGATCATGTACATCCATGTCCCCGCCGCCTGGATGAGCCTGTTCGTCTACGTCAACATGGCCATCGCCGCGGCCTGCGGGCTGGTGTGGAAGCATCCGCTGGCCGACCTGTTCGCCAAGGCGGCCGCCCCGGTCGGCGCCGGCTTCACCCTCATCTGTCTCGTCACCGGCTCGCTGTGGGGCGCGCCGATGTGGGGGACGTGGTGGGTGTGGGACGCGCGGCTGACCAGCGTGCTGATCCTGTTCTTCCTCTATCTCGGCTACATGGCGCTGGTGAACGCCTTCGACGACCCGCAGCGCGGGACGCGGGCGGGCAACGTGCTGCTTCTCGTCGGCATCGTGAACGTGCCGATCATCAAATTCTCGGTGGACTGGTGGAACACCCTGCACCAGCCGGCCAGCGTCATCCGCATGGGCGGGCCGACCATCGACGGGTCCATGCTGGTCCCGCTGCTGGTCATGGCGCTGGGCTTCACCGCCTACTTCATCACGGTGGTCCTGCTGCGCCTGCGGGCGGAGATCGTGCAACGCAAGATCCAGACGATGCGCCTGACCGAGGCGCAGGGCTGAGGCACGGGAACAGGCGGGGCCGGAGGCAAGGATGGCTGAATTTTTCGCGATGGGCGGCTACGCCGCGTATGTCTGGTCGTCCTACGCGGTGGCGGCGCTGGTGATGGTCGGCCTGCTGGTCGCCACGCTGAAGGCGCTGCGCGGCGCCGAGACGACCCTGAAGGCGCTGGAAGGCAGCCGCCCGCCGCGGCGGCGCCGGACGCGCAACGGAGCCGCGGCGTCGCCCGCGGCGGAGGTTGGTGAAGGATGACCCGCAAGAAACGGCGCCTCTACATGCTGGGCCTCGCCCTGCTGGGCCTTGGCGCGGCCACCGCCCTGACGCTGACGGCGTTCGAGGACAACATCGTCTTCTTCTTCAGCCCGACGCAGTTGCAGACCCAGGACATCGGCGACCGCAACTTCCGCCTGGGCGGCCTCGTCGAGGAAGGCAGCGTCAGCAAGATGCCCGACGGGGTGACCACCCAGTTCCGCGTCACCGACACGGTGCACACCGTCGCCGTCAGCTACCGCGGCCAGCTTCCCGACCTGTTCCGCGAGGGGCAGGGCGTCATCACGGAAGGCCGCATGATCAACGGCGTCTTCCAGGCGCGCGAGGTGCTGGCCAAGCACGACGAGAACTACATGCCGCCGGAGGTCGCCGCCGCGCTGAAGGAGGCGGAGCACTTCAAGGCGAACTCGAAGGAGCAGAAGCCCAGCTCGTGACGCCGGCGGCTTCTCCACTCCTCTCCATTCCGTTCTTTTAGGGAGCATCGGGCCCGTGATTCCCGAACTCGGCCATTACGCGCTGGTGCTGGCGCTGTTCGTGGCGCTGGTGCAGTCCGGCGTCCCCCTGGTCGGCGCCGCCACCGGCAACGCCGCCTGGATGGGCGTCGCCCGCCCCGCCGCCATCGCCCAGATGCTGCTGGTCCTGGTCGCCTACGGCGCCCTGACCTGGGCGCATGTGGTGTCGGACTTCAGCGTGTCGAACGTGGTCGCCAACAGCCACTCGATGAAGCCGATGCTCTACAAGGTGTCGGGCGTGTGGGGGAACCACGAGGGCTCGATGATGCTGTGGGTCGTCATGCTGACGGTGTTCGGCGCGGCGGTCGGCATCTTCGGGCGCAACCTGCCGCCCTCGCTGAAGGCCCGCGTCATCTCCGTCCAGGGCATGATCGGCGTCGGCTTCCTGCTGTTCATCCTGATCACCTCGAACCCCTTCCTGCGCGTGGTCCCGGCGCCGCTCGACGGCAACGACCTGAACCCGCTGCTGCAGGACCCCGGCCTGGCCTTCCACCCGCCCTTCCTCTACGCGGGCTATGTCGGCTTCTCCGTCGCCTTCTCCTTCGCGGTCGCCGCGCTCATCGAAGGGCGCGTGGACCCGGCCTGGGCGCGCTGGGTGCGTCCCTGGACGCTGGCCGCCTGGTCGACCCTGACCGCCGGCATCGCGCTCGGCTCCTGGTGGGCCTATTACGAGCTGGGCTGGGGCGGCTGGTGGTACTGGGATCCGGTCGAGAACGCCTCTTTCATGCCCTGGCTGGCCGGCACCGCGCTGCTGCACTCCGCCATCGTGGTGGAGAAGCGCGACGCGCTGAAGACCTGGACCATCCTGCTGGCGATCATCACCTTCTCGCTGTCGCTGATGGGCACCTTCCTGGTGCGGTCGGGCATCCTGACCTCGGTCCACGCCTTCGCAGTGGACCCGGCCCGCGGCGTCTTCATCCTGGTCCTGCTGGCCATCGCCACCGGCGGCTCGCTGCTGCTCTACTCCGTGCGGGCGCCCAGCCTGAAGACCGGCGGCCTGTTCGCCCCGGTCAGCCGCGAAGGCTCGCTGGTGCTGAACAACCTGCTGCTGTCCACCGCGACGGCGACGGTCTTCATCGGCACGCTCTACCCGCTGTTCCTCGACGTGCTCGACCTCGGCAAGGTGTCGGTCGGCCCGCCCTTCTTCAACGCCACCTTCATCCCGGTCGCCATCCCGATGGTGATCGCCATGGTGGTCGGCCCCTTCCTGGCCTGGAAGCGCGGCGACCTGCTGGGCGCCCTGACCCGGCTGTGGACGGCCGGCGTGGCCACCGTGGCCTGCGTCGCCATCGCCGCCTACGTCACCAACGGCGGCGGCCCGCTGCTGGCTCTGGTCGGCGTCGCGCTGGCCGCCTGGGCCTTCTTCGGCTCGATCGCCGAGTTCGCCGAGCGCATCCGGCTGTTCCGCATCCCGGCGAAGGACAGCTGGAACCGCGCGGTCAACCTGCCGCGCAGCGCCTGGGGCATGACGATCGCCCACGCCTCCATGGGCATCGCCATCGCCGGCATGACCGGCACCTCGGCCTGGCAGAGCGAGACGATCAAGGCGATGAAGCCGGGCGACGACGCCATGGTCGGCGCCTACGCCGTGCATTTCGACAGCGTCGGCACGGTGCAGGGACCGAACTACAGCGCCGAGCAGGGCGTCTTCACCGTCACCCGCGACGGCCGGACCATCGCCACCCTGACGCCGCAGCGCCGCAGCTACCCGGTCACCCGCATGACGACGACCGAGGCGGCGATCCACACCACCTGGCTGTCCGACGTCTATGTGGCGCTGGGCGACCCGACGCAGAACGGCACGGCCTGGACCGTGCGGCTCTACCATCACCCGCTGGTGCCGTGGATCTGGATCGGCTCGCTGGGGATGATGCTGGGCGGGCTGGTCAGCCTGTCCGACCGCCGCTTCCGCGTCGGCGCCCCGGAGCGCCGCCGCGCCGCCAAGGGCACCCTTCAGCCCGCCGAGTAAGGACACGCCTCCGATGCGCCGCCTGATCTACCTGTTGCCGCTGCTGCTGTTCGTCGGTGTCGGCGTGGCCTTCCTGCGCGGGTTCGACCGCGACCCGCGCGACATCCCGTCCGCCCTGATCGACAAGCCGGCGCCGGAATTCTCCCTGCCGCCGCTGCCGGGCCACAAGGAAGGGCTGTCCAACGCGACGCTGAAGGGCGACGTCACGCTGGTGAACGTCTTCGCCTCCTGGTGCATCCCCTGCAAGGCCGAGCACCCGATCATCACCCGGCTCGCCCGCGAGCAGGGCGTGACGGTGCGCGGCATCAACCACAAGGACAAGGCCGAGGACGCCATCGCCTGGCTGAACCGCAACGGCGATCCCTACGCCAGCATCGGCGTCGACCTGGACGGCCGCGTGTCCATCGACTGGGGCGTCTACGGCGTGCCGGAGACCTTCCTGCTCGACCGCCAGGGCCGCATCCGCTTCAAGCATGTCGGCCCCCTGACCCCGCAGGTGGTCGAGGAGCAGATCCTGCCCATGGTCAAGCATCTGCGGAGCGCGTCGTGAAAGCCCTTCTGCTCGCCGCCCTGCTCGTCCTGGCGCCGCTCGCCGCCTCCGCCGTCCAGCCCGACGAGGTGCTGAAGGACCCGGCGCTGGAGGGCCGCGCGCGCGAGATCAGCAAGGACCTGCGCTGCCTCGTCTGCCAGAACCAGTCGATCGACGACTCCAACGCGCCGCTGGCCCGCGACCTGCGCGTGCTGGTCCGCGAGCGGCTGACCGCCGGCGACACCAACCAGCAGGTGCTGAGCTTCGTCACCGACCGTTACGGCGACTACGTGCTGCTGCGCCCGCCCTTCAAGGCGACGACGCTGTTCCTGTGGATCGGCCCCTTCGTGATCCTGGCCATCGGCGGCGTCGTGACGGCCCTGTACCTGCGCGGGCGCAAGGGCGCCGCCGATGGCCTGGTGGCCGCGGGCGGCGACACCGCCCCGCTGACCGAGGACGAGCGGCGGCGCCTGGACGCCCTGCTCCGCAAGGACAAAGCCTGATGCTGTTCTGGATCGTCGCCGCCGCGCTGACGGCGGCCGTGGTGCTGCTGATCGTGCCGCCGCTGCTGAGGAAGACCGAGGGTGCCGCCGAGGAGCGTGCCGCCTACGACCTGGAGGTCTACCGCGACCAACTGGGCGAGCTGGAGCGCGACCAGGGCCGCGGCCTGATCAGCGAGGCCCAGGCCGCCGCCGCCCGCGCCGAGATCGGCCGCCGCATGCTGGCCATCGCCGACCACGGCAAGGGCTCCGCGAAGGATGGGGCGAAGGGCAAGGCCACCGCCCGCGCGCCGCGCAGCGCGATGGCCCTGGCCGCCCTGCTGGCCGTCTTGCTGCCGCTCGGCACCCTGGCCGTCTACGGCAAGCTGGGCCGTCCGGAGTTGCCGGCCCAGCCGCTGGCCTCCCGCAACCTCGACCATGAGCGCGGCGGGCCGCCGAAGACCGTGCTGGCGGCGATGGACAAGCTGAAGGCGCAGCTCGCCGAGACCCCCGACGACCCGCAGGGCTGGGCCATCCTCGGCCAGGCCTACGCCAAGATGGGCCGCCTGCCCGAGGCCGCCGACGCCCTGGGCAAGGCGGTCGCCCTGGCCGGCGACGATCTGGAGCTTCTCGGCAGCTATGGCGAGGTCCTGATCTCAGCCAACGGCGGCACCGTCCCGGAGGAGGCGCGCAAGACCTTCGACCGCGTTCTGGCGAAGGATCCGACGGAGCCGCGCGCCCGCTTCTACGCCGCGCTGGCCCGCTTCCAGGCCGGCGACACCAAGGACGCGCTGGAGCGCTGGAGCGCCCTGCTCGCCGAGTCCCACGCCGACGCGCCCTGGGTGCCGGTCGTCCGGACGCAGATCGCGGAGGCCGCCAAGGCGCTGAACCTCGATCCGGCCAAGGTGACGCCGCAGCCCCTGCCCGCCCAGCAACCGCCGCCGGTGGCCCAGGACCAGGGACAGAACCAGGGTCAGGCGCAGGGCCAGGCCGGGGGCGAGGACCAGCAGCAGATGATCCGCGGCATGGTCGACGGGCTGGCCGCCCGGCTGGAGGCCAACCCGGACGACGTCGACGGCTGGCTGCGGCTGTCGCGCTCCTACGGCGTGATGGGCGAGTCGGCGAAGGCCATCGACGCCGCCCGCAAGGCGCGGGAACGGGCGCCCCAGCGGCCCGACGTGCTGGTCGCCTACGCCTCCGCCCTGCTGTCGGCGGAACCGCGGAGCAGCAAGCCCGGCCCGATGCCGGAGGAGGCCGTCGCCTCGCTCCGTCAGGCTCTGGCGGCCGAGCCCGACAACCGCGACGCGCTCTGGCTGCTCGGCCTGAACGCCGCGGGCATCGGCCGGACCGCCGAGGCCACCGACCTGTGGACCCGCCTGCTGGCCCAGTTCAAGCCGGAGGAGCCGGAGTACACGCTGATTCGCGCCCGCCTCGATTCGTTGAAGGCCGGCGGCTGATCCTCTCCCGAATGTCCCTTGCAGCCGGAGCGGTCCGAAGAGCAGGATAGCCATGCACGCTGGGGTGGCGTTGCCGCGAACGGGGCGCCACCCGCAGGCCGATCCGCCAGGGACGCGACCGATTGCCCAACCCCGCGCTCACCGCCAAAGGTCCCGCCACCGGCCCCGGCATGGCGGGGAAGCCGCTTGAGGCGGCCTTCTGGATGCTGGGGGCCGCCCTGTTCATCGCCATCGGCAACGCGATGATCCGCCATGTCAGCGGCGAGCTTCACCCCTTCGAGATCGTCTTCTTCCGCAATCTGTTCAGCCTGATGTTCATGCTGCCCTGGCTCGCGGCGGTCGGGCTGGGGCGGCTGCGCACCGGCCGGGTGGGGCTCTACGCCTCGCGCTCGGCGACCAGTCTGGTGGCGATGCTGTGCTGGTTCTACAGCGTCACCCACATGCCGCTGCCGGACGCCACGGCGCTCAGCTTCACCATTCCCCTGTTCGTCACCGCCGGGGCGGCGCTGTTCCTGAACGAGACGGTGCGGGCGCGGCGCTGGGCCGCCGTCCTGGTCGGGCTGGCCGGGGTGATGATCGTCATCCGCCCCGACGACGCCACCCTGGACCCGACAATCCTCGTCATGGTCCTGCATTGCGTCGCCGCCGCCGCCACCACCCTCCAGGTGCGGGCGCTGGCGACGTCCGACGGGGTGATGGTGGTGGTGGCCTACATGGGGCTGTTCCTGACCCCGATGGCCCTGGTGCCGGCCCTGTTCGTGTGGGAATGGCCGAGCTGGACGGCGCTCGGCTGGCTCGTCCTGCTGGGCGGCGTGCTGACGCTGGGGCAGCTGGCGATGACCCGCGCCTTCAAGCTGGCGCCGGCCTCGGCGATGATGCCCTACGACTACGCCCGCCTGCCCTTCACCGCCCTGCTCGCCTGGCCGCTGTTCGGCGAGGCCATGGACCTGTGGGGCTGGGTCGGCGCCGGGGTGATCGCGGCCTCCGCCCTCTACACCGCGCACCGCGACGCGGCGCAGTCACGGGCCGAGCGGACGGCGTCCGCCAAGGCGTGAGCGGTCAGCCGTTCCCGGCGGGCTTCATGCCGGAGGCTTCGTCCGGGGGCTTCATCCCCTGTTCCTTGCGCAGGGCGGCGCGGGCGCGGTCCTCATGCTCGGGTTTCAGGTTGCTGCGCACCGCATGGACGGCCGTGGCCAGCACCGCCGCATCGTCCACGAAGCCGACCGCGATCAGCCAGTCCGGGATCGAATCCGCGGGCAGCACGAAATAGGCCAGCGCCGCCATCAGGATCGCCTTCGCCTTGAAGGGCGTCTGCGGGTCGGTCGCGCAGAAGAAGGCGGCCAGCGCCTGTTCCAGGAAGGGAATGCGGTGCAGGTTGGCGCGCAGCGTGTTCCAGAAGCGGCGGCGGACGTAGCGCTCGTTCCGCTCCACCCGGACCGGGTCGATGACGGTGGGCAAGGCGGCGGCGGCTTCGGCGGGTCCGTCGGTGGCGATCGGCATGGCTTTCCCTGGGCTCCCCCTGCACCGGCCGGCCTTCCCGGTGGACCGGGCGGGGCGGCCTGTTGCACAGTTGCGTGGAGTGACAACAGCGCAGACGCGCCAACGGTCCCGCCAAGGGTTCGATTACGGCCAAAGGGTCGGAAGCGGCCAAAGGGTCAAAAGGAGGAAACCGCCATGCCGATGAAGAAGGGCTACAAGGAACTGCTGGCCGACGCGAACGCCCGCATCCAGGCGATCACGCCGCAGGAGGCGCTGTCCCTGCACGGCAACCCCGACGTGGTCTTCGTGGACATCCGCGACCCGCGCGAACTGACGCGCGACGGCATGATCCCCGGCGCCTTCCCGGCCACCCGCGGCATGCTGGAATTCTGGGTGGACCCGGACAGCCCCTATCACAAGCCGGTCTTCGCGTCGGGCAAGCGCTTCGTCTTCTATTGCGCCAGCGGCTGGCGCTCGGCGCTCGCCACCGACACCGTGCAGTCGATGGGGCTGGAGAACGTCTGCCACCTGGAGGGCGGCTTCAAGGGCTGGAAGGAGGCCGGGCTGCCCGTCGCCATGCCGCCCGCCACGGAACGGAAGGACAGCTGAATGGAACAGAGAGTCAGCCTGATCACGCTGGGCGTCGCCGACCTCACGCGCAGCCGCCGCTTCTACGAGGAGGGGCTGGGCTGGACCCCCTCGCCGGTCAGCCAGGACGCCATCACCTTCTACCAGCTGGGCGGCGTGGCGCTCGCCCTGTTCGGGCGGGAGGCGCTGGCCGAGGACGCGCATCTCGCGGAGGCCGGCCCGATCTCGGGCTTCGGCGGCATCACGCTCGCCCACAACCTTCGCAGCAAGGCCGAGGTGGACGCCGTCATGGCCCAGGCCGAGCGGGCCGGCGGGCGCATTCTGAAGCCGGCGCAGGACGTTTTCTGGGGCGGCTACAGCGGCTATTTCGCCGACCCGGACGGCCATCCCTGGGAGGTCGCCTGGAACCCCTTCGCCGCGCTGGGCGAGGACGGGAGCTTCCGGCTGGAGGGGTGAGCGGCACGCTGCCCACCTGCAATCTTTGCTCGAAGATGTGGTGAAGGCATCTGGCGCCGTTCAGAGCAGGACACCGTCATGGCAGTCATGACGGTGTCGCTCGATAACGAGAAATGTCACTTTTTGGCGAAATATATTTTCGTTAAAATGTAGCTTAATATTAATATGTTTCATCCACGATGCGGTGACCTGCAACGTCAACGCATCGTGGAATAAGCCGATGTCTACGGTCAAAGCACGCCTTTTGGTTGCCCTCTCTGTTCTATGCTTCTTTCTTCTCGCGATTGCGGCCACCGGCTGGCTGGCCCTGGGGCAGGCACACCGGGGCATGGAGACGGTGTTCAAGGACCGCGTCGTCCCGTTGCGCGACCTGAAGGTCGTCTCCGACATGTTCGCCGTCAACATCGTCGACACCACGCACAAGGTGCGCGGCGGTGCCGAGACGTGGGAAGGCGGCCTCAAGTCCATCGACGCCGCGCTCGGCGAGATCACGGCGCGCTGGTCGGCCTTCACGGCCACCTCGATGAACGCCCGCGAAAAGGAACTGGCGAACGAGGCCGAGCGCCACATGGGCAAGGCGCGCGCCGCCGCCACGACCGCCCGCGCGCTGATGCAGGCCAGGGATCAGGCCGCGCTGGACGCCTTCGCGGTGTCCACCCTCTACCCCAGCATCGACCCGGTGGCCGCGGCCGTCGGCAAGCTGGTCGACCTTCAACTGAAGGAGGCCGAGGCCGAGTATGATCGGACCAACGCCGCCTATGACACCTCCCGCTGGATCCTGGGGATCGCGGTGCTGCTCGGCGTGCTGGCCGCCGCCTTCGCGGTGACGACGACGCTGTTCCGCGTGGTCGGCCCGTTGCGCGCCATGGCCGAACTGATGCAGCGCCTCGCCAAGGGCGATCTCGGCATCACCGTCGACGGCACGGACCGGATGGACGAGGTCGGCACCCTCGCCCGCTCGCTGGCCGTGTTCAAGGACTCCGCCGTCGCGAACCGCCGGATGGAGGAGGAGCAGCGCCAGGAGCAGGCCCGCAAGGAGGCCCGGCAGGCGCTTGTCGAGACCTACATCGTCGGCTTCGACAGCACGGTGCACGCGACGCTGAAGATGCTGGCCTCCGCGGCCACCGAGATGCGCGCCACCGCGGAGTCCATGTCGTCCACCGCCGAGGAGACCAGCCGGCAGGCGTCGACGGTCGCCGCCGCGTCGGAGCAGGCCACCACCAACGTCCAGGCGGTCGCCGGCGCCACCGAGGAGTTGTCCGCCTCCATCACCGAGATCGGGCGCCACGTCGCGACCTCCACCACCATCGCCGGCAACGCCGTGGAGGAGGCGGCCCGCACCGACCGGACGGTCCAGGGGCTGGCCGAGGCCGGTCAGAAGATCGGCGAGGTGGTCGGGCTCATCAAGGCCATCGCCGACCAGACCAACCTGCTGGCGCTCAACGCCACCATCGAGGCCGCCCGCGCCGGCGAGGCCGGCAAGGGCTTCGCCGTGGTGGCATCGGAGGTGAAGTCGCTGGCCAACCAGACGGCCAAGGCGACCGAGGAGATCGCCACCCAGATCCAGACGATCCAGGGGGTGACCACCGAAACCGTCCGCGCCATCAAGACCATCGGCGGGACGATCGGCGAGATCAACGGCATCGCCACCACCATCGCCGCCGCGGTGGAGGAGCAGGGTGCCGCCACCGGCGAGATCGCCCGCAACGTCCAGCAGGCCGCCCACGGCACGACGGAGGTGTCCGGCAGCATCGTCCAGGTCCATCAGGCCGCGGTGGAGACCGGGTCGGCGGCCTCCCAGGTGCTGTCGTCGGCCGAGGAGCTGAGCCGGCAGGCGGAAACGCTCCGCCTGGAGGTCGAGCGCTTCCTCGTCAACATCCGGGCGGCGTGAGCGGACGGCCCACGACCATTGCAGAAACGAAACGAGGGGGCCGAAGCCCCCTCGTTCCACATCCGAAACAGGTCTCGCGCTTACTTGACGTTGGCGCGGGCCATGGCGCCCAGACGCAGGCGGAGCGCGTTCAGCTTGATGAAGCCTTCCGCGTCCTTCTGGTTGTAGACGCTGTCTTCCTCGAACGTCACATAATCCATGCGGTAGAGGCTGTTCGGCGACTTGCGGCCGACGACCGTGACGTTGCCCTTGAACAGCTTCAGGCGGACCACGCCGTTCACCGTCTCCTGGGTCTGGTCGATCAGAGCCTGGAGCGCCAGACGCTCCGGGCTGAACCAGTAGCCGCAGTAGATCAGCTCGGCGTAGCGCGGCATCAGCTCATCCTTCAGATGGCCGGCGCCGCGGTCGAGCGTGATGCTCTCCATCGCGCGGTGGGCGGCCAGCAGGATGGTGCCGCCCGGCGTCTCGTACACGCCGCGCGACTTCATGCCGACGTAGCGGTTCTCGACGAGGTCGAGACGGCCGATGCCGTTCTCGCCGCCCAGACGGTTGAGCTCGGTCAGCAGGGCCGCCGGGGACAGGGCCTTGCCGTCGATCGCCACGGCGTCGCCGCGCTTGAACTCGACCTCGACGTAGGTCGGGGTGTCCGGGGCCTTCTCCGGGGCGACGGAGCGGGTGTACATGTCCTCGAACGGCTCGACCCACGGGTCCTCCAGCGCCTTCCCCTCGTAGGAGATGTGCAGGAGGTTGGCGTCGGTGGAGTACGGGGCCTCGCCGCGCTTGTCCTTGGCGATCGGGATCTGGTTCTTCTCGGCGTAGTCGATCAGCCGGGTGCGGCTGTTCAGATCCCACTCGCGCCACGGGGCGATGATCTTGATGTCCGGGCGGAGCGCGTAGTAGCCCAGCTCGAAGCGGACCTGGTCGTTGCCCTTGCCGGTGGCGCCGTGGGCCACGGCGTCGGCGCCGACCTGGTTGGCGATCTCGATCTGGCGCTTGGCGATCAGCGGGCGCGCGATCGAGGTGCCGAGCAGGTAGGTGCCCTCATAGAGGGTGTTGGCGCGGAACATCGGGAACACGAAGTCCCGCACGAACTCCTCGCGCAGGTCGTCGATGAAGATGTTTTCCGGCTTGATGCCCAGAAGCTCGGCCTTCTTGCGCGCCGGCTCCAGCTCCTCGCCCTGGCCGAGGTCGGCGGTGAAGGTCACCACCTCGCATTGATAGGTTTCCTGAAGCCACTTCAGGATCACCGAGGTGTCGAGGCCGCCCGAATAGGCGAGCACCACTTTCTTGATCTGTTTGCCGGACGCACCGCTCATGGGACTACTCACGCGGGTGGGGAAAAATATCGGTGCCGGACAGTAGCCCTACGACCGATGCGAATCAATCGGTCCCGCTCATAGGTCCTCTCTCCCCTCCGGGGGAAGGGCCGGGGCGCTCAATCCGTCCCGGCGTCGGCCGCAACGGTGCTCTCCGCGGCGGGGCGGGCGGGCGCCCGGTCCACGAAGGGCCAGCGGATGTAGGCGTAGAGCCACATCGCCAGGATGTCCGCCCCGTTGATCAGCAGGACCAGCGCCCACAGCGGGCTGCGCCCGCCCTTGGCCAGCACCCAGCCGCCGAAGATCAGCTTCAGCATCAGCAGGATCGCCATGACGAGGTTGGCCGTCCACGGGTCGCTGGACATGATCGCCGCCCAGGGCTGCCAGTAGACGGCGTTGAGCAGGGCGACGACGGACTCGAGCATCTCCATCACGCGGCCCTCCGCGCCTTGCGCGGCCGCGCCGGCCCGTCGACCAGGACACGCGCCGGCCAGCGCCGCATCGTCAGCAGGCCCAGCACGCCGACCAGCCCGATCACCGGCACGAAGATCACCAGCGCCCACCAGGGCGAGAAGCCCGCCCGGCGGAAGATGCGCATCAGCGGCCAGACCGCCGCGGCGTTGAACAGGAACAGGATCAGGCCGGGATCGACGGCGAACTCAGGCACGGAGCACTCCCAGGGATAGGTCCGGCCTTATCCGGCCAGCGCCGCGTCCTTCTCGGCCAGCACCTTCTCGATGGCGGCGCGGTCGGCGGCGGACAGGCGGACGGACGCGCTCTTCAACTGGCCGCAGGCGGCCATGATGTCCTCGCCGCGGGTGGTGCGGACGGGGCTGGCGTAGCCGGCGTTGTTGACGATGTCGCCGAAGACCTGGATCGCCCGGTCGGTCGAACGCTCGTAGGGGGCGCCCGGCCAGGGGTTGAAGGGGATCAGGTTGATCTTCGACGGGATGCCCTCCAGCAACTTGACCAGGGCGCGGGCGTCCGCCGGGCTGTCGTTCACGCCCTTCAGCATCACATATTCGAAGGTGATGCGCCGCGCGTTGTTCAGGCCGGGGTAGTTGCGGCAGGCGTCCATCAGCTCCCGGAGCGGGTATTTCCGGTTGATGGGCATGATGAGGTCGCGCAGCTCGTCGGTCACGGCGTGCAGGCTGACGGCGAGGTTGACGTTCAGCTCCTCGCCGCAGCGCTTCATGGCCGGGACGACGCCGGAGGTCGAGAGCGTGATGCGGCGCTTCGAGATCGAGATCCCGTCGCCGTCCATGACGATCTTCAGAGCCTTGGCGACGTTCTCGTAGTTAAAGAGCGGCTCCCCCATCCCCATCATGACGATGTTGGAGATCATCCGCCCGTCCGGCGGCGCCGGCCATTCGCCGAGCGCGTCGCGGGCCAGCATGACCTGCGCCACGATTTCCGAGGCGTCGAGGTTGCGCACCAGACGCTGTGTGCCGGTGTGGCAGAAGCGGCAGGTCAGCGTGCAGCCGACCTGCGAGGAGACGCAGAGCGTGCCGCGGTCCTCCTCGGGGATGTGGACGCTCTCCACCTCCTGCCCGTCGGGCATCCGCAGCAGCCACTTGCGCGTGCCGTCCACCGACTTCAGGTCGCGCACGACCGTCGGGCGGGCCACGGCGTAGCTCTCCGCCAGCTTCTCGCGCACCGGCTTGGCGAGCGTGGTCATCACCGCGAAATCGGTCGCTCCGCGGTGGTAGATCCAGTGCCAGAGCTGGCGGGCCCGGAACTTCTCCAGGCCGACGGACAGCATTTCGGCTTCCAGCTCGTCGCGGGACAGGCCGACAAGGTTCTTGCGCCCGTCGGCGTCAACAGCCGGCAGGGCAAAGGCAGCAGCATGGTTGGAGGCGCTCATGGCCCCCTAAATAGGGCCACGAGCGTCCGGAGTCAAAAGACGAAACGGAGAACGACCAAGTGAAAAGAGCAGCGCTGCTCAGCGCTTCACGCCGCAGGCCTGGTTGATCGCGTCGTAAGCCTGGGCGAAGCCGTCGGTGCCGTAGGTGTCGGTGGTCTTCGTGCCGCGGGCCGAAACACCCTTCACCACCATGGGCTTGCCCTTGGCGTCGCGCATCGCGGCGGTGACGGCCTTGTCGGTGTCGGCGTCGCGCGCCCAGGCGGTCTCGCCGTCGGTGAACAGCTTGAAGGACTTGCCGCCCACGTCCACCGTGGACTCGCTGTCCTTCTTCAGGGGATAGCCGACGACGACGCTGACGACGTCCAGCGCCTTTTCCGCCGGGCGGTGGGTCACCAGCACATAGATGTCCCCGCGCTTGGCCGCAGCGGGTTCCTTCTTCTTGGGCTGGCTGGACAGGTAGCAGACCTTGTGCCCGCCCTCGTCGAAGGCGAAGGCGTTCCAGTCCTTGAAGGTCCCCAGCAGGCGCGGGTCGGCGGCGGACGCCGTGGTGACCGTGGTCATGGTGAGGGTGGCGGCGAGAATCGGACCGGCCAGAAGCAGAGCGGCGCCGGCGGTGCGACGGATGGTGCGGATGGGCAACATCGGTTGGCGAAGGCTCGAATGGTTTCGCGGACGGGTTCGGGAGTGGGTCGGACCCTACCCCAATTCGGTGAGGCTTTCCAGGGCCGCCGCCCCGTCCCGGCGGCGAAGTCACGGGTTGTTCCACAGGCCGGTCCTGCAATCGATCGCTCGATTTCGTATCGAAAGCCGGTGATCCGTTGGCCGGCGGGGCGCGTAGAAGGCCCATCGAACGCGTGATCCACCGCCGGACCGAACCCACAGCCCGACCATGACCCCCTTGGCCGCCCGACCCCACGATGGTGCACAGGACGCGGAGGAGCGCCAAACACGCTTTGCAGCGGGGCGCTCCGCGCACCATGTGTTGCGGGGCCTGCCTTTGCGCGCGCAGCCCCTGAGCGCGCAGACGGCGCCCCCGAAGACGTGCCCGAAGACGTGGATGCAGGATCTCGGTTCCCCAGCCGCCGGTGCCGACCGGACCTTCGAAGAGCTGCTGACCGCGGTCGGGCGGGACCGCGACCGCACGGCCTTCGCGGCCCTGTTCGGCCATTTCGCCCCGCGGCTGAAGGCCTATCTGCGCCGCCAGGGCTGTGACGCGGGTGGTGCGGAGGAGTTGGTGCAGGACGTGATGCTGTTGGTGTGGCGCCGCGCGGAGACCTACGACCCGAGCCAGGCGTCCGCCGCCACCTGGTTGTTCACCATCGCCCGCAACAAGCGGATCGACGCGCTGCGGCGGGAACAGCGGCCCGAGATCGATCCCGCCGACCCCACGCTGGTGCCCGACCCGGTGGAAAGCGCCGACGACGGGGTGGCGGCGCGGGAGACCGCCGGACGCCTGCAGGCCGCGCTGAGGACCCTGCCCCCGGAGCAGGCCGACCTGCTGCGTCTGGCCTATTTCGAGGACAAGCCGCACAGCCTGATCTCCGCCGAACAGGGCATTCCGCTGGGCACCGTCAAGTCGCGCCTGCGGCTGGCCATGGAACGGCTGCGCAAGGCCATGAGGGACTCCCAATGACCGTGCCCACCCACCATCCCGGCGACACCCTGCTGATCGACTATGCCGGCGGCGCCCTGGGCGAGGCGGCGGCGCTGATCGTGGCGACCCATCTGGCGCTGTGCCCCTGCTGCCGCCTGAACGTCGCCGAGATGGAGGCGGTCGGCGGCGCCCTGCTGGAGAGCATCGAGCCGGAGGAGGTCGATCCCGCCTGCCTGGAGCGGGTGCTGGCCCGGCTGGACGACCTGCCGCCCCTGCCCCGCGCGCCCCGCCCGAAGCCGGTCTGCCAGCCGGCCGAGGTGCCGCTGCTGCCCGAGCCGCTGCGCCGCTACGTCGGCAGCGACCTGTCGCGCCTGCCCTGGAAGCGGCTGATGCGCGGCATGGACTGCTGCGACATTCCGCTGGGGTCCGGCTCCGGCTACGACTCCGCACGCCGCGGCAAGGCCCGGCTGATGCGGCTGGCGAGCGGCGTCGGGCCGCCCCACCACACCCACCGCGGGATCGAGCTGACGCTGGTTCTGGACGGCGGATTCACCGACGATCTGGGCCAATTCGCCCGCGGCGACCTGTCCGTCGCCGACGACTCCGTGCGCCACCGCCCGGTGGCCGACGAGGAGGGCTGCCTGTGTCTGGCGGTGACCGACGCGCCGCTTCATTTCACCGGCGCGCTGGGGCTGATCCTCAACCCCTTCGTGAAGTTCTGAGCCCCGGGGCCTGGACCGACGGCAGCAAAGCGAAGGACGCGATCATCGTCCAACCGCGCCGGTCGAGGCGCACACCGCGTCAGTCGATGCGCACGATGTTCACCGACCCGTCCGGCCCCTTGTCGAAGCGGTAGCTGCCGCCCTGCGCGGCCATCTGGTTGAAGACGTCGACCACCCGCCGCGACCGGGCCGCCTGACGGGCGTGGAGGGCCAGCAGTTCCGGATGGACCAGCCCCATGCAGGACAGCGGCAGCCCCTTCCCCCGCATGGCGGCCAGACCCGGGTTGGCGGCGACGCCGTCGGGGCTGGCGAAGATCACCGTGTTCTGGCGGTACCAGAATTCGACGGACGGATCGGCCCACAGGAGTGGCCGCAGGATGTCGAAGGCCTCGTAGCCGCGCGAAAGGAACTTCCCCGCCCAATGGCTCTGCCATTGCTCGTTGATGTGGCCGCTGCCCCCTTGTCCGGGGATGGCGGCCCCGAACAGCACCACGTCGCCGTGGCGGCAGAGATCGTCGACGAAGCCGTCGGCCCGCTCCTCCGGCAGATGCTCGGCCACCTCCAGCGACAGCACGAGGCCGAACCGCCGCCCCAGCTCGAAGGGCTGCGAGAGGTCCTGGGCGCGGAAGCGGGACGGATCGATGCGCAGGCGGTCGCGGCGCACATAGTCGCCGTCCAGCCCCTGGACGTCGGCGATCCCCGTCTCCGCGAAGGCCCGCAGGAAGGTGCCGACCCCGCACCCGACATCCAGGACCGAGTCCGCCCCCACCCAGCCCAGCACCAGCGGCGCGATGACCCGCGCGGAGCGGAGCGACCCTTCCTCCTGGATGTCGTAGAAGCGGTCGTCGTAGAGCGGATCGGACATCGGACGTCTCCTTCGGGGACGGGGCGGGGCGGTTCCTGGCTGCGGGGCCTTGACCGGATCACTCGTCGTCGCGGACGACCACCGGCTTCTGGATGCCGCGCATGCGGCGGCGGCGCTCCGGGTTGCGCATGATCTGGCGGCCGTGCTGGTGGTCGCGCAGCGGCTCGGTCGGTCCGCCGACGCGCACCGGGCGTTCGGCGAAGCGGCCCAGGCTGATCATCCGGTCGTACATCACCAGCGCGCCGGCCACCCCGACGTTGATGCAGAACTTCATCGGGATCTTCACCGTGAAGTCGCAGCGCTCCAGCAGCGGTTCGGACAGGCTGCCGCGCTCCGGCCCCAGCACATAGGCGGCGCGCGTCGGATGGCGGAAGCTGGGCAGCTCCACCGCGTCCTCGGTCAGCTCCACCCCGACGAGCTGGCAATCCTTGGGCAGGGCCAGATCGGCCACCCGGTCGTAGACGTAGAGCGGCAGATGCTCCGCCGCGCCCGAGGTGTCGACGAAGCGGGCCTCGTTCAGGTCGGGCTCCGGGTCGATGGCGAAGAAGAAGGAGGCGCCGAAGGCGTGGGCGGAGCGCATCAGGTTGCCGACATTGCCCGGCTTGCTGATCCGCTCGACCCCGATGGCGAAATATCCACGCATGGCTTGCACAATCACTCGTAGTTTCGGCCCGCAATTACCGTGGATCGGCCGCGAAACGGCCATGATCCGGCGGGTCCGACGGTGCGACACCTTGCCTCGCGCCCCGGAGAGAGGCAAGCTCTCCACCCATGAGCCACGACCATTCCTCCTGCTGCGGCGGCCACGGTGACCACCACGGCCACGCCGACCATTGCAATCCTGCCGAGGGGCACCACCCCGCCGAGGGGCACGCCGACCTGTCCGGACCGCCGGAGGCGCCGATCCTCGTCGAGGTGACGCGCGGCGGCATGGTGGAATCCGTCCATCGCGGGCGCGCCTGCATCGTCGATTCCGACGGTCGTGTGCTGGCCCAGTGGGGCGACATCCAGGCGCCGGTCTACCCGCGCTCCGCCGTCAAGTCGATCCAGGCGATCCCGCTGGTCGAGACGGGCGCGCTCGACGCCTACGAGCTGGGCGACCAGGAGCTGGCGCTGGCCTGCTCCTCCCACCACGGGGAGATCCGCCACACCCGCATCGCCGAGGCCTGGATCAAGCGCATCGGCCTGACCGTGGACGACTACGAGTGCGGGGCGCATCTGCCGACCGACACCGAGACCGCCCACGAGATGATCCGCCACGGCGAGGCGCCGACCGCCCTCCACAACAACTGCTCCGGCAAGCACGCCGGTTTCCTGACCACCGCCCTGCACAAGGGCGAGCCGACCAAGGGCTACGTCCGCTTCGACCACCCGGTGCAGCAGCGCATCCTGGGGGTGATGGAGCAGATGACCGGCCAGGACCTGTCGCAGGCCCCCTGGGGCGTCGACGGCTGCGCCATCCCGACCATCGGCATCCCGCTGGGCGCCATCGCCTACGCCATGGCCCGCATCGGCGACCCCAAGGACCTGCCCGACTCCCGCGCCGAGGCGGTGACCCGCATCCGCCGCGCCTGGCGGGCGCACCCGCACCTGATCGCCGGCACGAACAGCTTCGACACCGGCATGATGCAGGCGGCGGGCGGTCTGGTGCTGGTCAAGGGCGGGGCCGAGGGCGTCGGCTGCGCCGTCCTGCCCAAGCAGGGCCTGGGCATCGCCCTAAAGATCGACGACGGCACCCCGCGCGCGCGCGAGGTCGCCCTGGCCGCCCTGATCCGCGCCACCAAGGTCCTGTCGGACGAGCAGTGGGCGCGGGCCGGCCAGCTCATCCACCAGCCGGTGACCAACCGCAACGGCCTGGAGGTCGGCGTGGTCCGCCCGGCGGAGGGCTGAAGGTCCGCAAGCGCGATCAAGCCGCCCTCGGCTAGGGTGCCGGGCATGGAGGACCCATGACCAAGCCCGACACCCTGCTGGACTATGGCCGCCGCATCGCGCGCGTCGTCGACCACATCGCCGCCCATCCGGACGAGCCGCTGGAGCTGGAGCGGCTGGCCGCCGTCGCCTGCTTCTCGCCCCACCACTTCCACCGCATCTACCGCGCCATGACGGGGGAGACGGTGGCGGACACGCTGCGGCGGCTGCGCCTGCACCGGGCCGCGGGCGACCTCGTGAAGGGCGGGGATGGCATGGCGCGGATCGCCCGGCGGGCCGGCTACGGCAGCGTCGAGGCGTTCACCCGCGCCTTCGGGCAGGTCTATGGGCTGAGCCCCGGCGCCTACCGGCGGCAGGGCCGTCTGGTTCCTCCACCCGACCAACCACCGGACGAGGAGCAAGTCATGCACGACGTCACCATCCGCGATCTGCCGCCGCTGCGCGTGGCCGCCATGGCCCACCAGGGCCCCTACATGGACATCGGCACGACCTTCGAGCGGCTGTACGCCTGGGCCGCGGGGCGCGGCCTCGTGAAACCGGACACGCGGTCCTTCGCCCTCTACTACGACGACCCGGAATCGGTTCCGGCGGACCGCCTCCGCTCCGAGGCGGCGTTGCTGGTCGACGGACCGCTCCCCGGGGACGGTCCGGTCCGCGCGCTCGACATTCCCGGCGGCCGGCACGCCGTTCTGATCCACAAGGGCCCCTACGCGGAACTGGAACGCCCCTACCGCTGGCTCTACCGCGACTGGCTGCCGGCGAGCGGCCACACGCCGGCCGACCGCCCCTGCGTCGAGGAGTATCTGAACGACTGCCGCAAGCTGCCCCCCGAGGCGTGGCTGACCGAGATCCGTCTGCCTTTGGCGTGAGAAGGCGGAGGGGAGGGCCTCCTCCCCTCCCCATCCCCCAACCCCGTTCCATTGATGCTATGGTCCGGCACCCGTCCACCTGACCGGTTGCCCGATCCATGAGCATCGACACTCTGCGCGCCCAGTACGAAGCCTTCCCCTATCCCGCGCGCAACCCCGCCGACGAGAAAAAGCGCCTGATCACCGGATCGCCCAGCCATCTGGACGAGGTGAACCACAACGTCTTCGGCGGGCGCCTCGACCACGCCAAGCCCCTCAGGGTGCTGGTGGCCGGCGGCGGGACCGGCGACGGGACGATCATGATCGCCCAGCAGATGGCCGACGCCGGCAATCCGGGGCGCGTCACCTACCTCGACCTCTCCGACGCCGCGCGCGACATCGCCGAGGCGCGGGCCAAGGCGCGCGGGCTGACCAACATCGACTTCCGCCGCGGCTCGCTGCTCGACCTCGGCCGGCTGTTGGAGGAGGGGGGACCGTTCGACTACATCGACTGCTGCGGCGTGCTGCACCATCTGGACGAGCCGGCGGCGGGCGTCCGCTCGCTGGCCGGGGCGCTGAAGCCGGGCGGCGGGATCGGGCTGATGGTCTACGCGCCGTACGGGCGCACCGGCGTCTATCCCATGCAGGCGGCGCTGCGCACCCTTGCGGCGGACCTGCCGCCGAAGGAGCAGGTGACGCTGGCCCGCCGGCTGATCGAGCGCCTGCCGACGTCCAACTGGCTGCTGCGCAACCCCTTCATCAACGACCACAAACAGGCCGACGCCGACCTCTACGACCTGCTGCTGCACTCCTGCGACCGGCCCTTCACCGTGCCGGAGCTGGCGGAGCTGGCGGGGGCGGGCGGTCTGGCCATCGCCGCGCTGGTGGACCCCTACCGCTACGACCCCGCCGTCTGGGTGAAGGACCCCCGCCTGCTGAAGCGGCTGGACGGGCTGTCCCGGCTGGAGCGCGCCGCCTGGGCCGAGCAGGTCACCGGCAGCATGACCAAGCACATCGCCTATCTCGTCCGCCCCGAGGACGCCGAGGGCGCGGTCGCCCGCCCGGACGGGCCGGAGGTGGTGCCGGTGCTGCGCGACCTCGACGGCGCCGCGGTGGCCAAGGGCCTGCCCCCCGGCGGCGTGCTGGAGGCCGAGCTGATGGGGGCCGTCGTTCCCCTGCCCCTGCCCCGTCTGGCCGGGCCGATCCTGGCGCGGGTGGACGGGCGGACCAGCCTGGGAGCCATCCACCAGGCGGTGGCGGAGAAGGCCGGGCCGCTGGCCTGGGACGCCTTCCTGGCGCAGTTCGTTCCGCTTTTCACGGCGCTGAACGGCGTCGGCAAGATGTATCTGCGCCGCTGAACGCGCCACGGCTTCCGGCGTCGCGGCTCCGACATGAAAAATCCGCCGCCGGGAGGCCCCGGCGGCGGAAGTTCATGGAGGAAACAACCAGGCTGCAAAGGGTGCTCAGTGGATGGTCTCGCCGTGCAGGGCGAGGTCCAGGCCGTCGCGCTCGACGTCCTCGTCGACGCGCAGGCCCATCACCACGTCGATGACCTTCAGGATGATGAAGGAGCCGACCGCCGAGTAGGCGATGGTGGCGAGGATGCCGTAGACCTGCGTCCAGATCTGGCCGACGTTGCCTTCCAGGGCGCCGGCGGTGCCGCCGATGGCTTCCTGGGCGAAGACGCCGGTCAGGATGGCGCCGACGATGCCGCCCACGCCGTGCACGCCGAAGGCGTCCAGCGAGTCGTCGTAGCCGAGGGCGCGCTTCAGGCCGGTGGCGCCCCAGTAGCAGACCACGCCGGAGACCAGACCGATGACCAGGGCGCCGGTCGGACCGACGAAGCCCGAGGCCGGGGTGATGGCGACCAGGCCGGCGACGGCGCCGGAGATGATGCCGAGGACCGAGGGCTTGCCCTTGGTGGCCCACTCGACCAGCAGCCAGGACATGGCGGCGGTGGCGGCGGCGATCTGCGTGACCAGCATGGCCATGCCCGCACGGCCGTCGGCGGCCACGGCGGAACCCGCGTTGAAGCCGAACCAGCCGACCCACAGCATCGAGGCGCCGATCAGGCTGAGCACGAGGTTGTGCGGAGCGAAGTTCTCGTTCGGGTAGCCCTTGCGCTTGCCCAGCACGATGGCGGCGACGAGACCGGCCACACCCGCGTTGATGTGCACCACGGTGCCGCCGGCGTAGTCGAGCACGCCGTCACCCGCCAGATAGCCGCCCGGACCCCAGACCCAGTGGGTGATCGGCGCGTAGACGATCAGCGACCACAGGCCCGTGAAGACCAGCATCGAGGAGAACTTCATGCGGTCGGCGAAGGCGCCGGTGATCAGGGCCGGGGTGATGATGGCGAAGGTCATTTGGAAGACGATGAAGACCGTCTCCGGAATGACGCCCGACAGGCCGTCCTTGGTGATGCCCGCCAGCATGAACTTCGACAGGCCGCCGAAATACGGGGTGCCCTCGGTGAAGGCGATGCTGTAACCGGCGAAGAACCACAGGATGCTGACCAGGCAGCAGATCGCGAAGCTCTGCATCACGATGGCCAGCACGTTCATCTTGCGGACCATGCCGCCGTAGAACAGGGCCAGACCCGGGATGGTCATGAACAGGACCAGCGCCGTGGCGACCAGCATCCAAGCCGTGTCGCCGCTGCTCAGGGTGGGCTCGGCCGCGGCGGCGGCCGCTTCCTGGGCGAGGGCGGCGGCAGGCAGACCGGCCAAGCCCAGAATCGCCGCCATCGTCGGCGCGGCGAGGGTGAAGAGACGGCTCATCGAGGCTCCTCTTTATTCGAATGCTTCTGGCCCGTTTCGCCCCGTCCCCGGTACAGACGGGGCGGCGGGAGGGGGCCGTGTACGCCGATTTGTCTTCAAGAAGCGTGCCAACCCGAAAGGGCTAGGAATCGCGGCGGTTGCGGCCTTTCGGATGACCGCAAAGCAGCATAGGACCCGAGTCGCCGGACGGAATTGCCTAGAAATTGAGCAGAAAACTGGACCCCCCAAAGCCTTGAGACGCGGCGTGATTCGCCCCTGGATTGCTGGTCGCCTGCCCCCCGTTCGGGCGCCGCGCGCCCGTTTCCCGCGCGCTTGCCTGTTTATTGTGCACACACATGCGCCCCAATTCCGCAAGACCGTTGGGCAGCCCCCCTCTATTTCCGGCCTGTTCCCCTCGGCCTATTGGCCCGCCCCCGGGAAATGTGGCACGGTCAGGTCTCAACCGGCGGAGCCGGACGGGACCGGGGACAAGCGGCCTCCGCCCACGCTGGTCCGCCGGACGCTTCCGGATGGCCGACAGCAAAAAAGAGAACCGAAAGGGGAGACACATGCTCGACAAACGGGATCTGCGGCTGGCGCCGCGCCGCGCCGTGGCCCTCGTCCTGGCCGGCGGCCGGGGCAGTCGGCTGAAGCAGCTGACCGACCGTCGCGCCAAGCCGGCCACCTATTTCGGCGGCAAGTTCCGGATCATCGACTTCGCCCTGTCGAACTGCATCAATTCGGGCTTCCGCCGCATCGGCGTGCTGACGCAGTACAAGTCGCACAGCCTGCTGCGCCACCTGCAGCGCGGCTGGAACTTCTTCCGCGGCGAGATGAACGAGTTCTGCGACCTGCTGCCGGCCCAGCAGCGCATCAGCGAGACCGCCTGGTACCAGGGCACCGCCGACGCGGTGTACCAGAACCTGGACATCCTGCGCGACCACGAGCCGGAATACATCCTGATCCTGGCCGGCGACCACATCTACAAGATGGATTACGGCGCGCTGCTGCTCGACCACATCGCCAAGAAGGCCGACGTGACGATCCCCTGCATCCAGGTGCCGCGCGCCCAGGCCACCGGCTTCGGCGTGATGCATGTGGACGAGACGCAGCGCGTCATCGACTTCGTCGAGAAGCCCGCCGACCCGCCGCCGATGCCGGGCAACCCGGACAAGTCGCTGGCCAGCATGGGCATCTACGTCTTCAACGCGCAGTTCCTCTACGACCAGCTGGAGCGCGACTTCAACGACCCCGCCTCGTCCCGCGACTTCGGCAAGGACATCATCCCCCATCTGGTGACCAGCGGGGCGCGGGTGATGGCCCACGACTTCGCCGATTCGGCCATTCTGAACGGCCACGAGTCCGAGCCCTACTGGCGCGACGTCGGCACCATCGACGCCTATTGGGAGGCCAACCTCGACCTCTGCCACGTCACGCCGCAGCTCAACATGTACGACCGCGAGTGGCCGATCTTCACCTACCAGGAGCAGCTTCCCCCGGCGAAGTTCGTCTTCGACGACGAGAACCGGCGCGGCATGGCGGTGGACAGCCTGGTGTCGGGCGGCTGCATCATCTCCGGTTCGCTGGTGAAGAACTCGTTGCTGTTCAGCGAGGTGCGCGTCAATTCCTTCAGCGAGCTGCACCAGGCGGTGGTCCTGCCGGACTGCGACATCGGCCGCCATTGCCGCCTGACCAAGGTGGTGATCGACCGCGGCGTGGTGATCCCCGAGGGGCTGGTCGTCGGCGAGGACCCGGAGCTGGACGCCAAGCGCTTCTACCGCAGCGAGGGCGGCGTCTGCCTGATCACCCAGGACATGATCGACCGCCTGCCCAAGGATTGACCCCTCGCATCCCCCTTCGCTCCCACGGGGCGAGGGGGCGGTGAGCAAGACCAAGAAGAAACCGAAAGACCCCGCCTCCATGCGCGTCCTGTACGTCACGCCGGAATGCTACCCCCTGGTGAAGACCGGCGGGCTGGCCGATGTCTCCGCCGCCCTGCCCCCCGCCCTGAACCGCGCCGGAGCCGAGGTCCGCCTGCTGCTGCCCGGCTATCCGGCGGTGCTGAACGGGCTGACCGACCTGCAGCCGGTCGGCGAGCCCCTCACCGACCTGCCCGGCGGCGCCCCGGCGACGCTGCGCATCGGACGGACGCCGGACGGGGTGCTGGCCTATGCGCTGGACGCGCCGGCGCTCTACGATCGGCCCGGCAACCCCTATCTGGGTCCGGACGGCAAGGACTGGCCCGACAACGCGGAGCGCTTCGCCGCCCTGTCCTGGTGCGCGGCGGGCTTCGCGGCGGAGGACGGCCTCGACCCGTGGTGGCGCCCCGACGTGCTGCACGGGCACGACTGGCAGACCGGCCTGATCCCGGCCTATCTGGAACTGCGCCCCGACCGCTTCGCCGGGCCGTTCCGGCCGGGCACGGTGACGACGATCCACAACATCGCCTACCAGGGCCTGTTCGGCGCCTGGATGATGAGCGACCTCGGCCTGCCGTCCGCCGCCTTCCGGATCGACGGGGTGGAGTATTACGGCGGCGTCGGCTTCCTCAAGGCCGGCTGCTTCTACTCCGACCGCCTGACCACGGTCAGCCCGACCTACGCCCACGAGATCCAGACGGCGGAGCACGGGTCGGGCCTGGAAGGGCTGCTCGCCACGCGGGCCGAGGCGCTGACCGGCATCCTCAACGGCGTGGACTACGACATCTGGGACCCCGCCACCGACCCGCACATCGCCGCCCGCTACGGCGCCGCGGACCTCGGCGGCAAGGACCTGTGCAAGGCCGACCTCCAGGCGACCTTCGGGCTGGACCGCCGGGCGGACGCCCCGCTGGCTGCGGTGGTCAGCCGCCTGACCGGCCACAAGGGGCTGGATCTGGTTCTGGAGGCGGCGTCGCAATGGATCGCCTGGGGCGGCCAGCTCGCCGTTCTCGGCAGCGGCGAACCGGCGCTGGAGGCCGGCTTCCGCCACCTCGCCACCTGGTACCCGAAGTCGGTCGGCGTGCGCATCGGCTACGACGAGGCGCTGTCCCACCGCATCCAGGCCGGCGCCGACCTGTTCCTGGTGCCGTCGCGGTCGGAGCCCTGCGGCCTGACCCAGATGTACGCGCTGAAGTACGGCACTTTGCCGCTGGTCCGCCGCACCGGCGGCCTGGCCGACACCATCGTGGACGCCAACCCGGCGGCGGTGAACGACGGCAGCGCGACGGGCTTCCAGTTCGTCAACGCCACCGCCCAGGAGCTGACCTGGGCGCTGCGCCGCGCCGCCGCCCTCTACCGCAAGCCGGAGCGCTGGCACGTCCTGCAGCAGCACGCGATGACCCGCGACTTCGGCTGGCACGGCCCGGCGGAGGAGTACATGGAGCTTTACCGCGCGGTGGCGCCGGTTCTCGTAGGGTGACGGAGGGGTCGAGGCGGGGGAGAGCGCCCCAGCGTGCTTTCCCGTTCGATGGAGGATCGACACCGACGCTGCAACGGAGCGCGTGACATCGCCATAACGGCATGAAACCCGCCACGCTTTCCCTTCCAGGTTGGGGCATCCCTGGTCTATTGTGCGCCCGATGGAACCTGCGCCGGACCACACCTTGAGGTCGTCGGGAAACTCGCGCCTTTCTTCAATCCCCGGGCGAGCCCCCCTTCCCTCCAAGCGTCCGTCCGTGCATGGCGCCATAGAACGTTGCCGGAAAATCAACCATCCCCCGGCGACAGCGACATCTGGGACGGCCCTATGCGGATTCTGAATTATTCCCTTCTTTGTCCCACCCGCGGGCGGCCGGATGGGCTGCAGCGGCTGATCGAAAGCGTCGCTGCGACCGCGGAGTCGGCGGAGCGGGTCGAAGTCCTGGCCTATGTCGACTCCGACGACTCCGCTTTGGACGACTACAAACGGATGTTCGAGGCGTTGGCCGAGGTCGGGGTCGAATTGCGCCGCTTCACGGCGCTGGTCGGCCCCCCGAAAAGCGTCTCCCTCTCCTGGAACGACCTCGCCGCCGCCTGCACCGGCGATGTCCTGATGATGGCCAACGACGATCAGGTCTACGTCCAGTCAGGATGGGACCATCGCCTGGACCAGGAAATCGCCAAGTTCCCCGATGACGTCTACTGCATGTGGTTCGAGGACGGCATCAATGGCGAGAAGCATTGCGCCTTTCCCATCGTCAGCCGCCGCTGGTATGAAACCCTCGGCTATTTCACTCCCGGCGTCTTCGAGTTCATCGCCAACGACACCTGGATCATGGACGTGGCGAAGCGGGTCGAGCGGCTGCATTTCATCAGCGACGTGACGGTGGAGCATCGTCATTTCTCGGTCGGGAAATCGGAACTCGACGAAACCTACCTGCGCCATCGCTCCGGGGAGAACCGCGAGAGGATCGCCCGCGACATGCTGATACTGGATCGCACATGGCCGGTGCGGCAGCGCGACGCCGACCGGCTCGCCGCCATCATCCGTTCCAACGGCGACCGTCCGGTCGAAACGGGAGACGCCCGATGAGGATCGGTGTGATCGGCCTGGGCAAGCTGGGCCTGCCCTGCGCGGTGGCGATGGCGCTGAAGGGCCATGACGTGATGGGATTCGACGTCCGTCCCGACGTGATGAACAAGGGGCGGCGCTCCTACACCGAAACCGGCCCGGACGGCTGCGAACCGTTCGACCCCTATCTCGAAGCGAGCAGCCTGCGGTTCGGAACGCTGGAGGAGGTCGTCGACCACGCCGACCTTCTTTTCATCGCGGTCCAGACCCCCCACGACCCCCTGTACGAGGGGATCACCCGCCTCCCCGACAGCCGGACCGATTTCCATTACGAGCATCTGGTGGCCGCCTGCCGCGACGTGGCGCGGGTGGCGTCGCGCGACACGGTGGTCGTCATCATCTCCACCGTCCTGCCGGGGACCATCCGCCGCCATGTCCTGCCCGTCCTGACGCCCCGCATCAAGCTCTGCTACAACCCGTTCTTCATCGCCATGGGCACGACCATGCGCGATTTTCTCCAACCGGAGTTCGTTCTCTTCGGTCGCCACGACCGGGAGGCCGCCGCGCTCGCCGAAGCGTTCTACCGCACCATCACGGACGCTCCGTTCTACGCCACCGCCCTCGAGAACGCCGAACTGATCAAGGTGGCCTACAACACCTTCATCGGCATGAAGATCGCCTTCGCCAACACGATGATGGAGGTGTGCCACAAGTTGCCGGGGACCGACGTGGACGCGGTGACGGACTGTCTGGCGTTGGCGTCCCGGCGGCTGATCAGCCCAAGCTACATGAAGGGCGGCATGGGCGACGGCGGCGGCTGCCACCCCCGCGACAACATCGCCATGTCCTGGCTGGCGCGCGAACTGGATCTCAGCTTCGACACCTTCGACGCCGTCATGAGGTCACGCGAGAAGCAGACCGAATGGCTTGCCGACCTGATGTGCGCCCACGAGCCGCCCAAGGTGATCCTGGGCTGGGCGTTCAAGTCCGATTGCGACATGGCCACGGGCAGCCCGGCCCTGCTGTTGCGCGCGATCCTGGAGGAGCGGGGCGTCCCGGTCACCCTGATCGACCCCCACATGGACTCCACCCCTCTCGTCGAGGACTCGTTGCCCGTCGCCACCTACCTGATCGGGGCGAAGCACAGCGCCTTTGCCGGTCTGCGCTTTCCGGCGGGCTCGGTGGTCCTCGATCCCTGGCGCTACATTCCGACCGATCAGGACGGCGTCCGCGTCATTCCGGTGGGGGTCGGGCCGGGCATCCCGTAACCCCGTCCGACGGCCTCACACCGGCACGGCCACGCAGTTCGAGGCGTCGGCGCACGGGAATTCCTTGGCGATTCGGTAACCGTTCCGTCCGGCCCAGTCGAAGAAGGCGTCCCTGTTGGCGCTCCCGACCTCGATGAACAGGATGGGCCTGTGGAGGGCGATCGTGTTCCGGGCGCCGGACAGCGCGTCCATCTCCATGCCCGCGACGTCGATCTTGATGAAGTCGACGCCCTCCCGGACGAGATCGTCGATGGGGTGGACGGCGACGCGCCCGTCCTCCGCCGGGACGAGGCGCGCCGCACCCAGGTTGGCCTCGTCGGCGACACTCACCTCGAAGGAACCGGTGCGGTCCCCGACGCCGCACTCCAGGACGGTGACCGTCGCCGGGTCGAGCCGGTTGATCTCCACGTTCTTCTTCAGGAAATGCAGGGCCGCCGGGTTGGGCTCGACCGCGATGATGCGGCGCGGCGCCATGAACAGGCCATAGTAGACGACGTGGTTCCCCACGTTGGCGCCGATCTCAAGGATCGACGACCCGGCGGGCACGAGACCCCGCAGACAGTCCAGTTCCTCCTGCTCGAAGAACACGCGGCGCAGGTAATGGCGATGGATCATGTCGAACGGGTTGGCGATGGCGAAGCCGACCTTCACGCCGGACACCACGAAGTTGATCACGATCGGGTGGTTGCGGAAGAACGTGCCGAACACCCGCGTCACGGCTTGGCGCCACCCGCCGCCATCGGCCGAGCGCGGGCCGGTGGAGTGGGCGCCGCGCCGGTTGATGAAGAGCGGCTGCCCGATCTTGCAGCATCGGTGCGTCCGCCAGAGTTCCAGGTAGTATTTGAAGTCCTCGCCGGTATCCATGGACTCGTCGAACGGGATGGATCGCGCGACGCGCGCGCGGACGAAATGCCCCATCTGCAACGTCAGATACGGATCGTTCAGGAGGATGTCGGACAAAAGGGTGGTCGCCCCCACCTGCTTTTCCCGCAACGTCACCACGTCCGATCCGTACCACTGCTCGGCGATCATCCCGAACACGGCGTCGACGTCCGCCACATGGCTGCGGACCGCCGCGAAGCCGTCGCGATCCATCAAATCGTCGGCGTCCAGGAAGAAGACCCACTCCGCACCGTGCTGGATGGCGTGCTCGACGCCGACGTTCCGGCACCGTGAGCGGCCGATCGCACCGTCCGGGTCGGGGATGCGCAGGATCATCACGTCGGAAAAGGGTCCCTGGTCGGCGCGGAACGCCGTCTCGACGGAGGCCGCCGCCTCTTCGGACAAACCGTCGTGCCCCGGCCCGACCGGGATGATCACCGCGCATTTCATGAATGATCCCCCAAGGGCACGCTTCGCGCCGCCATAGTCCATGGCCGGCGCGGGACGGTAAAGGGAAAAGGCCGGACGCCGCACCGTGCTGTGGGCGGCGCCGCGCAGGGCCGGCGCGCGGCATGGTTGTCGCCCGGCGGTTCACGGCATGGGACGCGAGGGGAGCCGCCCCACGGGCCGCGGCCGACGTCGGCCAAAGCCGGACCGTCACCCTTCTCCATTGCGCGCATCGTCCGTCCGCCCTATGTTCCGCCCCAAACCAGGGCTCCGGGCACCGATGACTGACCTTTCGCACATCCGCAATTTCTCGATCATCGCGCACATCGACCACGGCAAGTCGACCCTTGCCGACCGTCTGATCCAGCAGTGCGGCGGCCTCGATTCGCGCGAGATGCGCGAACAGGTGCTCGACAGCATGGACATCGAGCGCGAGCGCGGCATCACCATCAAGGCGCAGACCGTCCGCCTGCTCTACAAGGCCAAGGACGGGCAGCAGTACACGCTGAACCTGATGGACACGCCGGGCCACGTCGACTTCGCCTACGAGGTCAGCCGCAGCCTCGCCGCTTGCGAGGGCTCGATCCTGGTGGTGGACGCCTCGCAGGGTGTGGAGGCGCAGACGCTCGCCAACGTCTATCAGGCGATCGACAACAACCACGAGATCATTCCGGTCCTCAACAAGATCGACCTGCCCGCAGCGGAGCCCGACCGCGTGAAGCAGCAGATCGAGGACGTGATCGGCCTGGACGCCACCGACGCCGTGGAGATTTCGGCCAAGACCGGCCTGAACATCGACGCCGTGCTGGAAGCCGTGGTGCAGCGCCTTCCGGCGCCCCAGGGCAACGCCGACGGCGAGCTGAAGGCCCTGCTGGTCGATTCCTGGTACGACCCCTATCTCGGCGTGGTCATCCTGGTGCGCGTGGTGGACGGGCGGCTGAAGGTCGGCCAGAAGGTCCGCTTCATGTCCACCGGCAGCGCCCACGAGGTCGACCGCGTCGGCGTCTTCACCCCGAAGGCGCTGCTGACCGGCGAGTTGGGGCCGGGCGAGATGGGCTTCATCACCGCCGCCATCAAGGACATCACGTTGACCAAGGTCGGCGACACCATCACCGAGGACCGCCGCCCGGCGGCCGAGCCTCTGGCCGGCTTCAAGCCGTCCATCCCCGTGGTGTGGTGCGGCCTGTTCCCGGTGGACGCCGCCGACTTCGAACGGCTGCGCGATTCCCTGGGCAAGCTGAAGCTGAACGACGCCAGCTTCCATTACGAGGCCGAGACGTCGGCGGCGCTGGGCTTCGGCTTCCGCTGCGGCTTCCTCGGCCTGCTGCATCTGGAGATCATCCAGGAGCGGCTGGAGCGCGAGTTCAACCTGGACCTGATCACCACGGCGCCGTCGGTGGTCTACAAGCTCTACATGACCGACGGCACGGTGATGGATCTGCACAACCCGGCGGACATGCCGGACGTGATGAAGATCGACCGCATCGACGAGCCGTGGATCAAGGCCACCATCATGCTGCCCGACGAGTATCTGGGCGGCATCCTCCAGCTCTGCACCGAGCGGCGCGGCCAGCAGATCGAGCTGACCTACGCCGGCGCCCGCGCCATGCTGGTCTACCGCCTGCCGCTGAACGAGGTGGTCTTCGACTTCTACGACCGGCTGAAGTCGATCAGCCGCGGCTACGCCAGCTTCGACTACCAGATGGACAGCTACGAGGAAGGCGACCTCGTGAAGATGTCGATCCTGGTGAACGCCGAGCCGGTGGACGCCCTGTCGATGATCGTCCACCGCTCCCAGTCGGAGCGGCGCGGCCGCCAGCTCTGCGAGCGGCTGAAGGAGCTGATCCCGCGCCAGCTCTTCAAGATCGCCGTGCAGGCGGCCATCGGCGGCAAGATCATCGCCCGCGAGAGCATCGGCGCGCTGCGCAAGGACGTGACGGCCAAGTGCTACGGCGGCGACATCAGCCGCAAGCGCAAGCTGCTGGACAAGCAGAAGGAAGGCAAGAAGCGCATGCGCCAGTTCGGCCAAGTCGAAATCCCGCAGAGCGCCTTCATCGCCGCCCTCAAGATGGGCGACGAGTAAGCCTCGGTCCGGTGGTTGCATGATGGAAAGCGGGTCCGGAATGGCCCGCTTTCTTTTTGTCCACGCATCCCGGAGCCCACAAAAAGTCGAATGACTCGCCGCGCGGAATCGCCTATCACCCGGTCAGGCTTCCAAACGGATGATGTCCCGTGACACGCACTGTCATGTTTGGCCTGCCCGCCGCGGCCCTGGTCGCCGGCATCCTCGCAGGCTGCACCCCGAACTACTCCCCGAACACCTACGCCGCCAGCGCGACGCAGCAGGCGAACAAGGTGGAGCGGGCGGTCGTCATCGGGTTCCGTCAGGTCAAGATCAGCACCAACGGCACCGTCGGCGCGGTCACCGGCGGGGCCGCGGGCGGCGTGCTCGGCTCGCAGTCCGGCACCTTCGGCATCAACGCGGCGCTGGGCGCGGTCGGCGGCACGGCCATCGGCGGGCTGCTCGGCACCTCGATCGAGCATGTGACCGGCGACACCACGGGCTGGGAATACATCGTCCGCAAACCGGACGGCGAGCTTCTGTCGGTCACCCAGCGGGAAGAGAAGCCCATCGAGATCGGGCAGAAGGTGCTGGTCATCGCCGGCAGCCAGGCCCGCATCGTCGCCGACTACTCCACGGACCCGACGCCGGCCCCCGCCGCAAAGGATGAGGTGAGGGAGGCGGCCAAGGACGAGGTCAAGAACGAGGTCAAGCCCGCCGAGGCGATCGAGGCGAAGGAGCTTCCCGCCCCGACTCCGGCGGAACCGCCGGTGGACGCCCCGGCTCCGGCGGCCGCGGCTCCGGACAGCGCCGCCGCCCCGCTCCGTCTCACCCCGTCCGCGGCGCCGGTTGCGGCGCCCGCTCCCGAGCCGGCACCCGCCACCGCAACGCCCGCCGACAACACGCCCGCCCCCTGATCCCGCCCTCACACCACCAGGATCGCCAGCAGCAACGCCGGCAGGGCCGGCATCCGCGGCAGGCGGAAGCGGCGCGGCGGCGGCACCCTGCCGGTCCGGCGCTCCTCCCGGCGGTCCAGCCGTCCGGCCTCCAGCACCACCGTCGTCATCGCGTCGAACACGCCCATCGCTCAGCCCTCCCGAAGATCGGAGGGCACTCTGCGCCCGCGCGAAAAATCTTGGAAACGAATAGGCTTTATGAGGATCATCACAGATCGTGATGGTCCTTTCGCGCGTTGAACCCGCGTGCCCCCTCTGCTTGAATGCGTGACCATGCCGGCCAACCTCGACACCGACCTCCTGCGCGCCTTCGTCGCCGTCGCCGACGCGCGCAGCTTCACCCGTGCCGGCGACACGCTGGGCCGCACCCAGGCCGCCGTCAGCCAGCAGGTCCGCCGGCTGGAGGAGGTGGTGGGCACCCGCGTCTTCCAGCGCGACACCAAAAGCGTTCACCTGACGCGGGAGGGTGAGCTTCTGCTGACCTACGCCCGGCGGATGCTGACCCTGAACGACGAGGTGCTGACGCTGATGCGCCGGCCCGCCACGGTGGCCAGCGTGCGCATCGGCACGCCGGACGACTACGCCACCATGCTGCTGCCCGGCGTGCTGGCCCGCTTCGCCGCCGCCTACCCCGACGTGCCGGTGGAGGTGATCTGCGACAACAGCCCCGATCTGGTGGCGGAGATCGACAAGGGCCGCTACGACCTTGCCCTGGTCACCCGCCACCCCGACAGCCGCAGCGGCGAACTGGTCCGACGGGAGCCGGTGGCCTGGGTCGCCCCGCCGCGTTCCACCGTCGTCGATGCCACTCCCATCGAGCGCGAGGACCCGCTGCCGCTGGCCCTGTTCCCCAAGGGCTGCGTGGTGCGCGACCTCGCCGTGGCGGCGCTGGAGGACATCGGGCGCGGCTGGCGCGTCGCCTTCATCAGCAAGAGCGTGGTGGCGGTCCATGGCGCCGTTCTGGGCGGGCTGGGCGTCACCGCCATGGAGGAATGCACCGTCCCGCCCAGCCTGCGCCGGCTGACCGCGGCGGACGGCTTTCCCGCCCTGCCGGACATCGACATCGCGCTGCACCGCGCCCCCGGCATGGCCGCCAAGCCGGTCCGCCTGCTGGCCGAGGCGATCCACGATCTGGTGGGCGGGGGCCGGGGCGGAGATCGCGCGGCCTGACGGGCCGTGCCGCTCCGTGACATTCGCCCCGGCGCGCACGCGCCGGGTTGCCCCGGCGGGGCGGACCAGGGCAAAATGGGCCTTCCTCCAAAGGGGTCCACCGCCGTGCGCACGCGTTCCACCACCGCCTCCCGCGCCCTGGCGCTGCGGCTGATCCTGGCCGCGGCGACGATGTGGTTCGCCCCGGACGGTGCCCTGGCGCAGAGCCCCGTCGCCATCGGCGCGCCGCTGACCGGCGAGGTGGTGCTGAACCGCGACATCGAGGTGCGCATCGGCCCCAACGCCGACGCCCGCATCATCCAGACCCTGCCGCGCGGCAAGGCATTGAACGCGCTGGGCACGCCGCGCGGCACCAGCTGGACCGAGGTCGCCATCGGCGGCCAGCCCATCGGCTATGTGCCCTCCGACTCGCTGGACCCGGCGCTGATGGTGTCGCGCTCGATCACCGCCGCCATGGGCGCCACCGCCGCCGGGACCAGCGCCGGCGGCCCGCCGCCCTCGTCCGGCAAGCCGCCGGTGTTCCACCGGGGCGCCGCCGTGGTGCCGCGCAGCGCCTGGGAGATCGCCGCGCAGGTGCCGGCCCAGGGCTATGTCGTGGCGGCGGACGCCATCAAGGCGACGGAAATCCTCGACAACAAGAAGCGGCGCAGCTTCACCCTGCGCAAGGGCGACGTGGTCAGCCTGATCGATTCCGCGAACGGGCGGGTCACGCTGGGCATGCCCGGCCGGACGCGGGCGGTCGCCACGACGGACGGCCTGATCGGGGTGGTCGCCCCCTACCCGCTGCCCGGCATGCCGCCGATCGAGCCGGGGCCGCTGTTCGCCGCGCGGCTCGGCGAGTATGTCAGCCACGCCGAGGGGCTGCGGGCCTGGCAGGAGTTCACCTACGGCCCGGGGACGGCCTACCGCGACCTGCCGCCGATGGTCTGGCCGGTCTTCCGCGGCGCCCGCACCACCTACCAGATGGGCGTCGGTCCCTTCACCCGGACGCAGGTCGACAATGTCTGCGGCGCGCTGGCGCAGCGTTCCATGGACTGCTGGGTGATCGAGCTGGACACCTTCTGACTGCTGGCCTGACCCTGGCCTGCCCCCCGGCGGCGCCCTCCACCATGCGGCAGAGACGCGCCGCCTCCGTTAAATTACTGAGCTTTTTCGTCGAAAATGCATCGATCGTGGCGGTAGGCGGGCGCGGCCGTGCCGTGTTAATCTTTCTTACTTCCCCGCCCGCTCCGCCCCAGGCTGTGCCCATGACCGACTCCGACGACGAGTTCCTTTTTCTGGACGACCAGGACGGCGACGGCAACGGCGAAACCGGGTCGCCGGCCACCGGGAACCGATGGAAGATGTTGATCGTGGACGACGAGCCGGAGGTGCACTCCATCACCAAGCTCGTCCTGGCCGACTTCGCCTACAAGGGCCGCCCCGCCGAGTTCATCTCCGCCTATTCCGCGGCGGAGGCGCGGGCGATCCTGGAGCGCGAGGAGGACATCGCCATCATCCTGCTGGACGTGGTGATGGAGACCGACGACGCCGGGCTGCAGCTCGTCCACCACATCCGCGAGGAGCTGAAGAACCGCCACGTCCGCATCATCCTGCGCACCGGCCAGCCCGGCCAGGCGCCGGAACGCGCGGTGATCCTCGATTACGACATCAACGACTACAAGGCCAAGACGCAGCTCACCGCCCAGCAGCTGTTCACCACCACGGTCGCCGCCCTGCGCTCCTACGAGGACATCATGGCGATCGAGATGAACCGGCGCGGACTGGAGAAGATCATCGAGGCGTCGTCGTCGCTGTTCCAGGCGCGCTCGATGAAGCTGTTCGCCGCGGGCGTGCTGACCCAGCTCTCCGGCATCCTCGGCGTCGGGCCCGACGCCATCCTGTGCGTGCAGCGCGGCCCGGTCATCAGCGGCGCGGCGGACGGGCTGTATGTGCTGGCCGGCTCCGGCCGCTTCGAGACGCTGATCGACGAGCCGGCGGCCAACCATGTCGAGCCCGCCGTCCTGGCGGAGGTGAAGCGCTGCCTGGAATCGCGCGGCAACCGCTACGCCGCCGACCACTGTACGCTCTACATCCGCACGCCGAACGACCGGGAGAACGTGGTCTATCTGAGTTCCGACCGGCCGCTGTCGGACCTCGACCGCAACCTGATCGAGGTGTTCTGCCGCAAGATCTCCGTCGGCTTCGACAACCTGCATCTCTACGAGCAGCTGCGCCGCAGCCAGGAACACACGGTCATCGCCATGGCCGATCTGGCCGAGCGCGCCGGCCATCCCGGCGCGGAGGCCGAGGCCGGCCCGCGCATCGCCCTGGTGACCGACCGCATCGCCCGCCGGCTGGCCGAGGAGGGGCGTTATCCCGCCATCCTCGACACGCTGTTCCTGGAGTCGGTCGGTCTGGCCGCCATCCTCCACGATGTCGGCAACGCCACGCTGGACCCCGCCATCCTCGGCAAGACCGGGCCGCTGACCCCGGAGGAGCGGGCCTTCATGCAGGCCCACACCACCATGGGCTGGGACCTGCTGGACCGCGCCAGCCGGCGGTCCGAGGGACGGACGCATCTGCATCTGGGGGCGGAGATCGCCCGCTCGCATCACGAGAACTGGGACGGCACCGGCTATCCCGACCGCCTGCAGGGCGACGCCATCCCGCTGAGCGCCCGCATCGTCGCGGTGGCCGACAGCTTCGACGCCATGACCCGCGACCGTCCCTACCGCAAGGCGCTGGACCATGATGTGGCGGTGGCGGAGATCCGGCGCCTGTCGGGCAGCCGGTTCGATCCGCTGGTGGTGGACGCCTTCCTGGCGGTGTCCGGCAACCTGCGCCGGACGTGAGGCGGACGCCCCGTTCCCGTGGGCGCGGTCAGCCGGCGCCGTTCATCAGGGTGTCCACCATGTCCTTGAGCGGACCGATCTGCACCGGCTTGTGCAGCAGCCGGCAGCCCAGGGCGGCGGCTTCGACCTGACGCTCCGGCATGGTGTCGCCGGTCAGGATCAGGGCGGGCACCGCGGCGCCGACATGGGCGCGCACCATCTCCACCGCCTGGGCGCCCGTGCCCCCCGCCGGCAGGAAGTGATCGGCCAGGACCAGCCCCGGACGGCCGGGCGCCTGCGGCAGCCGCTGCGCCAGCTCGGTCAGCGACAGGGCGGTCATCACGTCGTACCCCCAGGCCTCCAGAAGCAGCGCCAAGCCTTCCACGATCGACCGGTCGTCATCCACCACGATGACCAGCCGGCTGGCCTCGTCCGGTGTGCCTCCATCGCCATCCTCGCGGCGGAACGCGCCGCCACCACCGCCCCCCGGCCCACCACCGGCATCCCCGGTCATGGCGAGGATGGAAGCGGGTCTGGCGTGGTCGTTCGTAAAGCTCACCATCGGATTCTTCACCAAGTCTGAGGGCGGCGGAGCCAAGGCACCCCGCGCCGTTTCCAACATGACCGCTTCAAAAAAGAACGAAAAATATTAAAAAAATCGAAATATCAGCGGGACAAATTTTCTGGAATGCCTGCCGTGTATCGTGGAAAGAAAACATTCCATTTCTGAAATTTATAGGCAGCGATGCGCAGCATCGCGACAATACGGAAGCATGATTTGCAAACTTATGTTCATTCGCTTTATCTGATGGACAAACTCCATTCAACTCTGAAAAAGCGCATATGAGGCACGTCCGGATGCGACGCACAAACGCGGCCCAAACAATGGACCACACCATTCTCTGCCAATCCAGACGTGTCGCCTCCGGAACAATCCTTTGAACTGTCCACATCGGGAGCCGTTCCATTCGGACATGGAAAAACAATGGGCCCCCGCCTTGCGACGGGGGCCCGAACTTTGTCTTACGAAATTGAACCCTTTTCCGAGTCTACAGCCTTTGAGTGCGCAAGGTTCAGCTGCGCAGGCTGCCCCCCGTGGCCTTGGCGACCGCGGCGACGATCTTCTGGCCGATGGCCTCGATCTCCGGCTCGGTCAGGGTGCGCTCGGTCGGCTGGAGCGTGACGGAGAGCGCGACGGACTTCTTGCCCTCGTCGACGTTCGTGCCCTGGTAGACGTCGAAGACCGTCACGTCCTTGACCAGCGCCTTGTCGGCGCCCTTGGCGGCGCGGATCAGCTTGTCGGCCTCGACATCCTTGCCGACGACGAAGGCGAAGTCGCGCTCCAGCGGCTGGAAGGGCGAGAGCTGGACCAGCGGACGCGCCGTGCCGCCCTTCTTCTTGGGCAGCGGGACGGCGTCGAGGAAGACCTCGAAGCCGACCACCGGCCCCTTGACGCCCAGCGTGGCGAGGACGGTCGGGTGGATCTCGCCGAAGCGGGCCATCACCGTGGGACCGAGGCGCAGCACGCCCGAGCGGCCGGGATGGTACCAGCCCGGCGCGTCGGTGGTGACCTGCAGGTTGGTCACCGGGGCGCCGGCGGCCTCCAGCACGGCCATCGCGTCGGCCTTGGCGTCGAAGGCGTCGACGCCGCGGGCCTTCTCCGCCCAATGGCGCGGCACCGCGTTGCCGGCGCGGATGCCGGCGGCCACGATGTCCTGCCCGTCCGGCGACGGCTTGCGGAAGGCCGGGCCGACCTCGAACAGGCCGGCGTCGGCATAGCCGCGGTCGGCGTTGCGCCCGGCCGCCTGGATCAGGTTGCCGAGGATCGACGGGCGCATCACGTCGAGATCGGCGCTGATCGGGTTGACCAGCGTCAGCCCCTCGCCGACCCCGCCGAACAGCTCGGCCACCGGACCGGCCATGAAGGACCAGGTAACGGCTTCCGACAGGCCGCGGACGGCCAGCGTGCGCTTGGCCAACCCGACGCGGCGCTGCTTGGTGGAGAGCGCCGGGCGGGTCAGCACGCTCTCGCGCGGCAGCGGCGTCGCGGGAATGGCGTCGAAGCCGTGGATGCGCAGCACCTCCTCCACCAGATCGGCCTCGCCGTGGATGTCGGCGCGCCAGGAGGGGGGAACGACGCGCAGCGTGCCGTCCACATCCTCGCCGGCGATCTCGCAGCCGAGATCGATCAGGATGCGGGTCTGCTCGTCGCGCGGCACCGCGACGCCGCCCAGGGCGGCGACCCGGCCCGGACGCAGCGTCAGGGTGCGGCGCCATTGCGGCTCCTCGCCGGCGATGACGAGGTCGGAGGCCTCGCCGCCGCAGATCTCCAGGATCAGGCGGGTGGCCCGCTCCATCCCCGACACGACCGCCGCCGGATCGACGCCGCGCTCGAACCGGTAGCGCGCGTCGGAGTCGATGCCCAGGCGCCGGCCGGTCTGCGCGGTGCGCACCGGGTCGAAGAAGGCCGCCTCGACGAAAACGTTGACGGTCGTCTCGGTGCAGCCCGTGTCCTCGCCGCCGACGATGCCGGCCAGCGACTCGGCGCGCTCGTGGTCGGCGATCACGGTCATCTCGCCGTCGAGGTCGTACTCCTTGCCGTTCAGCGCCTTCAGCCGTTCGCCGGGACGGGCCATGCGCACGACGATGCCGCCCTTCACCTTGTCCGCGTCGAAGACGTGCAGCGGGCGGGCGGCGTCGAAGGTCAGGTAGTTGGTGATGTCGACCAGGGCCGAGATCGGGCGCAGGCCGATGGCGACCAGCTTGTCCTGCAGCCACTTCGGCGACGGCCCGTTCTTCACGCCGCGGATGACGCGGCCGACGAACAGCGGGCAGGCGTCGGTGCGCTCGTTGGCCACGCCGAGCGGGCTGGGGAAGGCGCCCTTGACCGGCTCGGCGTTCAGCAGGCCGTCCGTCAGCGGCTTCAGCCGGCCCAGACCGGCGGCGGCGAGATCGCGGGCGATGCCGCGCACACCGGCGCAGTCGGCGCGGTCCGGCGTCAGGCTGATGTCGATGACCGGGTCGCCGAGGCCGGCATAGTCGGCGTAGGCCACGCCGACCGGCGCGTCCTCGGGCAGCTCGATGATGCCGTTGTGCTCCTCCGACAGCTTCAGCTCGCGCTCGGAGCACATCATGCCGTTCGACTCGACGCCGCGGATGACGCCCTTCTTCAGCGTGATGTCGGAGCCGGGGATGTAGGCCCCCTCCGGCGCGAAGACGCCCTTCAGCCCGGCGCGCGCGTTGGGCGCGCCGCAGACGACCTGGAGCGTCTCGGTGCCGGTGTCGACGACCAGCACGCGCAGCTTGTCGGCGTCCGGGTGCTTCTCGGCGGAGACGACGTGGGCGACGCGGAAGGGCTTCAGTTCCTTGGAGCGGTCCTCCACCCCTTCGACCTCCAGGCCGAGGGCGGTCAGCTTCTCCACGATCTGGTCGAGCGTGGCGTCGGTTTCCAGGTGGTCCTTCAGCCAGGACAGCGTGAACTTCATGGGTCCGGCTCCTTTAGCGCGTCAGGCCCTGGGCCATGCTGGGAACGTCGAGCGGCACGAAGCCGTAATGCTTCAGCCAGCGGAGGTCGGCTTCGAAGAAGGTGCGCAGGTCGGGGATGCCGTATTTCAGCATCGCCACGCGCTCGATCCCCATGCCGAAGGCGAAGCCCTGGTACTTGGTGCTGTCGATGCCGCAGGCCTCCAGCACGTTGGGGTGCACCATGCCGCAGCCCAGGATCTCCAGCCAGTCGCCGTAGTTGCCGAGCTTCAGCTCGCCGCCCTTGCGGGAGCAGCCGATGTCCACCTCCGCCGAGGGTTCGGTGAAGGGGAAGAAGCTGGGGCGGAAGCGCAGCGGCAGGTCGTCCACGTCGAAGAAGGCGCGGCAGAACTCGATCAGGCAGCCCTTGAGGTGCCCCATGTGGGTCGCCTCGTCGATGACCAGCCCCTCGATCTGGTGGAACATCGGGGTGTGGGTCATGTCGTAGTCGGACCGGTAGGTGCGGCCCGGCGCGATGATGCGGATCGGCGGCTTCTTGTTCAGCATGGTGCGGACCTGCACCGGGCTGGTGTGGGTGCGCAGCAGCATCTTCTTGTCTCCGTTGTCCGGGAGATAGAAGGTGTCGTGCATGTCGCGGGCGGGGTGGCCTGGCGGGAAGTTCAGGGCGGTGAAGTTGTGGAAGTCGTCCTCGACGTCCGGCCCCTCGGCGACGCTGAAGCCCATCTCGGCGAAGATCGCCACCATCTCGTCGATGGTCTGGCTGATCGGGTGGATGCGCCCCTCGGTCTCCGGACGGACCGGCAGGGTGACGTCGATGCGCTCGGCCTGGAGGCGGGCCTCCAGATGGGCGCGGGCGAGGTCGGCCTTGCGGCCGTCGATGGCCGCGGCGATCTCGTCCTTCAGCGCGTTGAGCTGCTGGCCGCGCTCGCGCCGTTCGTCGGGCGACAGCCCGCCCAGCTCCTTCATGAAGCCGGTGATGCGCCCCTTCTTGCCGAGCGCGGTGACCCGCACCTCTTCGAGGGCCGCGAGGTCGCCAGCGGCGTTGACCTGCGACAGGAGTTCGTCTTTCAGCGCATCGAGCATGTCATTTCCCGCGAGCCATAAGGAAGTGCGAGCGTAAAGAAAAAGGGAGCCGGCCCAGAGGCACGGCTCCCTTCTTTCGTGTCCGGCGCCGGACCGGGGTTTCCGCTTGCGCGGCGAACCCTTTAGGCGGCGGCCTTGGAGGCGAGAGCGGCCTGGGCCTGATCGACGATGGCCTTGAAGGCCTCCGGCTCACGGGCGGCCAGATCCGACAGGACCTTGCGGTCGATCTCGATGCCGGCCAGCTTGATGCCGTTGATGAAGCGCGAGTAGGTCAGGCCGTACTGGCGGACACCGGCGTTGATGCGCTGGATCCACAGGCCGCGGAAATCGCGCTTCTTGTTGCGGCGGTCGCGATACGCGTATTGAAGGGCCTTTTCGACCTTCTCGATCGCGATGCGGAAGTTCTTGGAGTTGCGGCCCCGGTAGCCCTTGGCGAGCTTCAGGATCTTGCGGTGACGGGCGTGCGTGGTGACGCCGCGCTTAACACGAGCCATGGTTCAGATTCCCTTACGATATCAAGCGTTGCGCAGCCAGTTCTTCAGCACGATCTTCTGGTCCGGCTCGGCCAGGGTCATCATGCCGCGCGCGTTGCGCTTCATCTTCGGGCTCTTCTGCTCCAGGCAGTGGCGCTTGAAAGCCGCCTGGGCGCGCACCTTACCGGACGCGGTCACCTTGAAGCGCTTCTTGGCGCCGCTCTTCGTCTTCAGCTTGGGCATTTTCAATCCTTGCGTTGGATGTTCCCGACTGACGGTTGGGCATGCCCTGGGTCTCGGACCCGGCCTCGCCGCCCGTTGGAGCGCAGGGTTATACGCGCGGCCACGCCGCAGCGCAAGGGGGAGCGAATGCGGGAGAGGTATGAGGGGACCCGGCGCGCCCCCTCTCCCCTACCGGTATTCCTTGAAGCGCTCGGTCGCCTGGACCAGGGCGGCGCGGATGCCCGGCTCCATGGCGGAATGGCCGGCGTCGGGCACCACGCGGTAGTCGGCCTCCGGCCAGGCGCGGCGCAGCTCGTCGGCGCTGGTGATCGGGCAGACGATGTCGTAGCGGCCCTGGACGATCGCCCCCGGCAGATGCCGGATGCGGTGCACGTCGCGCAGCAGCTTGTCTTCCGGGGTGAAGCGGTTGGAGCGGAAGTAATGCGCCTCGATGCGGGCGAGGCCCAGCGCGTGGGTGTCCTCCGCGCTCGTCGCGATCAGCTCCGGCGAGGGCAGCAGCGAGGAGCAGGACCCCTCGTACAGGCTCCACACCCGCGCCGCGGCCATGCGGGTCGCCGCATCCGGCGCGTTGAGCCGCCGCCAGTAGGACTCCAGCAGGTCGCCGCGCTCCTCCGACGGGATGTGGCCGGCGAAGGCCGCCCAGGCCTCCGGGAAGATCGTGCGCATGGAGTAGAGGAACCAGTCGATCTCCGCCTTCCGCATCAGGAAGATGCCGCGCAGGATCAGCCCCAGGCAGCGTTCCGGGTGGGTCTGCCCGTAGGCCAGCGCCAGCGTCGATCCCCAGCTTCCGCCGAACAGCAGCCAGCGCTCGATGCCCAGATGGCGGCGCAGCCGTTCGGCGTCCTCCACCAGCAGCTCGGTCGTGTTGCGCCGGACCTCGCCCAGCGGGGTGGAGCGGCCCGCCCCGCGCTGGTCCATCACGACGATGCGGTAATGGCCGGGGTCGAAGAAGCGCCGGTGCGTCGGCGAGGCGCCCGCCCCCGGCCCCCCGTGCAGGAACAGCACCGGCACGCCGCGCGGGTTGCCCGATTGCTCCCAATAGAGCGTGTGGATGTCGTCCACGGGCAGAAAGCCGGTCTGGTAGGGGTCGATGGGCGGGAAAAGCTCGCTGCGGGGCATGAAGAGGTCCTGTCAGTCCGGGCCGAATGGAAGCAAGTGTAGGACGCCCGTCCGTCGTCCGCCACAGGCTCACTCCTCGTCGTCGTCGGAAGGTTCCGGCGGCGGGGATGGAGTGCGTCGTGAGGCGCGGAGGGGCGGGGCGGGGTCATCCAGCCGCTCGATCTGCTCGGGATGGGTCGCCTCGATCAGCGGGCCGGCGCGCAGACCCACCCAGCCGCGCACCCGGACGACCCGCCCCTCGTAGGACAGCGGGTCGATGCCGGCGGCGACGAAGGCCGGGAAGGCGGCCCGCCCGATGTGCACCGTGACGTCGGTCCGCCAGTCCTCGCCGAAGTCCAGATAGGCGTCGCCGCCCGCCTTGCTCACCCGCAGCACCCGCCCCTCGACGATCTGGAAGCTGTCGCGGTCGCGGCGCAGCGCGTCCGGGTCGGCGGGCCGCACGGCGTAGGCGCGGGTCCGCCAGATGCCGCGCTCCGCCGCCCGCGCGCCGGCCTCCGCCACCAGCATCTCGCGGGCCAGGGCGCGGGCGTCGGGCCGGGTGTGCACGCGGGCGAGGCCGCGCGCCAGCAGTTCGCCCTGGAGCCACAGCCCGTCGCCGCGCGTCACCTGGGCCAGCAGGCGCCCGTGCCGGTCGGTCCGCGCCTCCCCCCGCACCGTCAGGCGCTGCCCGACGGCCAGTTCCACCAGCGCCTGCCGCGCCGCCTCGGCCAGTGGCCAGGGATCGCCCGGCTCCGCCCCCATGGGCGGTGCCGCGGGCTCGATCCCGGCCAGGCGCAGGCTGCGCCCGTCCTCCAGCAGCAGGGTGGCGCCGTCGCTCACCGCGGCGACGCGCAGCTCCGGCGGCCCGGCGGTGTTCGCCATCAGCAGCAGGGCGGAGAGCAGCAGCGAAGGAATGCGGCGCGGCATGGCGGGCAAAGGCGGGAGGCCGTGGAACAGGCGGACCGGACGGGGAGTTTGATCTCTGCAGACCCCCTTCCGATATAACGACTCATGACGCCCGAACCGACGACCGAACGCAAGCCGTCTTCCCCGTCCCCGCTGCGCCGGATCGCCGCCGCGGGGCTGGCCGTCCTGCTGCTCACCTCGGCCTGTGCCCCGGCCGACGCCCAGATCTTCGGCGGCAGCGAGGAGTCGATCGGCGCGCAGGAACACCCCAAGATCCTCGCGCAGTATGGCGGGGCCTACCCCGACCAGAGGCTGCAGGCCTACATCACCGGCATCGGCAACCGGCTGGCCGCCCAGACCGACCGTTCCGGCCCCTGGACCTTCACCGTCCTGGACAGCGACGTGGTCAACGCCTTCGCCCTGCCCGGCGGCTACGTCTACATCACCCGCGGCCTGCTGGCGCTCGCCAAGGACGAGGCGGAGGTGGCGAGCGTGCTGGGGCACGAGATCGGCCACGTCATCGCCCACCACGGCCAGGAGCGGCAGACCAACCAGACCATCGCCGGGCTGCTCGCCGCCGGCATCGGCCTCGTTCTGGGCAGCCCGGAGCTGGCGCAGATCGCCAACATCGGCGGAACCGCCCTGCTCGCCCGCTACTCGCGCGGCCAGGAGTCGGAGGCCGACCGGCTGGGCATCGAGTATCTGCACCGCGCCGGCTACGACCCCTTCGCCATGGCGACCTTCCTGGAGACCATGCGCCGCGACACCCAATACAACGGCCTGCGCGCCGGCAAGGGGGCGGCGGAGGGCGGCTTCGATTTCTTCGCCACCCACCCGCAGACCGCGGCGCGCGTCGACGAGGCGGCGGCCATCGCCCGCGAGCTGCCCCGCGGGGCGCGGCCCGTCGATCCCTACATGACGGCGATGGACGGGGTGATCTACGGCGACAGCCCGGAGAACGGCTTCGTCCGCGGCCGCAGCTTCGCCCACCCGCAGCTGGGCATCGCCTTCGACGTGCCGCAAGGCTACAGCCTGCTCAACGGGGCGGAGCAGGTGATCGCCAAAGGGCCCAACGGCGGTGCCATCGTCTTCGACGGCGGCAAGGCGCCCGGCGTGCGCGACCCCGCCGCCTATCTGACCGGCACCTGGGCGCAGGGGGCGCCGCTGCGGGACCTGCAATCCTTCACCGTCAACGGCATGCCGGCGGCCACCGCGCTGACCCAGGGCAAGACCGACGCCGGGGCGGTGGACGTGCGGCTGGTCGCCATCCGCGCGGACTCCGGCACGCTGTACCGCTTCACCTTCCTGGCCCCCGGCGGCGCGCTGTCCCGCTTCGACGGCGATTTTCGCCAGACCGCCAACAGCTTCCGCCGGCTGACCCGGCAGGAGGCCGCGTCCTACCAGCCCCGGCGCATCCGCGTGCAGACCGCCCGGCCCGGCGACAGCGTCGAGGGCTTCGTCAGCCAGATGCCGCGGGAACCCTACGCGGAGGAGTTGTTCCGGATCATCAACGACCTGCCGCCGGGCACGCCGATCCAGCCCGGGCGTCCGGTGAAGATCATCACCGGCTGACGGCACCCGGTTGAAGGCCCCCGGTCGAAGGCGGGGTGACCGTTGCAGGACGCGGCGTGATGGCCGATTGCCGATGGCCGCGTGCGTCCTGTAGGCTCCGCGCCATGGCTGACCACCCCACCAAACGGCGTTTTCCGCGAACCGGCTTGCGCGTCTCCGGACTGAAGGAGGCCGTGCGCAAAAAGGGTGGTCCGCGCCGGACGCGCCCGCCCGCGCTGGGCCGCCCGCGCCTGCGCCTGCCCATCGCGGCGGTGCTGGTGGCCGGCTTCGGCTCGCTGATGCTGCTGGCGGTGGCGAGCGTGCTCGTGCTCGGCCTCGTCAGCGCGAGCCGGAACACCTTCACGCTGCTGAACGACCGCGCCGACCTCGCCTTGTCGGGGGTGGAGGTGCGCATTCGCAACCAGCTCAACCCCGCGCGGGACATGGCCCGTTTCGTAGCCGGACTGATGGAGCGGGGGGAGCTGGACCCCGCCGATTCCCGCTCGCTCCAGGACACGCTGCGCGGCGCGCTGGCCGGGGCGCCGGACGTGACCGGCATCGCCTTCTTCCACCCCGACCGCACCGGCCTGCGCGCCGACCGGCTGGGCAACCAGCTCCACATCGGGCGGGAGGATCTGCGCCACGAGCCGGAACTGGGGCCGGAGCTGCGCAACGGCGCCGACCGCACCACCGCCGTCTGGGCCGACCCGCTGTGGTCGAAGGAGGCGGGGACCAGCTTCGTCACGCTGTTCCAGCCGGTTCGGCGCAACGGCACCTATCTGGGGCAGGTGGTCGTCGGCGTGTCGCTGGGCGACCTGTCGCGCTTCCTGTCCACGCTCTACGTGGAGCAGGGGCTGAACGCCTTCGTCCTGTTCGACCGGCAGCACGTGCTGGCCCACCCGTCGCTGGCCGGCATGAAGTTCGATTTCTCGACCAAGACCGACGGCCCGCCCCTGCCGCGCATCGATCAGGTGGCCGACCCGGCGCTGGCGGCGCTCTGGCAGACCGGCCAGCCGGTGGACGCCCTGAAGAAGCGGGTGGAGGGCCGGCTCGTCAACGTGCTGGACGAGGATTACCTGTTCCTGATGCGCAGCATGGCCGGCTACGGCCAGCAGGACTGGACCATCGGCATCAGCTTCCGCGCCAACGAGGCCAGCGCCGAGGTCCGCCGCCTCTACACCACCGGGCTGGCCGGGCTGGGCATCCTGCTGATCTCGGTGGCGGTGGCGCTGATCGTCGGGCGGCGCATCAGCACCCAGGTGGCCCATCTGGCCGAGGCCGCCGACCATGTCCGGACCTTCGACTTCCGCGCGATCGAGGAGCTTCCCGATTCGCGCCTGCGCGAGCTGGCCCGCGCCAACAGCGCCTTCAACGCCATGGTCGCCGGGCTGCGCTGGTTCGAGACCTATGTGCCGAAGGCGCTGGTGCTGCGGCTGATGCACCGCCGCGGCGGCCTGACCAGCTTCCAGTCGGAGGAGCGGGAGGTGACGGTGATGTTCACCGACATCCGCGGCTTCTCCCGCATGGCCGAGCATATGGGGGCCGCCGACACCGCCGCCCTGCTGAACGAGCATTTCACCCTGCTCGCCAACTGCATCGAGGCGGAGGGCGGCACGGTGGACAAGTTCATCGGCGACGCCATCATGGCCTTCTGGGGCGCGCCCGAGGAGCAGCCGGACCACGCCGCCCGCGCGCTGCGCGCCGCCCACGCCATCACCCGCGCCGTACGCGCGGGCAACCGCCGCCGCGCGGCGGAGGGGCTGCCGCCGATCCGCGTGCGCATCGGCCTGCATTCCGGGCCGGTGGTGGTGGGCAACATCGGGTCGGAAAGCCGGATCAACTACACGATCGTCGGCGACACCGTGAACGTCGCCGCCCGCATCGAGGAGCTGGCCTCCGCCCTTCAGGGGGACGAGGAGGTCATCGTCCTGTCCAGCGCCGCCACCGCCTTCCAGGGCGACGGCGCCGCCCCGCTGGACTGCGTCGGTGACCGCACGCTCCGCGGCCGCACCGGCACGACGGAGGTGTGGCGGGTCACGCTGGATGACGACGGCGGGGGAGATGGCGCGGGGGCGGTCCGCGAGGAGGAGAAGGCGTAGCGTGGGCTTGCCCCCGCCCCGGCCCTCCCCCGCCGGGCGGGAGAGGGTGCCTTATGCGAAGCCGCGGTCGTCCCCTCCCCCGCCCAGCGGGGGAGGGTTAGGGTGGGGACAAGTGGCTTCTACGCGTCCGCCAGCAGATCCCCGAACCCTTCCACCCGCTTCAGCATCGACTGGCGCAGCTTCAGCAGGGCGCGGTGTTCGAGCTGGCGCACCCGCTCCTTGCTCACCCCCAGTTCGCGGCCCAGCTGCTCCAGGGTGGCGCCCTCCTCGCGCAGGCGGCGTTCCTGGATGATGGTGCGTTCGCGCGGGCTGAGTTCGCCCAGCGCCTCGGCCAGCCATTGCGAGCGGGTGCGGCTGTCGCGCATGCCGATCACCACCTCCTCCGGCGAGGGGCGCTGGTCGGCCAGGAAATCCTGCCAATCCTCGTCGGAGCCGTCGGCGACCGGGGAGTTGAGCGACTGGTCGGAAGCGGACAGGCGCATTTCCATCGCCTCGACCTCGGTCACGTCGACCTGAAGCTCGCCGGCGATCCACTCCCGGCCTTCCTTGGTCAGGCCGTTGCCGGAGCCGGTGCCGCCCTGGCTGAGGCTCTCGATGCGGGCGCGCAGGCGGCGCAGGTTGAAGAACAGCGACTTCTGGGCGGCGGTGGTGCCGGTGCGGACGATGGACCAGTTGCGCAGGATGTAGTCCTGCATGGCCGAGCGGATCCACCAGGCCGCGTAGGTCGAGAAACGCACCTCGCGGTCGGGCTCGAAGCGGCTGGCCGCCTGCATCAGCCCGACATTGCCCTCCTGCACGAGGTCGCCCATGGGCAGGCCGTAGTTGCGGAATCGCGCGGCGGTCGCCACCACCAGCCGGGTGTAGGCGCGCACCAGCTCGTGGAGGGCCCGTTCGTCGCCGCCCTCGCGCCATTTGCGGGCCAGTTCGAATTCGTGGTCGCGCGTCAGCAGAGGCTCACGCATGGAGGCCTTGATGAAACTCAGATTCGCGCGCTGAGTCTCGGGATCGTCGATGTAAGCCATACGTCCCTTCCTTCCCATCTGGGCGGCCGCGTTTCAGGCTGCTTGTGCCCTGTGCTGCGGAGTCCGAAGGGACAGGCCCCCTCAGGTCCAATGGTCCGCCGGTTCACCAGGGCCGGTTCGCCTCGGATTGCCGACGGTTGGGACAACAGCCGTTCCCCTCGCCCTGTTGCACGTCTTACGCAGGACAAGACGTTTCGGATCATCCGCACCGGAAGGGATTCGGTGGCGGAGGCCGAAGGAATGGGTAGGACGGGTAGGAAAAAGGGAGATGGGTCAGACCTGGAACAGGTCCAGGATCTCACCCGAAGGCGACAGGCACCCACAAACGAGGTGCCCACCCAACCCGCAATTGCCGTCCAGGGTGGCCACGCGATCGGTCACCGCGACGCCCTTGCGGGCCGGGTCGTAGCCCCGCACGACGCGGGCGAAACCGCCGTAAGGCTCTGACATCTGGGCGAAACCGGGCGCCCCCCACCAGAAGGCGTCGCCCTGGTGGTTGAGCGGGCGGCGGGTGTCCACGCCGGCGCTGACCAGAAGCACGCCGCCCTCCCCCCGCTCGGGTCCGGTGCAGTAGGCGGCGCGGCGCAGGGTGTTGAACACATTTTCGTGACCGGGCTGCGCGTGCATCGCCTGACGCAGCCCCTGGGTCCAGCGGCCGAGCGTCATGGTGCCGCCGCGGGCCGCCGCCATGCCCTGCTCCACCGTGCCGCCATAGGCGGCCAGAGTGGTCCCCGCGCCGTGGCGGGTCATCCAGTCGAGCACCTGCTGCGGGTCGGGCGCGAACTGGAGCTGGAGCAGCTTGTGCCACATCTCCTCCTGCGCGCCGCGCAGATAGACGATGTCGCCGGCCTCCATGCCGCGCCAGCTGAGCAGCCAGGTGCGGAAGGCCAGCAGCGCGTCCACCGTCTCCAGCACCCGTTCGCCCCAGCCGACCATGTTGCCGAGATAGACGAGCCGGTCACCGGGCAGGAAACGCGCGGCGATCACCTCGTGCACGGCGTGGAGATGGTCCGTCTGGGCGTGGATCGAACCGACGGCCCAGATGCGCCGCGGGTTCCGAAGATCGATGAATTTCTGCGCTTCAGACATGCCGGAGACGCTCACCCCATCCAGCGGTCACGGACCGGCCACAGGAAGGCCGGGGGCGGGAGTGTAGGCGCCGCGCGGACCCGGCGAAAGACGAAAACTTAAGACAAAGGCGCGGCCAAAGCGCCGCGCCTTCATCATCAACATCACAATCCGGAACCGGTTCCCCTCCCCTGTTCCCGGAGAGGGCCCGGACGGCCGGTCAGGCGGCCTTCTTGAGGACCAGCTCCAGCCGCTCGGTGGCCTTGGTCTCGTCGATCTTCTCGACGGCGGCCAGCTCGCGGGCCAGACGCTCCAGGGCGGCCTGATAGATCTGGCGCTCGCTGTAGGACTGGTCGGACTGGTCGGCGCCGCGGTACAGGTCGCGCACGACCTCCGCGATGGCCACCGGGTCGCCCGAGTTGATCTTGGCCTCATACTCCTGGGCGCGGCGGCTCCACATCGTGCGGCGGACGCGCGAACGGCCCTGCAGCGTCTCCAGGGCGACCTTGATGCGGTCCTTCGTGCTGAGGCGGCGCAGGCCGGCGGCCTTGGCCTTGCCGACCGGAACCTTGAGCGTCATGCGCTCTTTTTCGAACGTGATCGCGTAGAGCTGAACATCCATGCCAGCGATGCTGTGGGTCTCGATTCCCTCGACCCGACCGACGCCATGGGCCGGGTAGACGACGAAGTCACCGGCCTCGAAGTCAAGCTTGTTCGACATTTGGGTTGGCTCTCACTTCTCGCGATCGCGCCATTTTGCCGCCCCGGTGGAGGGGGCGAAAAAGGCCCGGTGACAACGACACACCGTGGGGATGGGGTCCTCCACGCCGCGCACTGTTGCACTGAGCCCTTGGTCGATGGGAAATCCGGCAATGACGCTGAGGCCGGCTCCGGGCGCGTATTATAGCGATGTTACGGCCGGGTTACAAAGGCTACGCGCGGGCAGCCGTCCGGATTCTGACGTTGCCCGCCGATGGCCGACCTGTCGTTTTTGCATGGCGGCAAAAGCACGCCATGCACTGCAATAGTCCCGACTCCGCTTAGCCGCCGGCCTTCGGAGAGAAGAACTTGTCGAACTTGCCGTCCACGCCCTTCATGGCGTCGGCGTCGGGCAGCGCGTCCTTCTTGCGGGTCAGGTTGGGCCACTGCGCCGCGTAGTCGCGGTTCAGCTCCATCCACTTCTCCGCGCGGCCGTCGGTGTCCGGCACGATGGCCTCGGCCGGGCATTCCGGCTCGCACACGCCGCAGTCGATGCACTCATCCGGGTGGATGACCAGCATGTTCTCGCCCTCGTAGAAGCAATCCACGGGGCAGACCTCGACGCAATCGGTGTACTTGCACTTGATGCAGTCTTCCGTCACGACGTAGGGCATGATTCGTTCTCCGCTGTTCTCGCCAGTTCCGGCGGTGTTCACGCGCCGGGGTTCGAGTCGCTTCGATGGACGCTTCGACTGACGTGCTCGCGCGTGGGCGCGGTTCGAGGTCATGAAAGGACCATGGCCCGACCGCGGCGCTTGCCTAGCACGCCGCCCGAGACGGGATCAACCCCGCCGGTTGTGTGGGCGCATGCGACGCAGCCCCACCCTCCCTGCTCCCCTCCGCGACCGCCTCCAGGAAGGTGCGCAGCGCCACCGTCTCCATGGAATCCACCCGCCGGACGAAACGGGTGGGCATGCGGGCCAGTTCCGGCGGCAGCGGCCGGGCGGTGAACAGGCCGCGCCAGGGCTCCCGCTCCACCACGACGCGGGGCAGGACGGTGACGCCCATGCCGGCACCGACGCAGCCCAGGATGGCCTCCAGCGCCCCGAACTCCATCACCCGGTAGGGAACCCGCCCGGACTCGCGCATCGCCGTCTCCGCCCGCGCCCGGTAGGCGCAGCCGCGCCGGAAGGCCAGTAGGGTGTTCCGCCCGGACTCGCTGGTGATGCCGCTGGCCGGCTCGACCAGCACCAGCTCCTCCTCGAAGACGGGCCGGCTGACCAGTTCGGGATGCTCCACCGCCCCGGAGACGAAGGCGCCGTCGATGCGCCCGGCCAGCACCTCCCCCAGCATGGTTTCGGTGGGGCCGGGGACGATGGTCAGGTCGACGTCCGGATTCTCCGCGTGGAAGCGGGCGAGGATCGGCGGCAGACGCACGGCTGCGGTCGTCTCCATGGTGCCCACGGACAGCCGCCCGCCCCGCCCCGCCGCGTCGGCCACCGCGTCGCGCGCTTGGGCGACGAGGCGCAGCACCCGGTCGGCGTAGTCGGCGAGCACCCGCCCGGCCGGCGTCGGCGCCATGCCGCGGCTGAGCCGCAGGAACAGCGGCACGCCGAGGTCCTCCTCCAGCCGCTTCAGCCGCGCCGTCACGTTGGACTGGACGCAGTTCAGCGTCTCCGCCGCACGGCTGACGCTGCCGGTGTCCGCCACCGCCTTCACCACCCGCAGGCCCGCGAGGTCCATCGTCACCCTCCCCGATCCGGACGCCTTCCATCACTCACAGTGAAGCATAGCATCGAAACAAATCATTAGAAATGAGGGTTCCTCCGCGCGAGGATGGACGCACGCGAAAAAACGAGCCTGCGGGGGGAAGCCATGGTCCGGGTGCTGATCGGCGGCGTGCTGGTGCTGGTCATCTCCATGGGGGTGGGGCGCTTCGCCTTCACGCCGATCCTGCCGGCGATGCAGGCGGCGACCGGGCTGGGCGCCGACGCCGCGGGGCTGCTCGCCTCGCTGAACTATCTCGGCTACTTCCTGGGGGCGCTGGGCGCCGGGCTGGTGCCGCAGGGCGCGGCGCGCACCACCGTCTTCCGCACCGCGCTGATCGCCAGCGTCACCTCCACCGCCGGCATGGGCTTCACCGACGACATGGCGGCCTGGGCCGCGCTGCGCTTCGTCTCGGGACTGGCCAGCGCCGGCCTGTTCATCCTGGGCATCGCCATGACGCTGGACGCGCTGGCCCGCGCCGGGCGGGAGGCCTGGACCGGCTGGCTCTACACCGGCGTCGGCCTCGGCATCGCGTCGAGCGGCCTGTTCGTCGCCCTCATGGGCGACCGGCTGGGCTGGCGCGGCGACTGGCTGTGGCTGGGGCTGGCCTGCCTGGGCTTCGGCACCCTGTCCTGGCTGTGGGTGGGCGACCCGCCGCGCGAGCCCGGCCACACCGCCGCCCGATCCTCCGCCGGCCCGTCCGCCCGGCCCTCGGCGCCGATGATCCTGCTGACGCTGGCCTACTTCCTGGAGGGCGCCGGCTACATCGTCACCGGCACCTTCCTGGTCGCCATCCTGAAGACGATGCCGGAGACGGCGCCGCTCGGCGCCGCGGCCTGGATGGTCACCGGTCTGGCGGCCATGCCGTCGGGCATCGTCTGGGCGGCGGCGGGGCGGCGGCTCGGCCTCTGGCGGGCGCTGATCCTCGCCCATGTGGTGCAGGCGGTGGGCATCCTGCTGCCCATCACCGGGTCCCCGGCGGCCCTGCTGTCGGCGGTGCTGTTCGGCGGGACCTTCGTCGGCATCGTCACCCTGTCCTTCACGCTGGGCCGCCACCTGTCGGGCGGAGCGTCGGCCCGCGTCATCGGCGCGCTGACCGCGGTCTACGGGCTGGGGCAGATCATCGGGCCGGTGCCGGCCGGTCTGGTGGTGGCGCGCACCGGCCAGTTCGATTCCGCCCTGCTGGGCGCCGCCGCCGCGGTGCTGGCCGGCGCGCTCCTCCTCGCCGCCGGCGCCTGGATGGCCGGGCGGCGCGGCCCCGCCGCGGTTGCCCTGGGCGCCGGGCGGGGTTAGCCTTCCCGTCATGTTCGATCCGCTGCACCCCGAAGACTCCCGCCGCCACGCCCCCGCGACGGAGCGCAACCGCGCCCCCATCCTGGAGGTGCTCCGCCGCGTCCTGCCGCCGCGAGGCCTGGTTCTGGAGGTGGCGAGCGGCACCGGCCAGCACGCCGCCGCCTTCGCCGCGGCGCTCCCCGGCGTGACGTGGCAGCCGAGCGACCCCGACCCGGACCTGCGCGACAGCGTCCGCTCCTGGGCCGCCGCCGCGGCGCTGCCCAACCTGCGCGACCCGCTGGACCTCGACGCCGCCGCCGCCGATTGGCCGGTCGAGGCGGCCGACGCGGTGGTCTGCATCAACATGATCCACATCGCCCCGTGGGAGGCCGCGCTCGGCCTGTTCGCCGGAGCCGCCCGCCTTCTGCCGGTGAGGGCGCCGCTGCTGCTCTACGGCCCCTTCATGCGCGGCGGGCGGCACAGCGCGCCGAGCAACGCCGCCTTCGACGCCGACCTGAAGGCCCGCAACCCCGCCTGGGGCGTGCGCGACCCCGACGCGGTGGAGCGCGCCGCCGCCGGCTTCGCCCTCGCCGAGCTGGTGGAGATGCCCGCCAACAACCTGACCGTCGTCCTGCGCCGCCGCTGACCTCCCCGTCCGGTCTCCAATTCGGACCTCCCCGTAATTCGGACCACCCCGATCGGGGTGCGGTCTTCTGCCGCAGTTTTGCACCCGCGATATTTGCTATTGTTTCCCTGCAGCGCTTAAGTTTGTAAACAAATTACAAATTGGGGGAAATGATGAAGCGGAAGCTGGTTCCGGACGTGGTGAAGTCGCAGGAACTCATCCTGGTGACGGAGGACACCTCCGTCCTGACCGTGTCGAAGCTGATGGCGGAGAAGAACATCGGCGCCGTGCTGGTGGTGAACCACGGCGACCTCGTCGGGATCGTCACCGAGCGCGACCTGAACAACAAGGTGCTCTCCACCCAGATCGACGCCCTCGAGACCGAGGTGTCGGCGATCATGACCCGCAACCCGGACACCCTGCCGCCGGACGCGGACGCCATCGACGCGCTGACCCTGATGCAGTCCAAGCACTACCGCCACCTGCCGATCACCCAGGGCAAGCGCGCGGTGGGCATCGTCTCCATCCGCGACCTCTTCAAGCTCGCCTACGAGCATCTGGTGGAGGAGGTGGAGTTCCGCGACGGTCTGATGCGGACCTGATCCCCAAAAGCGGACGGGCCGCCCCCGGCGAAGGGGCGGCCCGTCGGAAGACCGGTTCAGGACGGCCGGAGCGTCAGTGCGCTTCGGCCTTCTTCCGTTTGCGGCGGGCGGCGGCCATCAGGTTCAGCGCCTCGACCAGCGTCGAGAAGGCGATGGCGAAGTACAGGTAGCCCTTCGGGATGTGGAAGCCGAAGCCGTCGGCGATCAGCGCCACGCCGACCAGCAGCAGGAAGGACAGGGCCAGCATCTTCACGGTGACGTGGCGGTTCACGAAGTCGCCCACCGGGCGAGCGGCGAACAGCATCACCGCCATGGCGATGACGACGGCGGTGACCATCACCGGCAGGTCGTTGGACATGCCGACCGCGGTGATCACGCTGTCCAGCGAGAAGACGATGTCCAGCACGATGATCTGCCCGACCACCGCGCCGAAGCTGGCGAGCTTGGGGGCGGCGCTGTCCTCCTCGTGGCCTTCCACGGTGTTGTGGATCTCGATGGTGCCCTTGGCCAGCAGGAACAGGCCGCCGCCGAGCAGGATCAGGTCGCGGCCCGAGAAGCCCATGCCGAGCACGGTGATCAGCGGTTCCGTCAGGGTCGCCACCCAGGAGATGGAGGCGAGCAGCGCGAGCCGCATCAGAAGCGCCAGCGCCAGACCGAGCTGCCGGGCCTTCTGCTGCTGGTGGACCGGCAGCTTGGCCGCCATGATCGAAATGAAGATGATGTTGTCGATGCCGAGCACGATCTCCAACGCGGTGAGCGTCAGGAGGCTGGCCCAGACCTGCGGGTCGGAGAACAGTTCGAGCATGAGGGCGGCGGGCTCCGAAAAAGTCGGCCGTTGCGGGATTATTTTGCGCAGATGATGTTGCGGCGCCCGAATGACAATGGCCCCGCCCGCGCTTCGCCGCCGCTTTCCCCGGCTGTTCCGGCTTACTCCTCTCCGTACAACTGGTCGAGCGCCCGGCGGTCGCGCTTGGTCGGGCGCCCGGCGCCGGGCTCACGCGGGGCCGGCGGCGCGCGGTAGGGGTCCTGGATCGCCTCCTCGCGCACCGGCGGGGCGAGGTCCTCGTAGAGGGCCTGCGCCTCCGGCGCCGGGCCGCGCCGGCTGCCGAGGGCGATCACCTTGATGACGCGGATGTGCCGCCCCTGGGCGAAGGTCAGCACGTCGCCGGGCTTCACCGCGTAATGCGCCTTGCCGACCACCGTGCCGGACACCCGCACCCCGCCGCCGTTGCACAGCTTCGCCGCGAGGCTGCGCGTCTTGAAGAAGCGCGCGAACCACAGCCACTTGTCGATCCGCAGCCGGCCCGCCGGGGTGGGGTCGGAGCCGGAGTCGGGGAGATCGTCGTCGTCGTCGAGGTCGGTCATGCGGGACCCCCACCCTCCCGCGCTGCGCGGGAGAGGGAAAATTTGCGAAGTCCCCTCCCTCGCCGAAGGCGGGGGAGGGTTAGGGAGGGGGCAACAGCAAATATTTTCATCCAATTCCCGAAAGCTGGCGCAGCTTGGCGAAGGGGTGGTCGGCGTTGACGGGGGCCTCGCGGCGGGGCTTGTGGCGCGGGTTGCGGCGGCGGCGCCAGGAAACCGCTCCATCCTCCGCCACCGAGCGGGTGTAGCCAAGCCCCTTCATCACCGCCCCCAGCTCGTCCGGCCTGGCGCCGATCATCTGGGCCAGCGCCGGCTCGGCCACCGTCCGGTTCTCCTTGGCGGCGGTCAGAAGCTCGGTCTCCAGCCGGTCGAGCATGTCCACCCGCAGCGCCCGCGGCCCCGCCGCCGGGTAGCCGATGGCCTCCCAGAAGGCGGGCGGCGCGCCGGTGGCCTCCACCGAGACGCGGCCCGGCGGCGGGATCGGCACCGGCAGGGTCAGCCGGTTCTTCACCGCCCACAGCAGCCCGCGCAGTTCCACCGCCCCCGGCTTGGCGAGCGCGGTCAGGTAGAGATGCGACACGCCAAGCCGCACACCGTGGCGGGACAGCGCCTTGCGGTCGGCCTTCTCCAGCCCATCCACGAGCGGGGCGACCGGCGCGCGGGGCATCGCCCCCATGTTCTCGACGAGCTGGAAGGCCAGACCACGCGCCGTTCCCGTCAGATCGGTCGCATCGCGCAGCGCCAGCAGGGGGCGCAGCCGGGCGGCGACGCGGTCCTTCAGCCAGCGCTCCAAGCGGACGCGCACGCGGTCGAGTTGACCCTGGTCGAGCAGCCCCTCGTCGAAGGGCAGAACCGCCGGGGTCAGCACCGACGGGCCGGGGCCGAGCCGGGCCACCGGCAGCCCGTCGGCCGTCAGCACCCCGTCCGGTCCCAGGGCGAACACGTCGTCCGGCTCCTGCTCGAAAGCGCGCAGGCGGGACGCCACCTCCTCGCGCAGCGCGCGGCGGGCGGCGGTCAGCAGGGACTTGGCCTCCTCCGAGCGCTCCGGGGCGTCGGGGACGAAGCGGAAGCCCTCCAGCCGGCCCACCGGGTGGCCCTCCACCACCACCTCGCCGTCGGCGCGCACGCCGCCGATCAGGTCCCGCCCGTCCTTCAGCGTGCGGACCAGCGTGGCCGAGCGGCGGTCGATGAAGCGCTGCGTCAGCCGCTCGTGCAGGGCGTCGGACAGCTTGTCCTCGATGGCGCGGGTGCGCGCCTGCCAGTGCACCGGGTCGGTCAGCCAGGAGGGACGGTTGGAGATGTAGGTCCAGGTGCGGATGTGGGCGATGCGGGCGACCAGCGCGTCGATGTCGCCCTCGGTGCGGTCGAGCCGGGCGATCTGCTTGGCCGCCCAATCCTCGTCCAGCCGCCCGATGCCGGTGCGCAGCTGCCGGAAGATCTGCCCGAGCAGCCGGGTGTGGGCGTCCGACAGCACCTTGCGGAAGTCGGGGACTTGGCAGACCTCCCAGAGCAGGCGCACGTTGTCGCGGCCCTTGGCGAGATCCATCACCTCATGGTCGCGGACCAGCGCCTGGAGCGCCAGATGGTCGTCGGCGTCGCGGGCGCGCAGCAGCTCGGGGATCGGCGGGCGCTCCTCCAGCGACTTCAGCAGGAAGCCCGGCGTGTCGAAGCGCAGCTTGCTGTTGCGCCACATCAGCGTCTTGATCGTCTCGAACTGGTGGTTCTCGACGCGGTCGACCACATCGGCCTCCAGCTCCCCCACCTCGTCGGTGGTGCCGAAGGTGCCGTCGCGCATGTGCCGCCCGGCGCGCCCGGCGATCTGCGCCACCTCCGGCGCGCGCAGGCGGCGCGGGGCGAAGCCGTCGAACTTCACGATGCGGGCGAAGGCGACATGGTCGACGTCCATGTTCAGCCCCATGCCGATGGCGTCGGTCGCCACCAGATAGTCGACCTCCCCCGCCTGGTAGAGCCCGACCTGGGCGTTGCGGGTGCGCGGGGACAGCGCGCCCAGCACCACCGCTGTGCCGCCGCGCTGGCGCCGGATCATCTCGGCCAGCGCGTAGACGTCGGTCGCCGAGAAGGCGACGACGCAGGAGCGCGGCGGCAGGCGCGTCAGCTTGCGGTAGCCGGCGTAGGTCAGCTGCGAGAAGCGCGGCCGACTGATGAACTCGGCGCGCGGCACCAGCCGGCGGATCAGCGGCTGCACCGTGTCGGAGCCGAGGAACATCGTCTCGACCAGCCCGCGCGCGTTGAGCAGCCGGTCGGTGAAGATGTGCCCGCGCTCCGGATCGGCGCAGAGCTGCACCTCGTCCACCGCCAGGAAGTCCACCGCCCGGTCGAGCGGCATGGATTCCACCGTGCACACCCAGTAGGACGGGCTGGGCGGCAGGATCTTTTCCTCCCCCGTCACCAGGGCGACGGCGTTCCTGCCCTTGATCGACACGATGCGGTCGTAGTTCTCGCGGGCCAGCAGGCGCAGCGGAAAGCCGATCATCCCCGTCCGGTGGCCGAGCATGCGCTCGATGGCGAGATGGGTTTTCCCGGTGTTGGTCGGCCCCAGCACGGCGACCACCCGGCCACCCGCACCCAGACCGCCCCCGGACGAAGAAAGGACAGAGGTCATAAGCGTAAGTTTTGGGCCTGGGGACCGGCAATGCAAGCGTCAGGGCGGCCGTGCCGTGCCGCAACGCCCATCCGGGACCGAACTCTTTCGGAAACGGTATAAAACCTCGGGCCGATGGACGGGCGCCGGTTATCCCGTCTACCCTGGCGCGCTCCACCCTAAGGGATTCCTCATGCGCCGTCTTCCCGCCCGTCCGCTCGCCGCCGCGCTGATGCTCGCAACCCTGGCGCTGCCGCCCGCCGCCGCCCGCGCGGAAGCGCCCCCGGTGACCGAGGATGGGGCCAGGGCGCTCGCCGCCGCGCTGAAGGACGGGCTGGCCCGCTGGTTCCCCAAGAGCGGGGAGGACGCGACCGAGCTGCGCTGGACCGGCGAGCCGGTGGCGACCCCGGCCGGCGACCATTACAAGGTGGCGCTTCCCGCCCTGACTGCGGTGTCGGACGACGGCACCACCGCCGACATCGGCACCATCCACCTGACGGTGAAACCCCAGGACGGCAACACCCACGCCGTCACCGCCACCTTGCCCGACCGCGTCGCCATCCTCGACAACGGCAAGCCGTCGGCCACCGTCAAGCTGGGCCGCCAGCGCATCAGCGCCCTGTGGTCCGGCGCCTACGAGACGGCGCTGTCCATGGACGCGGAGCTTGGCGACCTGTCGGTCACCAGCGACCGCAAGGGCAAGAAGGGCAAGAAGGACGAGAGCGCCCTGACCGTCGGCGCCATCACCGTCGCCGGGGAGCTGAAACCGGACGGCACCGCCGCCGCCGGCACCCCGCTGTGGAGCGGCCCGGGCGCCCTGTCCGTCAGCAACCTGCGCTTCCTCGACGAGACGAAGAAAGAGGTGCTGAACCTCGGCGGCCTGACGATGGAAGGCACCTACACCCGCGTCGACCTCGCCCGCGCCGACGCCATGCAGCGGCTGACCCAGACCCACGCCCTGGCCGGCACCCAGCCGCCGGCGGCGGAGCTGATCCCGCTGATGCAGAACCTGATGGGCGGCGCCAGCGGGCGCGTCCGCCTGTCCGGACTGACCGCCCTGAACCCGGAGGACGGCACCCGCCTCGCCCTCGGCCAGCTCGTCCTGCGCGGCAGCGCCGAGGACCTGGACAAGCCGATGGCCTCCACCACCTTCGGGATCGAGTCCAGCGGCCTGACGCTGGAGCCGGAGGTGGCCCCGAAGGCCTTCATGCCGGACAAGCTGGACATCCAGATCAGCACCGCGAAGCTGCCGACCGCCTCGCTGTGGCGGGCCTTCGCCGACCTCGCCACGCTCGCCGAATCCCAGGCCGCCGCCGGTGAGGAGGATAAGGAAGAGGGTGAGGGCGAGGAGGAAGCCGCCCTGCCGGACGAAGGGGCCGACGACGGGACCGACGAGGCGGCGGTGGCCGCCATCGGCAACCGGCTGATGGGCGCCATGGCCGAGGTCGGGACGGAGCTGCGCATCGACCGCTTCGTCGTCAACACCCCGGCGGCCTCCGGCACCATGACGGGCGCCATGCGCATGGCCGCCAACTCCGCCTTCGGCGCGGTGGGCAGCAGCACCGTGCTGCTGCGCGGGCTGGACGCGGCGACCAAGGCGATGCAGCCCAAGCCGGGCAAGAAGGCCGACGAGAGCACCCAGAACGCGCTGGGCGTGATCGCCATGCTCCAGGCCTTCGGGCAGGCGTCCAAGGACGACGCCGGCAACGACGTGCGCAGCTACAAGATCGACGTGACCGACACCGGCCAGTTCCTGCTGAACGGGGCGGACATGAGCGCGCTGATGGGCATGGGCCAGCCGGCGCTGGAGCCGGAGCCGGAACCGACCCTGGGCAAGAAGCGCTGAGGCTTTGGGGGCGGGTTGCCCCCACCCTTCCCGCTTCGCGGGCCCCTTCCCTCCCCCGCTGCGCAGGAGAGGGAGTTCATCCCCTCCCCTGCGTTAGCGGGGGAGGGTCAGGGAGGGGGCAATACTCCCCCAAACCCACCACTCCGGTTGCGAAACTCCCGCACGACGCCAGCCCATCGCTCTTGCATGGAGCGGCGCGCTCGCACATATCTGCGCCGTCCTTCGGACCCATCGGCAAGCCCATCACCAACAAGAACGATCAAGGATGACACCATGACCGAGGAACGGCTCAGCTTCCAGGCCGAGGTCAGCCGCCTGCTCGACATCGTCGCGCACTCGCTCTACAGCGAGAAGGAAGTCTTCCTGCGCGAGCTGGTCTCCAACGCCTCCGACGCCTGCGACCGGCTGCGCTACGCCGCGCTGACGCAGCCCGAACTGTCCGCCGACGACCCGAACCTGAAGGTCCGGCTGATCGTGGACAAGGAGGCGCGGACCCTCACCGTGGCCGACAACGGCATCGGCATGAACCGCGAGGATCTGGTCGAGAACCTCGGCACCATCGCGCGCTCCGGCACCGCCGCCTTCATGCGCAACCTGAAGGAGAACGCCAAGGACGGGGCCAAGGAGGGCGACGCCAAGAAGGACGTCAACCTGATCGGCCAGTTCGGCGTCGGCTTCTACTCCGCCTTCATGGTCGCCGACCGGGTGGAGGTGCTGACCCGCAAAGCGGGCGAGACTCAGGGCTGGCGCTGGCTGTCGGACGGCAAGGGCGAGTTCACCATCTCCGACGTGGCCGACCTGCCGCGCGGCACGCAGATCCGGCTGCACCTGCGCGAGGGCGACGACGAGTATCTGGAGGAGCACCGCCTCTCCGCCATCGTCCGCAAATACTCCGACCACATCGCCATCCCGATCCTCTTCGGGGAGGGCGAGGACGCCAAGTCGCTGAACAGCGCGTCGGCCCTGTGGATGCGCTCCAAGAACGAGATCACGGCGGAGCAGTACACGGAGTTCTACCACCATGTCGGGCACGCCTTCGACGATCCGTGGCTGACCCTGCACTGGCGGGCCGAGGGCGCCATCGAATACACGAACCTGCTGTTCGTGCCGTCCTCCAAGCCGTTCGACCTGTTCGACCCCAAGCGCGCCCACCGGGTGAAGCTGTACGTCAAGCGCGTCTTCATCACCGATTCGGCGGAAGGGCTGCTGCCGCCCTACCTGCGCTTCCTGCGCGGCGTGGTGGACAGCGAGGACCTGCCGCTGAACATCAGCCGCGAGATGCTCCAGCACAACCCGATGCTGGCCAAGATCCGCGCCGGCATCACCCGCCGCGTCCTGTCGGAGCTGGGCAAGAAGGCCCGCGACACCGAGAAGGCGGAGGAATACGCGGCCTTCTGGGAGAATTTCGGCGCCGTCCTCAAGGAAGGCCTCTACGACGACTACGAGCACCGGGACGATCTGCTGAAGCTGATGCGCTTCCGCAGCACCGCCGGTGACGGTCTGGTCTCGCTGGAGGAGTATCTGGGTCGCATGAAGGAGGGCCAGGAGGCCATCTTCACCATCAGCGGCGACGACATCGAGACGCTGAAGCGCAGCCCGCAGCTCGAAGGCTTCAAGGCCAAGGGCGTGGAGGTGCTTCTGCTGACCGACCCGGTGGACGAGTTCTGGGTGCCGTCGGTCGGCAGCTTCCAGGATAAGCCCTTCAAGTCGGTGACCCGCGGCGGCGCCGACCTCGGCAAGATCCAGGGCGGCGAGGAGAAGCCCGCCGAGGAGAAGGCCTCCGAAGGCGAGCTGACCGACCTGCTGGCCCTGCTGAAGCTGACGCTCCAGGACGCCGTCAAGGACGTCCGCCCGTCGGAGCGCCTGACCGACAGCGCCGTCTGCCTCGTCGCCGACGAGAACGACATGGACATGCATCTGGAGCGCCTGCTGAAGCAGCACAAGCAGCTCGGCATGGACGCCCCGGCGGCCAAGCGCATCCTGGAGGTCAACCCCGCCCACCCGCTGATCAAGCGCCTCGCCGAGCGCGCCAAGGCGAGCGGCGCGGCGACCTCGCTGGACGACGCGGCGTGGCTGCTGCTCGACCAGGCGCGCATCGTGGAAGGCGAAGCCCTGCCCGACCCCGCCGCCTTCGCCCGCCGTCTCGCGAGCGCGATGGAGAAGGGGCTGGCGTAAGGCCCCGTTGCCCCCTCCCTAACCCTCCCCCGCTAGCGCAGGGGAGGGGACTTTTCTCCCTCCCCTGCGAAGCGGGGGAGGGCCGGGGTGGGGGCAACGCTACCCGCCCACCCGCTCCGCCGGGAAGACCAGCGTCATGGTGGTGCCGCGGTCGGGGGCGGTGTCGATGTCCAGCCTTCCCCCGTGAAGCTCCACCAGCCGCTTGGTCAGGGGCAGGCCGAGGCCGGTGCCGATGTGGTTGCGGCCCAGCGCGCTGTCGATTTGGCCCCAGGGCTCCAGCGCCTTTTCCAGCTCGTCGGCGGTCATGCCGATGCCGGTGTCGTGCACCGACAGGCACAGCGTCCCGTCCGCCGCCACGCGCCCGTTCAGGGTGACCACACCGTCGGGCGGCGTGAACTTCACCGCGTTGGACAGCAGGTTCAGCAGCATCTGCCGCAGCTTGCGCTCGTCGGCGCGCAGCGGCGGCAGGTCGGCCGGCAGCTCCGTGTCGATGCCGACCCCGGCCCGACCGGCGCGGTCGGACAGCAGGCGGGCGCTGCCCATGGCGACGCGCGGCACGTCCACCAGGGATTCGGCCAATTCCAGCCGCCCGGCCTCGGCCTTCGACAGGTCGAGCAGGTCGTTGATGAGATCCATCAGGTGACGGCCGCTTTCCGCGATGTCGCGGGCGTAGTCGCGGTAGAGCGGGTTGGCGATCGGCCCCAGGACCTCCTGTTCCAGCAGCTCAGCGAAGCCCATCATGGCGTTCAGCGGGGTGCGGATCTCATGGCTCATGCAGGCGAAGAAGGCGGTCTTGGCCCGGTTGGCGCGCTCCGCGGCGCGGCGGGCCTCGTCGAGCTGGCGGGTCCGCTGGATGATCTGCTCGTCCGTCCGCGCCAGCAGGGCCACCCCCGATCCGATGCCGAGGTAACGCCCCTTCTCCAGCACGACGAAGCCGGAGGCCAGCGCGCCGGGGCTGCCCTGGATGATGCCCCGCGCGACCTCGCAGAGCGGAAGGTCCGCCTCGACCAGCAGCGGCGCCGGGTCCATGGCCGTCCGCGCCGGCGCCTCCGGGTCGGCCAGCCCCGCCAGCGCCAAGCGGTCCACCAGCCCCAGAACGCGCCCGTCCTCCGCCGTCACGGCGAGCGCCGGCAGACCGGGTTGGGCGGCCAGCCGGTCCCGCAGGGTGCGGCAGGGCGTGTCCGGCCCGACGGACGGCTCACGGACGGCCAGCAGGCCCGCGACCAGGACAGGCGCGGCCTCCGTTTCCGGCGTGCCGCTGGAGGCGGGACTGGTCGGATCGGGATCGAGCACGGGGTGATACAGCCTCGTCTGTCGGATGGGACGGTCGGTCCGGAACGGAAACGGCCCCGGACCCTCCATTCTGTCAGACGTTCGTTTGCAATTGGTTGCCGCGTCAAACGGTCCCGGCCACCGGCGCCGGATTTTGCGGGGCGCCGCCGGCACCCGTTCCACCGGCCCCCGTTCCACCGGTCGCCGTGACCTGGACGTCCACCGTCATGCCGAGGAAATCGGCCGGCGCCCCGGTCCAGGAGCCGCCGAGCGGCACCGCCTGCGAGGGGTCGCGGGCGACGGCGACGCGGATCAGGTTCTTGCCGCCGATGATGCCGTTGGTCGGGTCGAACTCCACCCAGCCGCAGCCCGGCAAATAGATTTCCACCCAGGCGTGGGTCGCCCCGCCGCCGGTCATCGCCCCCTCCTGCCCATCCCGCGCGGGATCGTAGAGGTAGCCCGACACGAAGCGCGCCGCGAAGCCCAGCGAGCGCACCGCCTCCATCATCAGGAGCGCGAAGTCGCGGCAGGAGCCGCTCTTCAGCGTCAGGGTGTCGACCGGGCTCTGGGTGCCTTCCAGATCCCGGGCCTGATAGGTGAAGGTGTCCTTGATGGCGCGGGTCATCGACACCAGCATGTCCTGCGTGTCGGGCGGCCCGCCCTCGCCCAGCGTCACGAATTGCCGCGCCCATTCGTCCACCAGATGGTCGGGGTCCGGGTAGTGCCGCTGGGTGGTCAGCGCCAGATCCGGCACCTCCTCCGCGGAGTAGCTGAAGGGATAGGAGCGCGCGTAGTCCTCGATGGGAAATTCCAGCTCGCCCATCGGGTAGTGATCGACCCGGATGTGGCTTTCGAAGCGCAGCTCCGTCGCCGGCTGGTCGAAGCTCGCCACCGCGATGGAGTTGCCGAAGACATCGTGGAGCCAGCGCACGGAGGCCGGCGGCGGGCTGATCACCAGACCCGTCTCGATCAACCGCAGATCGTGGCTGTCGCGGGGCCGGAACATCAGGCGATGGTCGCCGAAGGTCACCGGGTTGGCGTAGCGGTAGGTGGTGGTGTGGTGGATGTCCAGGGTCATCATGGCGCGCGCCCTTTCCGTAAGCCGACACCAAACGTCGGCGTTTGTGAATGGTTCCGAATCACAGTATGGTGCTCGGGCTTTTGGGTGGCCGTGCCGGGGAGGGACGGCGGCCAACGCGCGGCCAGGGCCACAGGTGCCAAGCCGTACAGGGCTGAACCGCGCGCGCCAATGAGACGACAACAAGGGGACTTCCATGCCTTCGCGCCTCGAACAGCTCTGCATCGAGAAAGGGCTGAAGATGACCGACCAGCGCCGCGTGATCTCGCGCGTGCTGTCGGAGGCCGCCGACCATCCCGATGTGGAGGAGGTGCACCGCCGGGCGTCCACCATCGACCCGCGCATCTCCATCGCCACCGTCTACCGGACGATGCGCCTGTTCGAGGACGCCAACGTCATCGACCGGCTGGACTTCGGCGACGGCCGCGCCCGCTACGAGGAAGCCGGGTCGGAACACCATCACCACCTGATCGACCTCGAATCCGGAAAGGTGGTGGAGTTCCAGAATGAAGATCTCGAACGGCTGAAGGAAGTCATAGCCCGCGAATTGGGCTATGAACTGCTCGGCCATAGGCTCGAATTGTATGGTGTTCCGCTGAGCCGCCGCACCACCACATCGGAGGAGGAGTAACGCCCGGGCGTGCCCGTTCGTGAGTCCTTTGGGACTCGCCGGGCACCATCCGGACGATAATCCCATCAATTGCGGGTTGCGCCGGGCGCGGGTCTGTCCAGAGGCGGTGCGTGGTCCTAGCTTCAGGAACGCACACAAATCATCGACGGACCAACCGCCGCCATGGACGACACGAACAACGACCCGGTTCTCGCCCGCCTCGACCGGCTGACCGACAGCGTCACCCGCCGTCTGGACAAGCTGGAGGAGCGCCTGCGCATCCTGGAGCAGGACAACGGCGAGATCATCAACCTCCTGATCGCCGTCAAGGCCGGGCTGGAGGAATGCGCCGGAGAGATCGCCGCGGGCGAGCTGCTGATCGAGGCGGAGGACCCGGACGATTCCCCCAGCCCGTCGCTGCATTGAGGCGAACCGCCGTTCGCTTCGATGCACACCGCCTCACCCGCCGGCTCCCGGCGGATGGGGATGGCATCCGCCGGGAGCGCTCGCAGCCAGTTGCCGCCAAGGGCTCCGCGGAACGCATTTGGCTTGTGACGCGGCGCGTTCCGCCGGATAAGGGCGCATGCAGACCATCGCCACCCCTCTTCCCGACGCCCTCGCCACCGGCCTCTCCACCGGCGGCCCCGGCCCTCTCGCGTCCATCGCGCCGGGGGTGGCCTTCTTCGACTTCGACGGGACGCTGATCCACGGCGACAGCCTGCTGATGTTCATCGGCGAGGTCATCGGGCGCAACCGCGCCCGTCTGGCCTTCCTGGACGCCCTGCGCTCCGGCCTGCACCGCCACGCGCGCGGGCGCGGGCCGGGGGTGGATTTTCCGGGGTCGGTCAAGACCATCCTGCTGCGCCGGACGCTGCGCGGCGTTCCGGTGGCCGACGCGCTGGCCGCCGCGGAACGGCTGGTCCACCGCATCCGCTGGCACGCCCCGCTGGTCGAAACCCTGAAGATGCACCGGCGCGAGGGGCGCCGGGTGGTCGTCGCCACCGGGGCGCTCGACATCTACATGCCCGCCCTGCTGCGCGGACTCGGGGTCGACGATCTGCTCGCCACCGGGATGGAGGTGGAGGACGGCGCCCTGACCGGGCGGCTGTGCACCGGCAATTGCGTGCGGCTCGACAAGCTGGAGCGGGTGCGCGGCTGGATCGCCGCCAACGGCCCCTTCGGGGAGACCTGGGGTTACGGCAACCGGCCCAGCGACCTGCCCATGCTGTCGATCGTCGACCGCCCCACCGTGGTCAAGATCCGCTGACGCCAGGATACACTGGCGCCGATATCCGATGATCGGACGACGCGTGCCGCCCACGGGGATTTGCAACCGACTTCCGCGTGGCGTAGAAAGCCCCCTGAGATTCAGGGAAGCCCGTGGTGATTCCCCATGACGACCGGCTTTTCCATCGACGCCGACATCCGCCCGCCCGGCGAGGGGGGCCGCCGCGCCGTCATCGCCGACGACGATCCCGGCCAGCGGGACGCGCTGGCCCGCCATCTGGCCGAGCGCGGCTTCGCGGTGTTCACGGTGTCCGGCGGCTTCGAGGCGCTGGGCCTGATCGGGGCGGAGGGTCCCGCCGTCGCCCTGCTTCACCGCCGCCGGCCGGAGGACGAGGGGGACCGGGCCGCGGCGCTGGCCTGCATGCTCTACCCGCACACCCGGATCATCCTGACCGCCGGCGCGCCGGACGCCGAATTGGACGCCCAGCCGGGCAACAGCCCGGTCACCGTGCTGGCCCGCCCCGTGGATCTGGCGCTGCTCGACCGCTGCCTGGACGGGCTATAGGACGACCTCCACCGGCATCCCCACGGCAAGCCCGCCCAAGCCGCGTCCGGCATCGCGGTCGGCGCGGCCCTGGTTGACGGCGATCTCCGCCAGACCGCTGGAGTTCGCGTACCACAACGCCTCCCCCACCGGGACGTCGGCGAAGGTCCGGCCGCGGCGCACCGTGCGCCCGCCGGCCCGCAGCACCGCGTTCTCCGGCAGCCGGTCGGCGCGCAGGCCGGTCATGGCGTTGCCGTAGACATCCACATAGACGATCCGCGCCAAGTCGTCCGGCCAGTCGGGCCGCGCGAGGCCGGCCGGATCGACGGGCTCCAGCGCGACCGGGTTCCCCATGGCGAGGCTGGCCGCCACCGGGGCGAACAGGTCCCGCCCGTGGAAGCTGGCCGACAGCCGCTCGGGCCGCCAGCCGATGCTCCAGGCGCGCACCGACCCGGCGCGGCGCCGCAGCAGCTCGAACAGGCCGTTGTCCGGCCCGACGAAGCGGCGCCCGTCGGCCTCCACCACCAGCGGGCGGCGGTCGGTCCCGACTCCGGGGTCCACCACGCAGAGAAAGACGCTGTCCGCCGGGAATTCCGGAGCGTAGGCGGCCAGCAGATAGGCCGACAGCTGCGGGTCGAAGGCGGGCGCGTCGGCGAACAGGTCGATGACCGGCAGGCCAGGCGCCATCCGCGCCAGCACCGCCTTCATCTGCCCGGTGTAGGGACCGGACAGCCCGAAATCCGTAAAGAGCACGATCATTCCTCCACTGTAGCGCACTCCACCCCATTCGGTAAGACACGGATCGTCACGAGCCGCCTTGCAAGGCCGGAGAGGCGGTTCATATATTCGTGGAACGCAAATGCATTCCGCCCCGTTTACTTGGTCCGACCGCCCTAACATTGCCGATCTTTGTCGAGAGCAGTGAATATGAACATATGTTCAAATACCGTCGCGACGAAGAGCCTGACGAAGTTTATCGCCGTCATGGGCTTGGCCGCCGCCTTGCTGCTGCCGGGAGCGGCGCGGGCCGAGGGCGAACGGCCGCAGGGCGAGCACCCGAAGATCGTCGCCACCACCGGGATGGTCGCCGACCTCGTGCGGGCGGTGGCCGGCGACCGGGCGGAGGTGGAGGCGCTGATGGGCGAAGGCGTCGATCCCCACCTGTTCAAGCCCACCCGCTCCGACACGGTGAAGCTGCTGCGGGCCGACGCGGTGTTCATCAGCGGCCTGCATCTGGAGGGCAAGATGACCGCCGCCTTCGACCGGCTGCGCGAGTCCGGCAAGCCGGTGGTGGCGCTGGGCGAAGCGGTGCCCAGGGAGCGGCTGCTCAGCCCGCCGGAGTTCGAGGGCGCCCACGACCCGCACATCTGGATGGATGTGGGAATCTGGGCGAGCACCCTGCCGTCCATCCGCGACGGGCTGGCCCGGCTCGACCCGGCGGGGGCGGAGGCGTACGCCCGCAATGCCGACGCGTACGGGGCGGAACTGGCGCGGCTCGACGCGTACGCCCGGCGCATCCTGTCCTCGATCCCCGGCAAGGCCCGCGTGCTGGTCACCGCCCACGACGCGTTCAACTATCTGGGCCGCGCCTACGGGATCGAGGTGCGCGGCATCCAGGGGATCAGCACGGAATCGGAAGCCGGCCTGCGGATCATCGAGGAACTGGCCGCGTTGCTGGCGGATCGCGGCGTGCCGGCGGTCTTTCCGGAAACCAGCGTGTCGGACCGCAACGTCCGCGCCCTGGTCGAGGGGGCGGGCGCGCGCGGCCACCGCGTGACGCTGGGCGGCGCCCTGTTCTCCGACGCCATGGGCGCGCCGGGCAGCTACGAAGGCACCTACATCGGCATGATCGACCACAATGTGACGACCATCGCCCGCGCGCTGGGCGGCGAGGCGCCGGCCGACGGCTTCCAGGGCAAGCTCGCCCTGGCGCAGCGCTGACGCGGCGGAGGAGGAACGGACCATGCAGTATCTCTGGCGCACCCCCGGCAGCCGCACCGCCCCCGAGGAGGCCTCGCCCATCGGGCCGTCGCCCCTGGAGATCCGCGGCCTGACCGTCGCCTACCACCGCCGGCCGGTGCTGTGGAACGTCGACTACGCCGCGCCCTCCGGCGGGCTGATCGCCGTGGTCGGGCCGAACGGGGCGGGCAAGTCGACCCTCATCAAGGCGTGCCTGGGGCTGGTCCCGCGGGTGTCGGGCACGGTCGAGGTGTTCGGACGCCCGATCGCCAAGCAGCGCCGCCTGATCGGCTATGTGCCGCAGCGGGAGAGCGTGGACTGGGACTTCCCCGTCTCGGCGCTCGACGTGGTGGCGATGGGCCGCTACGGGAAGATCGGCTGGTTCCGCCCGGTCACCCGTGCCCACAAGGAGGCGGCTCTGCACGCACTGGAGCGGGTGGGCATGGCCGACTTCGCCAAGCGCCAGATCGGCCAGCTGTCGGGCGGCCAGCAGCAGCGCGTCTTCCTGGCCCGCGCGCTCGCCCAGGAGGCGCAGCTCTATTTCATGGACGAGCCCTTCGCCGGGGTGGACGCGGCGACGGAGCGCGCGGTGCTCCAGGTGCTGCGCGACCTCGACGCCGCCGGGCGGACGGTGATCTGCGTGCACCACGACCTGCAGACGGTCAGCGACTATTTCGACCACGCCCTGCTGCTCAACACACGGGTGGTCGCCCAGGGGCCGGTCGCGCGGGTGATGACGCCCGACCTGCTGTCCCGCACCTACGGTGGGCGGCCCATGCCGGCCCCGGCGGCATTGGGGGCGGAGGCGTCATGATGGACGAGGCCCTGCGCATCCTGACCTTCCAGTCCGGCTTCAACAGCGCCGTGGTGGTCGCCGGGACCGCCGCGCTGGGGCTGGCCGGCGGGACGGTCGGCACCTTCCTGCTGCTGCGCCGCCGCGCCCTGGTCAGCGACGCGCTGAGCCACGCCACTCTGCCCGGCATCGCCGTCGCCTTCCTGGTCGGGGCGGCGCTCGGCCTGCCGGAACGCTCGCTGCCGCTGCTGCTGGCCGGGGCGGTGGCCAGCGGGGTGGTCGGGCTGCTGACCGTGCAGGTCCTGTCCCGCTTCACCCGTCTGACCGAGGATTCGGCGATCGGCGCGGTGCTGTCGGTCTTCTTCGGGCTGGGCGTCGTGCTGCTCAGCGTCATCCAGAATCTGGAGCTGGGCGGGCAGGCCGGGCTGAAGACCTTCATCCTGGGCCAGACCGCCGCCATGGCGCAGGGCGAGGCCATCGCCATCGGGCTGCTGGCCGCCGGGGCGGCGCTGGCCGTCGCCCTGCTGTTCAAGGAATTGCGGGTGCTGGCCTTCGATCCCGGCTTCGCCGCCGTGCAGGGCTGGCCGGTGGGGGCGCTCGACCTCGTGCTGATGGGGCTGGCGACTCTGGTGACGGTGATCGGGCTCCAGACGGTGGGTCTGATCCTGGTGGTGGCGCTTCTCATCATCCCGCCCGCCGCGGCGCGCTTCTGGACCGACCGCCTGCCCGCCCTGACGTTGATCGCGGCGGTGATCGGCGCGCTGTCCGGCTGGCTGGGCGCCACCCTGTCCGCCCTGCTGCCCAAGCTGCCGGCCGGGGCGGTGATCGTCCTGGTCGCCGGGGGCTTCTTCCTCCTCAGCTTCCTCTTCGCCCCGGCGCGCGGGCTGGTCGCCGCCGCGCTGCGCCAGGGGCGGCTGCGCCTGAGCTTCGCGGAGCGGCGCGCCCTGACCGAGCTTCTGGACGGTCGGCCGGTGGAAGGCGCCCCGGCGCTCTGGTTGCGCCTGCGCGGCCACACCCGCGACGGCGCCCTGACCCCCGCCGGGCAGGCCGCCGCCCGCGCGGCGGCGCGCGACCGCCGCCTGTGGGAGCGGTTCCTGGCCGATTACCCGGCCCTGCTGCCCGCCCACGCCAACTGGGGCGTGGACCCCATCGACTCGGTGCTGCCCGGCGACATGGTCCGGCTGCTGGAGGAGCGGAGCGCCCCGTCATGATGCCCGACGTCCAGGAATTCCTGCAGATCGACGCCCCCGCCCTGCTCGCCGCGGTTCTGGCCTGCGCCGCCTGCGCGCTGGTCGGCAATTTCCTGGTGCTGCGGCGCCAGGGGATGATGGGCGACGCGGTCAGCCACGCCATCCTGCCCGGCATCGTCGGCGGCTTCCTGGTCGCCGGCACGCGGGAGACGCTGCCGATGATGCTCGGCGCGCTGGCCGCTGCGGCGCTGGCCGGCCTGCTGATCGAGGTGGTGCGGCGGCTGGGCCGGCTGGAGTCCGGCGCCGCCATGGGCGTGGTCTTCACGGTGATGTTCGCCGCCGGGGTGGTGATGATCGAGCAGGCGTCGGCCGCCGGCGTCGACCTCGACGCCGACTGCGTGCTCTACGGCCAGCTGGAGACCATCCTGTGGCTGGCCCCCAAGGGCTGGGCGTCTCTGGCCGACCCGGCGGTGTGGGCCGCCCTGCCGCGGGAGGTGCTGACGCTCGCCGCCGTCTTCGCGCTCTGCGTCGCCCTGGTCGGCCTGTTCTACAAGGAGCTGAAGATCACCACCTTCGACCCGGCGCTGGCCTCCACGCTGGGCATCCCGGCGGGGCTGTTCCATTACGGGGTGGTGCTTCTGGTCGCCGCCACGGCGATCGCCGCCTTCGAGGCGGTGGGCTCCATCCTGGTCATCGCCATGCTGATCGCCCCGCCCGCCGCCGCCCGCCTGCTGACCGACCGGCTGGCCGCGCAGATCCTGCTCAGCGTCGCGCTGGGGGTGCTGGCGGCGCTGGTGGGCTACGGCGCCGCGGCCTTCGGGCCGATGCTGCTCGGGGTCTCCCACTCGCTGAACGCGGCGGGGATGATCGCGGTGGCGTCCGGCCTGATCCTGGCGCTGGCCGTCCTGTTCGGGCCGCGCCACGGCCTGCTGGGCCGGCGCCGCGCCGTCGGCCGGCTGCGCGCCGCCCCCAGATTCGTTGCTCCGGAGGCGCAAAAGCCGTAACGTTTTCGCCTCGTCCCATGCGGAGCGCCGAATGCCGTTCCCCCACCGCCGGCTGCGCCGCTGGAGCTGGCTCACCCTGGTCGCGCTCCTCCTTCTGATGGCGAGCGCGCTGCACACGCTGCAGCATCTTCTGGAACATGGGACCGACGAGCTGATCTGGCCCTTTTTCGGAATCGGGCTGGCCGGCGCGGTGATGGCCCTGGCGGTGCTGCGCGAGCGGGAGGCCACCCGGCGCGCCGAGGCGGAGGCCCGCGCCGCCGACGGCCGGGCGGCCGACGCCCACCGCCGCCTCTCCGAAGCCATCGAGGTCGTCAACGAGGGCTTCGCCCTGTTCGACGCCGACGACCGGCTGGTTCAGTGCAACGCCCGTTTCCGCGAAATCTACGCCCTGCTGGGGCCTCTGGAGCCCGGCATTCCCTTCGAATCGCTGATCCGCCGCGCCGCCGCCGCCGGCCATTACCCCGACTGCGGCCCCGGCGACATCGACCGCTGGGTCGGGCGGGAGATGGAGCGCCACCGCAACCCGCAGGGGCCGCAAGTGCTGCGGATCGGCGACGGGCGCTGGTTCAAGATCGAGGAGCGGCGGACCAGCGACGGCGGCTATGTCGGGCTGCGCACCGACATCAGCGAGCTGAAACGGCGCGAGCAGGAGCTGGCCCACAAGTCCGACCTTCTGGAGGCCACCTTCAGCGCCATGTCGCAGGGCCTCGTGGTGTGGAGCGCGGACGGCCATTTCCTGACCTGCAACCGGCGCCTGCGGGAGATGCTCGACCTGCCGGACGACGCCCTCCACCCCGGCCTCAGCATGGCCGGCTTCCTGCGCTTCATGGCCGAGCGCGGCGAGTTCGGTCCCGGCGATACGGCGGAGATCGTCGCCCGCCACCTGACCAACCTGCGCCCCGAGGGCCTCAGCCGCATCGAACGCACGCGCCCCGACGGCCGGGTGCTGGAGATCACCGCCGGCTTCCTGCCCGACCGTTCGGTCCTGATGACCTACACCGACATCACCGACCACCGCCGGGCGGAGCAGGCGCTGCGCGAGAGCGAGGACCGTTTCCGCAAGCTGTCGGACGCCGCCATGGACGGCATTCTGGTGCACGAGCAGGGGGTGATCGCCGACGCCAACCGGGCCGCCGCCGCCATCCTGGGCTACGCGCCGGACGAGCTGACCGGGCAGTCGATCACCGCGCTGATGGCGCCGGAGGACCGCGACCTCACCTGGCAACGCATCCGCGCCTGCGACGAGACTCCCTTCGAGACCGTCTGCCTGCGCCGCAACGGCGAGCGGCTGACGGTGCAGGGCGAGACCCGCTATGTTCCCTACCGCGGGCGAACCATGGCGATGGTGTCCTTCCGCGACATCACCGCCCACCGCCGCACCGAGGCGCAGCTCCGCCTCGCCAAGGAGCAGGCCGAGCTGGCGAGCCGCGCCAAGTCGGAGTTCCTGCGCACCATCAGCCACGAGATCCGCACCCCGATGAACGGCGTCCTGGGCATGCTCGGCCTGCTGCTGGACGGCCCGCTGGGGGAGGAGCAGCGCGCCTACGCCCACACCGCCCGCGAGTCGGCGGAGGCGCTGCTGTCCATGCTGAACGACATCCTGGACATCTCCAAGATGGAGGCCGGGAAACTGACCCTGGAGTCGGACCGCTTCTCCCCCGCCGAGATGGTGGAGAGCGTGGCCGAGCTGCAGGCCGCCCGCGCCTTCGCCAAGGGGATCGAACTGGCCGTCTGCATCCCCGGCGGCCTGCCGGCGACGCTGCGCGGCGACTCGGGCCGGGTGCGGCAGGTCCTGCTGAACCTCGTCGGCAACGCCGTGAAGTTCACCGACCAGGGCGGCGTCGCCGTCACCCTGTCGGAACAGGACGGCGACGGCCAGGCGCCGCCGCTCCTGCGCTTCGAGGTGGCCGACACCGGCATCGGCATTCCGCAGGAGGCGCAGGCCGAGCTGTTCACGGAGTTCTCCCAGGTGCATCCCCGCCTGTCGCGCCGCCACGACGGCGCCGGGCTGGGGCTGGCCATCTCCAAGCGGCTGGTCGAGATGATGGGGGGAAGCATCGGCTTCGACAGCACCGCCGGCCAGGGCAGCCGCTTCTGGTTCACCCTGCCGCTGGAACCGGAGACGGCGCGCGCCGGCGCGGAGCCGCCGCTGGCCGGGCAGACCGTGCTGCTTCTGGAATCCAATCCCGTCGCCCGGCGGGCGCTGGCCGAGCAGATCCGCTCCTGGGGGGCGACGGTGAGCGCGCCGGACGTGGCGGCGATGGTCGCCGGGCTGGACGCCGGCACCCTGCCCGCCGCCGGCATTGCGGTGATCGGCAGCGTGGAGACCCCGGTCGCCGGCTCGCTGCCCGGCCGGCTGCGCGCGCGGGGCGTCGGGCGGATCGTCCGGCTCGCCCTGCCGCACCGCACCGTCGGTGGGGACGGCAACGGTGCCGACGCCACGGTGACGAAGCCGGCCCGGCCCTCCCGCCTGCTCGCCGCCGTGACCGGGCGGAGCGTTGCCGAGGCGCCGCCCGCCGCGGAGCCGCGCCCGCACGGCGCGGCCGCACCATCCGCCGCCGGACCGTCTGCCGCCGGGCCGGGCCGGCGCATCCTCCTGGTGGAGGACAGCCCGACCAACCAGATGGTCGCCGCCCTGCTGCTGCGCGGCGCCGGCCATCGGGTCGACATCGCCAACAACGGGCGGGAGGCGGTGGAGGCGGTGGAGGCCGCGGCGGCCGGTCCCTCGCCCTACGCCCTGGTCCTGATGGACCTCGCCATGCCCGAGATGGACGGGCTGACCGCCACCCGCCGGTTGCGCGCCCTGCCGCCGCCGGCCGGCAGCGTCCCGATCATCGCCATGACCGCCGACGCCATGGACAGCGACCGCGACCGCTGTCTGGCCGCCGGGATGAACGGCCATGTCGCCAAGCCCATCGACCGTCCGCATCTGCTGGAGACGGTGGCCCGCTGGCTGGACGCCGCCCCAACGATGGAGGAGGCAACCGGGAAAGGCGTCCTGGACATGGAGGTGCTGCAGCAGCTCGCCCAGGATCTCGACGCGGAGCTTCTGGCCGACGTCATCCGGCAGTTCGTGGAGGAGACGCTGGAACGGGCTGAACGCATCGCCAGCGGCGGTGCGGCGGCGGCGGACGGGAGCCCGGCCCATCTCGCCGGGCTGGCGAAGGAGGCCCACACGCTGAAGAGCACCGCGGGGACATTCGGCGCCCGCGACCTGTCGGCGGCCGCCCGGGCGCTGGAGTTGGCCTGCCGGAGCAACGCGGTGAGCGAGGTGACGTCGCTGTGCCGCGACATCCCCCGCCTGACCCGGGAAGCCGTGGAGGCCTACCGGCTCCGCGGCTACGTCACGTCATGACGTCGCTTCACTCCATGACGCTGATGTTGACCGCGGCGTCCTTGCCGTTGTTGCCGCGCGCGACCTCGAACTGGACGCGCTGGCCCTCCGACAAGGCGTGAAGACCCGACTTCTGCACGGCCGTGATGTGCACGAACACGTCCTTGGCGCCGGCCTCCGGCGCGATGAAGCCATATCCCTTGGTGGTGTTGAACCATTTGACGGTGCCGGTGGTCATAAGGCGAACTCCTGCTCCTCGGTCGGGGTCCGCCGCCGGTCCGCGCCGCGGGACGCAAGGGGCCGGCGAAGGACGATGGGCTGTGCGGCGGTCATGTGCGGCGATCCGGTGCAGCGGACCGGTGTGGCGCCACGCGGAAGCGCAAGCAAAGCAACGCGAGGGGAGGCTAGCCGGATGGCACCGGAACCGGCAAGGCGGCTTCACGGCATATGCCCAATGTGGCCAGAATGGTCATTTGGAAATAAGCCGATGGCGGCAGGTCCCGGCACGGCAAGACTTTCGATGGTCTTGCGTGAATGGAACGCACACGAAGCCTATGCTTCGTCAGGACCAGCGGCGCGGGGCCGGTACACGAGGCGTGGGAGTCCCGGAACGGACGGAAGTCAGAGTTTTCCCTCGGCCTGCCAGGCGAGGCGCTTGCGGTAGATCGTCGAGGCGCTGATCTCCAGCAGGGCCGCGGCGCGCGGGATGTTGCCGTCGCAGGCGGCGATGGCTTCCTCGATGGCGTCGCGCTCCACCTCCCACAGCGGCTTCACCGTCTTCGGCGACGGCGCCTGGGCCGCGGACGGATGGGCTTGGGCATGGGAATGGGCATGGGAATGGCCGCCGCCATGACCGTTTCCCCCGTTCGCGGAAAGCGGCGCCGCGGTCCCCGCCGGGGTGCCGAGCGGGGCCGGCAGCATGGCCGGCGTCACCGTGTCGCCGTCGTGCAGCACCACGATGTTGCGCACCACGTTCTGCACCTGCCGGACGTTGCCCGGCCAGTGGTAGGTGCGCAGCGCCTGCTCCGCCGCCGGGGAGAAGCGGACGAAGCCCTTGCCCTCCTCCCGGGTGTAGTCGGCCAGGAACTGGCGGCAGATCTCCAGCACGTCATCCTCGCGCTCGCGCAGCGGCGGCAGGTGGATGGGGATGACGTGCAGGCGGTAATAGAGATCCTCGCGGAAGCGCCCCTCCTCGACCTCGCGCAGGGGGTCGCGGTTGGTCGCGCAGATGATGCGCAGGTCGACCTTCTCCAGCCGGCTGCCGCCGACCGGCGTGAAGGTGCCGGTCTGGATGAAGCGCAGCAGCTTGGTCTGCAGGTCGGGCGCCAGCTCGCAGATCTCGTCGAGGAACAGGGTGCCGCCGTTGGCCCGCGCCGCCGCGCCCTCGCGGTCGGCCACCGCCCCGGTGAAGGAGCCCTTCATGTGGCCGAAGATCTCGCTCTCCATCAGGTCCTTGGGAATGGCCCCGCAGTTGATGGCGATGAAGGGCCGGTCGGCCCGCGGGCTCTGCCGGTGGATGGCCTCGGCGCAGACCTCCTTGCCGGTCCCCGACTCGCCGGTGATGAAGACCGTCGCGCGCGAGGAGGCGGCGCTGTCGATGATCCGGTAGACCGCCTGCATCGCCAGCGAGGAGCCGAGGAAGCCGTGGTAGCGGCTGCGCCCCAGGTCCTTCTCGAAGCTGTCGACCAGCTGGGCGAGGCGCAGCCGCTCCATGGCGTTGCGCACGGTGACGGTCAGCCGCTCCGCCGAGAAGGGCTTCACCAGGAAATCATAGGCGCCGTAGCGCATCGCCTCCACCGCCACCCCGACCGACCCGTGGGCGGTGATGATGATGACCGCGCAGGGCAGCGCCTGGGCGCTGATCCGCTTCAGCACGTCCATGCCGTGCATGTCGGGAAGCTGGAGGTCCAGCAGCACGATCCGCGGCACGCCGTCGGCCAGCTGCTCCAGCGCCGCGGCCCCCGTCTCCACCGTCGTGACGGCGGTGCAGTCCTTCTTCAGGAACTCCGCATAGACGCGGGCCAGCGACGGCGTGTCTTCCACGAGAAGGATCGGCGTTGCGCGGACGGGCATGGACCGTTTGAATTCAAATGGAAAGTGCGGAAAACGTGCATTCGGACTGCTTGGTTATCAGCAAATCCTTAAAAATGCACTCTACGCGATGACGGCCTTCGCACGAAAGACCTGGAATGCGGTCGCGCAACGAAATATCCCGTTCGTGGTTTCACATTCCGGTCATGGATGTGCATTTCACACCGGTTTTGCTGTGAGGACGAGCGAAGGACGCTTGTACCGGGCGCCATGATGGAATATCTGAATTCTACAAAATCCATAGCAAGGAGCGGCGGACCCCCGTGGCCGAAACATCCGTGCTGTCCGGCAAGCGCATCCTGCTCGTCATCGCGGGCGGCATCGCGGCCTACAAGAGCCTGGAGCTGATCCGCCGCCTGAAGGAGCGGGGCGTGCGCGTGCGCGCGGTCCTGACCCGGGCCGGGGCGCAGTTCGTCACGCCCCTGTCGGTGCAGGCGCTGACCGAGGACACCGTCTACCAGGACCTGTGGTCCCTGACCGACGAATCGGAGATGGGGCACATCCAGCTGTCGCGCGACGCCGACCTTCTGGTCGTCGCCCCGGCCACCGCCAACCTGCTGTCCCGCATGGCCGCCGGCATGGCCGACGATCTGGCCGCCACCGTGTTGCTGGCCACCGACAAGCCGGTGCTCGTCGCCCCGGCGATGAACGTCCGCATGTGGGAGCATCCGGCGACCCGCGACAATCTGGCGCTCCTGGAAAAGCGCGGCGTGCGCCGGGTCGGCCCGAACAAGGGCGAGATGGCCTGCGGCGAGTACGGGTTCGGGCGCATGGCCGAGCCGATGGAGATCGTCCAGGCCATCGCCGCCCATTTCGAGGAGCTGGACGCGCCCAAGCCGCTGGCCGGCAAGCGCGCCTTGGTCACCAGCGGCCCGACGGTGGAGCCCATCGACCCGGTGCGCTACATCGCCAACCGCTCCTCCGGCAAGCAGGGCCACGCCATCGCCGAGGCGCTGCGCCGGCTGGGGGCGGAGGTGACTCTGGTCACCGGCCCCACCCGCCTGCCCGACCCGCCCGGCTGCACCGTGCGCCCCATCGAGACGGCGCGGGAGATGCTGGCGGCCTGCGAGGCGGCCCTGCCCGCGGACATCGCGGTCTGCGCCGCCGCCGTCGCCGACTGGCGCGTGGCCGGCGAATCGGACCGCAAGCTGAAGAAGGACGGCGGCGGCCCGCCGAGCCTGACCCTGACCGAGAATCCCGACATCCTGGCGACCCTGTCCCAGGCCGGGCCGCGCCGTCCGGCGCTGGTCGTCGGCTTCGCCGCGGAGACCGGCAACGTGGTGGACTACGCGACCGCCAAGCGCGCCCGCAAGGGCTGCGACTGGATCGTCGCCAACGACGTGTCGCCGGGCACCACCACCTTCGGCGGGGCCGACAACACCGTCCATCTGATCCGCGCCGACGGCGCCGAGGACTGGCCCACCATGGGCAAGGACGCCGTGGCCGCCCGTCTGGCCGAGGCCATCGCCCGGCATTTCAACCCGCCTTCCACCCCCGCCCCCCAGGAGACCATTCCGTGAGCGCAACGGCATCCGCCATTCCCGTTCCCATCGTCCGGCTCGCCCACGCCGCGGGGCTGGACCTGCCGGCCTACGCGACCGAACACGCGGCCGGCATGGACCTGCTGGCCGCGCTGGCGGAGCCGGTCGTCCTGGAGCCGGGCCGCCGCGCGCTGATCCCCACGGGCGTCGCCTTCGCCCTGCCCGACGGCTACGAGGCGCAGGTGCGCCCGCGCTCCGGCCTGGCGCTGAAGCACGGGGTCACGGTGCTGAACAGCCCGGGCACCATCGACGCCGACTACCGCGGCGAGGTCGGGGTGATCCTGATCAACCACGGCGACCAGCCCTTCACGGTGGAGCGCGGCCAGCGCATCGCCCAGCTCGTGATCGCCCGCTACGAGCGCGCCGCCTGGGCCGAGTCGGCGGCGCTGCCCGACAGCGCCCGCGGCACCGGGGGCTTCGGCTCCACCGGCCAGTTCGCCCCGCCCTCTCCCGCGCAGGAGTCGCACTGATGCTCCGCATTTCCAAGAAGCTGATGTTCGCGATCGAGGCGGTGCTGGACATCGCCTACAACGCTGGCACCGAACCCGTGCAGTCCGGCGAGATCACCCGCCGCCAGGGCATTCCCAAGCGCTATCTGGAGCAGGTTCTCCAGCAGCTCGTCCGCGACGGCGTCCTGGCCGGCGTGCGCGGGCCGCGCGGCGGCTACCGGCTGGCCCGCGAGCGCCGGCGGATCACGCTGGGCGAGATCGTGAAGGTCGTCCGCTCCATGGAGACCGCGACCGACCCCATCGAGGAGCCGGCCGGCTCCATCCTGGGGCACAAGGTGGTGCGCCCGCTGTGGAACGAGCTTCAGGAGGAATGCATGAAGAAGCTCGACGACATCACCATCGAGGATCTCTGCCTGCGCGCCCGCACCGCCGGCGTCGAGAGCGAGACCGAAGACCGCATCGATTTTACGATTTGATCCCACCCGGAAAACGGTTAAATTCTACACATGCTGTAGAAAGTGGGAAAATACCACACACCGGAGGAGTGAAAAATGCCGGGTTCCGAGTTTCGCGGTAAGATCTACGACAGCATTCTCGACACCGTCGGCGCCACGCCGCTGGTGCGGGTCAAGCGGCTGGCCGAGGAGGCCGGGGTCAAGGCCCAGATCGTCGGCAAGCTGGAGTTCTTCAACCCGCTGGCCAGCGTGAAGGACCGCATCGGCTTCGCCATGATCGACGCGGCGGAGCGCGCCGGCGCCATCGAGCCGGGCCGCACCACCCTGGTCGAGCCGACCTCGGGCAACACCGGCATCGCGCTGGCCTTCGTCGCCGCGGCCAAGGGCTACCGCCTGATCCTGACCATGCCGGAGAGCATGTCGGTCGAGCGGCGCAAGATGCTGAAGCTGCTGGGCGCCGAACTGGTGCTGACCCCGGCGGCGGAGGGCATGAAGGGCGCCATCCGCCGGGCCGACGAGATCGTCGCCACCGACCCGAACGCCTACATGCTCCAGCAGTTCAAGAACGGCGCCAACCCGGAGATCCACCGCAACACCACGGCGGAGGAGATCTGGAAGGACACCGACGGCAAGGCCGACTTCCTGATTTCCGGCGTCGGCACCGGCGGCACGCTGACCGGCGTGTCGGAGGTCCTGAAGGCTCGCAAGCCCGGCTTCCGCACCATCGCGGTGGAGCCGGAGGACAGCCCCGTCCTGTCCGGCGGCATGCCCGGCCCGCACAAGATCCAGGGCATCGGCGCCGGTTTCGTGCCGGACGTCCTGAAGAAGGACCTGATCGACGAGGTCGTCCGCATCTCCAACCAGCGCGCCTTCGAGACGGCCCGCAAGGTGGCGAAGCTGGAAGGCATCCCGGTCGGCATCTCCTCGGGCGCGGCGCTGGCCGCGGCGCTGGAGATCGGTTCCCGCCCGGAGAACGAGGGCAAGCTGATCGTCGTGATCCTGCCGTCCTTCGCCGAGCGCTATCTCTCCACCGCCCTGTTCGAAGGGCTGGAGTAAGCCGGGTCGCCTCCTCCTGCGCCCGCTCACGGGCGTGGGAGGGCTCTCCGATGCTCCGCCTCCCGTTGCTCCGTCCTGCGCAACCGGGCGGCGAATATTGCATCGTCGCGCATCCTGTTGTAGAGTGGGCCGCTGTGGAGTGGAATGCATCCGGTCTTTGTGCCCGCCCCTGGAATCGGGCGGCGGTTTGACAAAAAGATTGGATTTTATTAATCTAGCCTGTCGGCGCCGGGAGTTTCGGCCGGCGCGGCTCCGCCGTTGCGGGCGACGGTCCGGCTTGCGGCAGGGCCGCCCGACGAGGCGGAGCTGACGGCACAGGACCAGCGGGGGGGAGGCCACCATGGGCGTCGCGATTCCGAATGCCTCGACGATGAACTGGTTCCAGTTCCGCGGCATCACCAACGAATTGGACTCCAACCTCGCGTCCACCGACTACCGCCAGTTCACGGTGTCGAAAACCGGCGAATTCAATTTCAAGATCGCCGACATCAACACCAACATCAAGATCGTCGACCAGAACAACAAGGTCGTCGCCGAGGCGAAGGCGAAGAACGAGGCGGCGGAAACCAGCGCGAAGCTCGGCCCCGGCACCTACACCGCGGTGATCTCGCAGGCCGTCCGCGGGGTGAACGAGCGCGAATACACGCTCGACATCACCGAACGCCAGAACATCATGATGGTGGGGACCGGTGCCCAGATGAAGGGCATCGCCCGCGCCGTCGTCGGCAACGACAGCGGCGTCCAGAAGCACACGCTGACCGTCGCCCAGGGCGGCGAGTTCGTCGGCAACATGTCCCTGCCCTACACGCGCTGGGCCCTCATGAGCAAGGAGGGCAAGGTCGTGGCCTCCGGCGACACGATGGACCCGACGAAATCGGGCGAGGACATGCTGAAGAAGCCCAGCTTCAAGATCGACCCCGGCCAGTACGAGCTCGTGATCGTCCCGCCGAAGAACGTGGTCGGCGAGATCCCTTATCAGCTGAACTTCATCCAGAAGGTCGCCAAGACGCCCGAGTCGACCGAGGAACGCCCGTTCGACAAGATCATGCGGGAGCGCGAGGCGCGGCTGAAGCAGTGGGCGGCGGAGGACGCGAACAAGGCGTCCAGCACCTCGAAGAGCACCCCCTACAAGATGAGCCTGCTCGCCTGACGCCGCCGGAGGCGAGGCCCTGAGCGAGGGGACTTGCGCGGCATGGGGCGTTCCGCGCTATTCTGCGGCACCATGGATTTCACCGACACCCAGCTTCACCGCTATTCCCGCCACATCATCCTGCCGGAGGTCGGCGGCGTCGGGCAGGAGGCGCTGCTGCGCGCCCGCGTCCTGGTCGTCGGGGCCGGCGGGCTGGGCGCGCCGCTGCTGCTCTACCTCGCCGCGGCGGGGGTGGGCACCATCGGCGTCATCGACGACGACACGGTGGACCTGTCCAACCTGCAACGGCAGATCATCCACGACGAGTCGTCGCTCGGCGTTCCGAAGGTGGAGAGCGCCGCCGCCCGCATCCGCGCGCTGAACCCCGACGTGGCGGTGGAGGTTCACAAGACCCGGCTGACGAAGGACAACGCGCTGGACCTGATCGGGCGCTACGACATCGTGGCCGACGGGTCGGACAATTTCGCCACGCGCTTCCTGCTGAACGACGCCTGCTTCTTTGCGAAGAAGACGCTGGTGTCGGCGGCGATCCTGCGCTTCGACGGGCAGGTCTCGACCTTCAAGGCGCATCTCGGCGACCCGCACCCCTGCTACCGCTGCCTGTTCCCGGAACCGCCGCCGCGCGGTCTGGTGCCGTCCTGCTCCGAGGGCGGCGTTCTGGGAGCGCTGGCCGGCTTCGTCGGCTCGCTCCAGACGACGGAGGTTCTGAAGGAGATCATGGGCATCGGCGAGGGCCTCTCGGGCAGCCTGATGATGCTGGACACGCTGCACGCCTCCTTCCAGCGCATCACGGTGCGCCGCGATCCGGACTGCCCCTTGTGCGGCACCCACCCGACCATCCACGACCTGTCCGCCCACTGAGCGGCGCTTGGGAGAGTCCTGACCCATGGAAGGTCCTGAAAGCCTGTCCATCGTCCTGTTCGCGGGCGGCTTCGACCGGGTTCACTACGCCCTGGTGATGGCCAGCGCGGCGGCGGCGACCAACCGCAAGGTCACGCTGTTCTTCACCGGCCGCGCGCTCAACACGCTGTTGGCCGCGGATGCCGACGGTGTGCCGGGCTGGCACCGGCTGGACCCCGCCGACGACGGCAGCCGCCCGGCGGAACGCGACGCCGCCTTCACCGCCAACGGGCTGGCCGGCTTCGAGGAACTGCTGGAGGCCTGCGTGATGCTCAAGGTCACGGTCATGGCCTGCGAGATGGGGCTGCGCGCGCTCGGCCTGCCCGCCGGCACCCCGCTGCGCCCGGACGTGCCGGTGAAGACCGGCGGCGTCGTCACCTTCCTGAACGACGCGCCGAAGACCGGCGCGATCCTGTTCGTGTGAGCGCGATGACCGACGACCACAGCCCGGTGGACCACGGCCCGGCGGACCACAGCCTGGTGATCGAGCACGCGAACCGCTTCGAGGCGATCGCCGCGGAGGGCTTCGAGGGCCGGCCCTACCGGGACGCGCTGGCCCATCTGGCGCAGCATGTCACGGCGCATCCCGATCTCGCCCCGCGGGTGGCGCACGCCCTGCGCGTGATGATCGGCTTCATCGAGGACAGCGACCCGGCGAAGCGCTTCGGCCCGAAGGTGGCGATTTTGCGCGAGGCGGTGGGGCTGCTGGAGGGGTAGCTTTCGCAACGCACACCTGGCCCCCACCCTTCCCACGCTTGCGCGTGAGCCCCTTCCCTCCCCCGCTTCGCAGGAGAGGGACAATCAGTCCCCTCCCCTGCGAAGCGGGGGAGGGTTAGGGAGGGGGCAAGGCCGGCGCTTGGCGCATTTCGCTCAGATGGACTTGCTGTCCAGCGCGTAGCCGGCCGAGCGGACGGTGCGGATCAGGTCCATCTCCGTCTCCTCGTTCATCGCCTTGCGCAGACGGCGGATGTGCACGTCGACGGTGCGCGGCTCGACATAGACGTCATGGCCCCACACCACGTCGAGAAGCTGCTCGCGCGAGAAGACGCGGCCGGGATGCTGCATGAAATGGCGCAGCAGGCGGAACTCGGTCGGCCCCAGATGCACGTCGCGCCCATTCCGGCGCACCCGGTGGGCGGCCAGATCCATGGTCACGTCGGCGAACTGCAGCGTCTCGTCGGTCATGCCGGGGGCCGACCGGCGCAGCACGGCGCGCATGCGGGCGACCAGCTCGGTCGGGGAGAAGGGCTTGGTGATGTAGTCGTCGGCGCCGGAATTCAGGCCGCGCACGCGGTCCGCCTCCTCGCCGCGGGCGGTCAGCATGATGATCGGGATGTCGCGCATCTTGCTGTTGCGGCGCATCTGGCGGCAGACCTCCAGCCCCGACATCAGCGGCAGCATCCAGTCGAGCAGGACGATGTTCGGCGTCTGCTCCCCGGCCAGCAGAAGCGCTTCCTCGCCGTCGGTGGCGGCGTTCACGCGGAAGCCTTCCTTCTCCAGATTGTACTTCAGCAGCGTCACGATGTCGGCTTCGTCCTCGACGATGAGAACGAGCGGCTTCAGCGCCGAATTCATGCTTGTCCCGCTCCCACTGCGCGTCTCGCCGTCACGCGGCATGTCCCGCTCCATCGTTATCCGGGCCGCCGTCCCGCGGCAATCCCCGTTCCACCGCGTCCGTCGCCGCCATGGCGAGCCCTTCCGGCTCGACCACGGCGAAGCTGCTGCCGTCGTTCTTCGGGCGCGCGGCGCGCAGCGTCGTTCCGACCACCAGGTAATGGATGGTCTCGGCGATGTTGGTGGCGTGGTCGCCGATCCGCTCCAGGTTCTTCGCCATGAACAGCAGGTGCGTGCAGGGCGTGATGTTGCGCGGGTCCTCCATCATGTAGGTCAGGACCTCGCGGAACAGGCTGGTGTAGAGGTCGTCCAGCTCCTCGTCGCGTTCCCAGGCGGCGATGGCGCGCTGGACGTCGCGCTCGATGTAGGCGTCCAGCACGTCCTTCATGATCGACTCGACCAGCCGCCCCATGCGCGGGATGGCCACCGCCGGGCGCACCACCGGCACCTGGGCCAGCGCCAGCGAGCGCTTGGCGATGTTGGAGGCGTAGTCGCCGATCCGCTCCAGGTCCGAGGCGATCTTCAGCGCCGACACGATCTCGCGCAGGTCCTGGGCCAGCGGCTGGCGCAGGGCGAGCAGGCGCACGGCCTCGGCATCGATGTCGCGCTCGTAGGCGTCGATGCGCTGGTCGGCCTGCATGACCTGGGCGGCCAGTGCGACGTCGCGGCGGGCCACCGCCTTCACGGCGGCGTCCACCTGCGCTTCGGCGACGCCGCCCATCTGGGTGATCAGGTTGGACAGGCGTTCAAGTTCGTGCGCGAAGGAACGCACGATGTGTTCGTTGCTCATGCTTCACGTCCTTCGCAGAGGAGGAGTCGCGGCGGTGCCCAGAATGAGGCCGGGGATCCGAGGACGGCGATCAGCCGTAGCGGCCGGTGATGTAGCCCTGGGTGCGCTCGTCCCGCGGGTTGGTGAAGATTTCCTCCGTGTCGTCGCACTCCACCATGTCGCCCAGATGGAAGAAGGCGGTCTTCTGGGAGACGCGGGCCGCCTGCTGCATGTTGTGGGTGACGATGACGATCGTGTAGTTCTCGCGCAGCTCGTCGATCAGCTCCTCGATGTGGGCGGTCGCGATGGGGTCGAGCGCCGAGCAGGGCTCGTCCATCAGGATCACCTCGGGGCTGACGGCGATGGCGCGGGCGATGCACAGGCGCTGCTGCTGGCCGCCGGACAGGCCGGTGCCCGGCTCGCGCAGGCGGTCCTTCACCTCGTTCCACAGGCCGGCGCGCTGCAGCGAGGTCTGGACGATCTCGTCCATCTCGTCGCGGTGGCTGGCGATGCCGTGGATGCGCGGGCCGTAGGCGATGTTGTCGTAGATCGACTTCGGGAAGGGGTTGGGCTTCTGGAAGACCATGCCGACGCGGGCGCGGAGCTGCACGGCGTCGATGTTCCGGCCGTAGACGTCCTCGCCGTCGAGCGCGATCAGCCCCTCGACGCGGCAGTTCTCGATGGTGTCGTTCATGCGGTTCAGGCAGCGCAGGAACGTCGACTTGCCGCAGCCGGACGGGCCGATCAGCGCCATCACGCGGTTTTCCTGGATCTCCAGGTTGATGCCCTTGAGCGCCTGCTTGGCCCCGTAGAACACCTTGACGTCGCGGGCGACCATCTTGGTGCCGTGGATGCCGGCGGCGGGACGCGACGCCATGGCCGTGGCCGGGATGTGGGTCTGGACGCTCATGGGATTACCAACGCCTCTCGAATTTCTTGCGCAGGAAGACGGCCAGGCCGTTCATCAGGATGAGGAAGGCGAGCAGGATCATGATCGCCGCGGAGGTGCGCTCCGTGAAGGCCCGCTCGGGGCTGTCCGCCCACATGTAGATCTGCACCGGGATCGCCGTGGCGCTGTGGGTGAAGCTGTTCGGGATGTCGACGATGAAGGCGACCATGCCGATCATCAGCAGCGGCGCCGTCTCGCCCAGCGCGCGGGCCATGCCGATGATGGTGCCGGTCAGGATGCCCGGCAGGGCCAGCGGCAGGACATGGTGCGTCACCGTCTGCAGCGGCGAGGCGCCGACGCCCAGAGCCGCCTCGCGGATCGACGGCGGCACCGCCTTCAGCGCGACGCGCGAGGCGATGATGATGACCGGCAGGGTCATCAGCGCCATCACCAGGCCGCCGACCAGCGGCGCGGAGCGCGGCAGCCCGAAGAAGCCGAGGAACACCGCGAGGCCGAGCAGGCCGAAGATGATCGACGGCACCGCGGCGAGGTTGTTGATGTTCACCTCGATCAGGTCGGTCCAGCGGTTCTTCGGCGCGAACTCCTCCAGATAGACCGCGGCGGCGATGCCGATGGGCACCGACAGCAGCATGGTCACCACAAGCGTCAGGGCGGAGCCGACGACGGCGCCCAGGATGCCCGCCTGCTCCGGCTCGCGGCTGTCGCCGGCGGTGAACAGGGTGGTGTTGAAGGTGCTGCGGATCGAGCCGTTGGCGACCAGCGCGTCGATGGCGGCGATCTTGACGTCGTTCAGCCGGCGCTCGCTCTCCGGCACGTCGCGCCGGATGAAGCCCTTCATGAACTGGTCGATCTCGTCGTCGGCGCGGACCCAGACCGTCTGCGTGGTGCCGATGAGCGACGGGTTGGCGTTGACCATCGCCTCCAGCTCGTACGGCGCGCCGGACGACAGCAGGTCGTTCAGCGAGCGGCGGGTGGCGCGGTCGGTGGCCGCCGGGACCTGGGCGTAGAGCGCCTGCCGGAGAAGGGCGGTGTAGTTCCGCTCCTCGACCTGCTGCTTGTCCAGCGTCACCTCCAGCCGGATCTGCGCCTGCCAGAAGGCGGTGTAGCCCTTGCTGACGATGGAGCCGAGCAGAACCACCAGCATCAGCGTGGCGATCCCCACGGCGACCATCCCGGCGATCCGGAAGCGGCGCTCCGCGGCGTAGCGGCGGCGCAGCCGGGCGGAGAACTCCTCGCTCTGGTAGCGCGACTTGGTGACGGCGACCGACATGGCCCGCGTATCCTGTTCCACGAGGTCAGTCATATTTCTCTCGATACTTCTGGACCACCCGGAGGGCGACCATGTTGAGGGTGAGGGTCACGACGAACAGGACGAGGCCCAGCCCGAAAGCCGACAGCGTCTTGGGGCTGTCGAACTCCTGGTCGCCGACCAGGAGCGTGGCGATCTGCGTCGTCACCGTGGTCACGGCGTCCAGCGGGTTGGCGGTCAGGTTGGCGGTGAGGCCGGCGGCCATGGTGACGATCATCGTCTCGCCGATGGCGCGGCTGACCGCCAGCATGATGGCGGCGACGATGCCCGGCAGGGCGGCGGGCAGCACGACCAGCCGGATCGTCTCCGACTTGGTGGCGCCCAGCCCGTAGGAACCGTCGCGCAAGGATTGCGGCACCGCGTTGATGACGTCGTCCGACAGCGAGCTGACGAAGGGGATGATCATCACGCCCATCACGAAGCCGGCGGCCAGCGCCGATTCCGAGCTGACGCTCAGCCCCAGGCTGTTGCCCACGTCGCGGACGAAGGGCGCCATGGTCAGGGCGGCGAAGAAGCCGTAGACCACGGTCGGGATGCCGGCCAGCACCTCCAGGATCGGCTTCAGCCAGGTGCGCAGGCCCGGGCTGGCGTATTCCGACATGAAGATGGCCGCCATCAGCCCGACCGGAACCGCCACCGCCATGGCGATGCCGGTGATCAGCAGCGTGCCGGCGAACAGCGGGATCGCGCCGAAGGAGCCGCTGGAGCCCACCTGGTCGGCGCGCATGGCCATCTGCGGGCTCCAGTGCGTCCCGAACAGGAACTCCAGCGGGTTGACCACCGCGAAGAAGCGGATCGCCTCGAACAGAAGCGACAGCACGATGCCGATGGTGGTCAGGATGGCGACCAGCGAGCAGATCACCAGCGCGATGTTGACCGTGCGCTCCACCCGGTTGCGGGCGCGCAGGTCGGGGTCGATCCGGCCGCGGGCGTAGAGCAGGCCGCCGATGGCGACGCAGCAGCCGATGACCAGCAGGCTCCAGTCGCCGAGCGCGTGCAGCCGCACATAGCGCTCCGCCGCCGCGACCACCTCCGGATCCGGCTCCCGGCCCGTGGTGACGCCGTGGGCGAGGTTCAGGATGTCGGCGCGCAGCAGGCCGAGCGACTGGGCGTCGCCGGTGACCAGCCGGTCCGGCAGGCCGGACAGGACCATCTGCATGACCAGCCAGCCTTCCGACGCTCCCCAGAAGGCGAAGAGCAGCAGGGCCGGAAGCCCCGCCCAGAGGGCGACGTAGAAGCCGTGGTAGGACGGCACCGAATGAAGCTCGACGATGCGGCCGCCGACGGAGGCGACGGCACGCGACCGGCCCATCTGGTAACCGATCACTGTGAGCAGGGCCAGAACGATGAGCAGTACCGTGAGCTGCATGCGAAACCGCCGGAAATGGGCTGAAAACGGGCTCCTGGCACAAACGGGAAACCGGCGGCCCTCCGAGGAGAGCCGCCGGTTCCGTCAGCCGGTCAGAGCTGGAGCGGGGTCAGGTTGGTCGCCGAGGTGCGGGCGGCGTCGCGCTCCGCCTTCGGCATGGAGATCAGGCCCTTGTCGCCCAGATAGCCGTCCTCGCCCATCGCGCGCTCCGAGGTGTACTCGGCGATGAACTCCCGGATGCCCGGGATGACGCCGGCGTGGGCGTTCTTGATGTAGATGAACAGCGGGCGCGACAGCTCGTACTTGCCGGCCTGGACCGCTTCCGGCGACAGCTCGACGCCGTCCATCTTGGCGGTCTGCAGCTTGTCGCGGTTCTGGTCGTAGAAGCTGTAGCCGAACACGCCGAAGGCGTCCGGGTTGGCGGTCAGCTTCTGGACGATCAGGTTGTCGTTCTCGCCGGCCTCGACGTAGCCGCCGTCCTCGCGGATGGTCATGCAGGCCTTTTCGCGGGCCTTCTCGTCGGCGACGATCGTCTTGACCTCGGCGACCTTCTTGCAGCCTTCGAGCATCACCAGCTCGTTGAAGGTGTCACGGGTGCCGGACGTCGGGGGCGGGCCGAGGACCTCGATCTCCTTGTTCGGGAGCTTCGGGTCGATGTCCGACCACTTCTTGTAGGGGTTGGCGACCATCTTGCCGTCGACCGGGACTTCCTTGGCCAGCGCCTTCCACAGGATCTGGGTGGTCAGATCGGTGTGCGGGGCCTGCTTGGAATAGGCGAGAGCGATCCCGTCGAAGCCGACCTTCAGCTCGGTGATCTGGGCGACGCCGTTGGCGGCGCACTGCTCGACCTCGGACTTCTTGATGCGGCGCGAGGCGTTCGCCACGTCCGGGTGCTGCGGGCCGACGCCCGCGCAGAACAGCTTCAGGCCGCCACCGGTGCCGGTCGACTCGACGACCGGGGTCTTGAACTTGCCGCCCTTGCCGAAGGCCTCGGCAACCGCCGTGGTGAACGGGAACACGGTCGAGGAGCCGACGGCGCGGATCTGGTCGCGCGACTGGGCGTTCGCAGCACCCGCGAAGGCGGCGGTCATGGCGACGACCGCGGCGGCGGTGACGGCGAGCTTCTTGGAATTCACGGTATCCCTCCGATGGTCCGGTTGCCCCTTTGCCGGGGAACGCGATGGTTCAACCCCGTGCCGCTTCCCCCAGGGGCGGGCGGCTTGCGGGGCGGACACTAGTCGGGGTCCGCGACGCGCTGATTACGGTTTTATGACAGTTTCATGACGGCGCCCGCTTTCGGTCACGCCGGATGGAGTACGCGCAAGCTTTAAGCTTGGCGCCGCACGGGCTCCGCGGCGCGGCCCTCTCCCGACTCCTCCGAGGCGGCGGGAAGATAGACCGTGAAGGTGCTGCCCACCCCGACCGCGCTTTCGATGGTCAGGCGGCCGCGGTGGCGGTTCACGATGTGCTTGACGATGGCCAGCCCCAGCCCGGTGCCGCCCATCGCCCGCGAGCGCGCGGCGTCGACGCGGTAAAAGCGCTCGGTCAGGCGCGGCAGGTGGGTGCGGGCGATGCCCTCCCCCTGGTCGCGCACGGCGACGGCGACCATCGGCATCCCCCGCCCGCCGCGGCCCGTCGGGCCGGACACCCCGACCGCCATGCCGTCGGCGAGCGACACGGCGACCGTCACGTCGGTGTTCTCGCGCGTGTATTTGATCGCGTTGCTGACGAGGTTCTGGAAGACCTGGGTGAGCTGGTCCTCGTCGCCGACCACCGCGGGCAGGCGGTCCGGCGCCTCCAGCGTCAGGCGGATGCGGCGGCTGGCCGCCTTCAGCTCCAGCGCCGCCATCACCCCGTCCAGCCGGTCCAGCACGTCGACCGTGCCGGCGGGGGGCATGTGCTCGTCCAGCTCGATCCGCGACAGCGACAGCAGGTCGTTGACGAGGCGGGCCATGCGGCTGGCCTGGTCCTGCATGATCGACAGGAAGCGCTCGTGCGCCTCCAGATCCTCGCGGGCGGGACCGCGCAGCGTCTCGATGAAGCCGAGCAGGGAGGACAGCGGGGTGCGCAATTCGTGGCTGGCGTTGGCGATGAAGTCGGCGCGCATCTGCTCCGACCGGCGCAGCGCGGTGATGTCGTGCAGCGTCAGGATGACCATCCGCCCCGGCACGGTTCCGGCGGGCACCCCGTCCTCGTCGCGGGCCGGGCGGGGGACGCGCCGCTGGAAGGGCTTCACCCGCACCTCGAACATGCGCTCCACCGGCACCGGCAGGCTGAATTCCAGGATGCGCGAGGCGCCGCCCTTCAGCACGGCGTCCACCGCCTCCAGCACCGCCGGGTTGCGCAGCGAGGCGGCGAGGTCGCGGTCGAGGATGCGGTCGCCGAACAGGGCGCGCGCCGCCTGGTTGGCCCGCGCCACCTGCCGTTCCTCCCCGACCAGGACCAGCGGGTCGTGCAGCGCCTCGATGATGGATTCGTTGGCTTCGAGCTGGGCCAGCGCCAGTTCGGTGCGGGCGTTCATCACCCGGTGCAGCCGCACCGCCGCCGCCGCCGCCGCGCGCACCGGGCGGGAGGCGGTGGCGGGCAGGGAGGGCACCGCCTCCGTCGGGCCGGCGGCGAGCTGCGCGGCGTGGGCGGCCACCGTCCGCAGGTCGCGGACATAGAGCTGGATCATCAGCGCCACCCCGCCAGCCCCGGCCAAGCCCCCCAGAACCGCCACCAGCGGTCCGATCGTCCCCTGCCGCCACAGCCCCCACAGGGCCGGCAGCAGCGGCGCCAGCACCAGCGCGGCGGCGATGATCAACCGGAGGGGCGGCATCGGCTTGGCAGTCATGGACGGGCGCTTCTCGTGCGTCATGCGGACGGTCTTGGAGACGGAACTCCGCTTTTACACCATCCCGCAAGCCGGTGAGCGGGCGTCACAAAAGATTAACGCGCGGGCCGGGGAAAATGCCCGACCCGCGCGTCGTTCGAAGAGCCTCCTCCGCTCACCAGGGCAGCGAGTCGTGGGCCGCCAGCGCCGCCGCGGTGACCAGATCGTTGACCGAGGCGCCCATGGTGACGATCTGCGCCGGCTTGTCCAAGCCGATCAGCAGCGGGCCGATCATCTGGCCGCCGGCCATCTTGTTGAGCAGCTTCGCCGTGATGTTGGCCGAATGCAGGCCGGGCATGATCAGGACGTTGGCCGGGCCGGACAGCCGGCAGAACGGGTAGACCCGCTTCATCAGCTGGTGGTCGAGCGCCACGTCCGCCGACATCTCCCCGTCATACTCGAAATCGACGCGGCGGCTGTCGAGGATGGAAATGGCCTCGCGCAGCGGGTCGGTGTTCGGGTGGGGGTGCTGGCCGAAGTTGGAGAAGGACAGCAGAGCCACCCGCGGCTCGTGCCCCATCTGGCGCGCCTTGGCCGCGGCGCCGATGGCGATGTCGGCCAGCGTCTGGCCGTTCGGCCGGACATGCACCGTGGTGTCGGCGATCAGCACCGTGCGGTTGCGCGTCAGGAAGACGTGCAGGCCGAAGACCGGCTCGTTCGCCTTGGCGTCGATGACCCGGCGGATCTCCTCGAAGGCCACGCCGAAGGTGCGGGTCAGGCCGGTGACCATGGCGTGGGCGTCGCCCTGCGCCACCATCAGCGCGGCGAAGACGTTGCGGTCCTGGTTCACCATGCGCTGGCAGTCGCGCAGCAGGGCCCCCCGGCGCTGCATCCGGCGGTACAGATAGTCGCTGTAGCGGCGGTTGGCGTCGGAGACGCGGGCGTTGTGGATCTCCAGCGAGACGCCCGACTGGCCCATCGCCGCCAGCTGCTCCTTGATGACCTCCTCGCGCCCGATCAGCACGGGCGTGCCGAAGCCGGCGGCGCGGTAGGCGAGCGCGGCGCGGATCGTCCGCTCCTCCTCGCCCTCGGCGAAGACGACGCGGCGCGGGTTGGCCTTCACCTTCTCCAGGATGAGCTGGAGGCTGTCCGCCGTCGGGTTGAGCCGCGTGCGCAGCGCGTTCCGGTAGCCCGCCAGATCGACGATGGGCTTGCGCGCCACGCCGGTTTCCATGGCGGCCTGGGCCACCGCGGCGGGGACCGTCACGATCAGCCGCGGGTCGAATGGCACCGGGATGATGTATTCCGGCCCGTAGCGCAGGCGGCGGCCCGCATAGGCGGCGTCCACCTCGTCCGGCACGTCCTCGCGGGCCAGGGCGGCCAGCGCCTTGGCGGCGGCGACCTTCATCGCCTCGTTGATGGTGGTCGCCCGCACGTCCAGCGCGCCGCGGAACAGGTAGGGGAAGCCCAGGACGTTGTTGACCTGGTTCGGGTAGTCGGACCGGCCTGTCGCCACGATGGCGTCGGAGCGGACGGCCTTCACCTCCTCCGGGGTGATCTCCGGATCGGGGTTGGCCAGCGCGAAGATGATCGGCTTGGCCGCCATCGACTTGACCATCTCCGGCGTCATGGCGCCCTTGGCCGACAGGCCGACGAAGACGTCGGAGCCGGCGACCGCCTCCTGGAGCGTGCGCTTGTCCGTCTCCACCGCGAAGGACGACTTCCACTGGTTCATGCCGTCGGTGCGGCCGCGGTAGACGACGCCCTTGGTGTCGCACAGGATGATGTTCTCGCGCGGCACGCCCATGGTCGTGAACAGCTCGGCGCAGGCGATGCCCGCCGCCCCGGCGCCGTTGACCACCATCGTCACGTCCTTGAGGTTCCGCCCGGTGATGTCGCAGGCGTTGATCAGTCCGGCGGCGGCGATGATGGCGGTGCCGTGCTGGTCGTCGTGGAAAACGGGGATGTCCAGCAGCTCGCGCAGGCGCTCCTCGATGATGAAGCAGTCCGGCGCCTTGATGTCCTCCAGGTTGATGCCGCCGAAGCTCGGCCCGAGGAAGCGGACGCAGTTGACGAACTCGTCGACGTTCCTGGTGTCGACCTCCAGGTCGATGCCGTCCACGTCGGCGAAGCGCTTGAAGAGCACCGCCTTGCCTTCCATCACCGGCTTGGAGGCGAGCGCGCCGAGGTCGCCCAGCCCCAGCACCGCCGTGCCGTTGGAGATGACGGCGACGATGTTGCCCTTGGCCGTGTAGTCGTAGGCCGTGCTGGGGTCCTCGGCGATGCGCAGGCAGGGAACGGCCACGCCCGGCGAATAGGCCAGCGACAGGTCGCGCTGGGTCGTCAGCGGCTTGGTGGGCGCGATCTCCAGCTTGCCCGGACGCCCGGAGGAGTGCAGCAGAAGGGCTTCTTCGTCGGTGACGCGCTTCGTATCGGGTTCGGTCATCGGGGTTCGGTTCCTGAGCGTAGGCTGTTGCAGCCGTTCTTCTTTGGGCCGGCCGTCGTTGTTGTTTTCGGTTCCGGCCGGTCGGGCGGCGGATGTTAGCCCGCGCGGGCGCATCCCGCCAGAGCGGGATCGCACGAAAGATGCGAATTTTTCCTGGAATACGACATATCAGATCACGAGCGACGGCCGAAGGCATCGTTTCGTGTCCGGAAAGAGGTTCAGCAGCCCTCGGCCATGTCGTAGATGGCGTCCATGTCGCTGATCAGGACCTTGTTGCCTTCCTGCAGCGAGATCACCCCGGCGGTCTTCAGCTGGGTGAAGGTGCGGCTGACCGTCTCGGTGGTCAGGCCCAGGTAATCGGCGATGTCGGCCCGGCTCATCGGCACGTAGACGGGATTTTCCTTGTGCCCGCGCCGGGCGGCGCGCTGGGACAGCATCAGCAGGAAGGAGCAGATCTTCTCCTTCGCCGTCTTGCGGCCGAGCAGAAGCATCTGGTCCTGCGCCGCCGCCAGCTCGTTCGAGGCCATGGAGAAGAGACGGCGCTGCATCTTCGGGAACTCGTCCATCAGCGCGTCGATCTTCTTGCGCGGGAAGCGGCAGAGCGTCGCCGCCGTGACCGTCTCCGCGGTGTAGGCGTAGCTGTCGTTGACGGCCAGCCCCAGGAAGTCGCCGGTGACGAGGAATCCGGTGATCTGGCGGCGCCCGTCCGGGAGCAGCTTGTAGAGCTTCACGGTGCCGGCGGTGACGTTGTAGAGCGCGTCGGCCGCGTCGCCTTCGCTGAACAGGGTCTGTCCGGCTTCGACGCGGGCGGTCTGCAGGATGTCGGCGAGACGGCGCAGTTCCTCGGGGTCCAGGGCGGCGCAGACGGTCAGACTGCGCACGGGACAGGCCCCACAGGGATTCATCTCACTCGCCGCGCCCTTTTCGCGGGCGCGTCCCATGTCAAAGGGTGGCATGGCATGACCCAGCCCTTAGCCGTACAACGTCCCCATAATCGTCATATTCGGTCTGTTTCGCAACGGTGCTCGCAGGGGCCGTGGCCGAATTGCCATAGCCACGCCTTAAGAGCGGCTGCCCCGAGCCGTCGATCAACGCCCCTTCGGCGGGCTCGGCGGCTCGGCGTTCGGGCGCGGCGGCTCGTCGTCGAACAGGATGCGGTGGGCCGCCCCGTCGAGATCGTCAAACTGCCCGGACTTGAGAGCCCACAGGAACGCCCCCAGGCCCATCAGCCCCAGGCTCAGCGCGATCGCGATCAGATAGAGAAGCTCGGTCATCGGTCAGGTCCTTGGTCACCGCGCCGCGGCTGAGCCGCAGGGCGTTGGCGATAACGATCAGGGAGGAGGAGGACATGGCCAGCGCCGCCAGCAGCGGCGTCAGCATGCCCGCCATGGCGATGGGCACCGCGAACAGGTTGTAGACCAGCGCGATGGCGAAATTCTGGCGCACCAGCCGCCCGGAGCGGCGGGACACCTCGAAGGCCTCCAGGATGGGGCGCAGGCGGCGGCCCTGGAACACCACGTCGGCGGCGGTCTGGCTGACGTCCACCGCGGTGGAGGGCGACATCGACACGCTGGCCGCGGCCAGCGCCGGGGCGTCGTTCAGCCCGTCGCCGACCATCAGCACCTTGCGGCCCTCGGCGGCGAGCGCGTCCAGGACGGCGGTCTTGTCGGCGGGCGTCTGGCCGGCCCGCCAGTCCTCGATGCCGAGCTGCGCGGCCACCGCGGCCACCGCGCCGCGGCGGTCGCCGGACAGCAGCCGGACGTCCAGGCCCCGCGCCTTCAGCCCGCGCACCACCGCCGCCGCGTCGGCGCGCGGCGCGTCGAGGAAGGTGATGCGCACCGGGGCAACGCCGGGGCGGGCCAGCCACAGCTCCGGCCCGGCGGCGTCCTCCGCCGTGTCCGGCGCACCGGTGAAGGCGCGGCTGCCCAGCCGGATCTCCCCGCCAGAACCATCCAGGGCGAGGCCGGCGCCGGGGACCTCGCGCACGCCGGAGGCGACGGGAACATTGGGCAGCGCGCGGGTCAGGGCGCGGGCCAGCGGGTGGCGGCTGGCCCCGGCGAGCGCCGCGGCGAGGCGCAGGTCGTCCTCGGCCACGCCGTCGAGCTGCGGGACGGGCCGCCCCTCGGTCAGCGTGCCGGTCTTGTCGAAGACCACCGTGTCGACGACGGCCAGCCGCTCCAGCGCCGTGGCGGTCTTCAGCAGGATGCCCTGCCGCATCAGCCGCCCGCTGGCGATCACCTGCACCACCGGCACGGCGAGCGCCAGCGCGCAGGGGCAGGTGATGATCAGCACGGCGACGGCGTTCATCAGCGAATCCTGCCAGGGCAGCCCGCCGAGCAGCAGCCAGCCCAGGAAGGTGCCCAGCGCCGCCACATGGACGACCGGGGCGTAATGGCGCGACACGCGGTCGGCGATGGCGACGTATTTGGCGCGGCCCTGCTCCGCCACCTCCATCAGCCGGACGATCTCGGCCAGCAGCGTGCCCTCCCCCACCGCGGTGACGGTCACGCGCAGCGGGGCGGTGAGGTTGAGCATGCCGGCGAACACGCGGTCGCCGGGGCGCACGCTGCCCGGCACCGTCTCGCCGGTGATCAGCGCGGTGTCGAGGTCGGACACGCCGTCGGCCACCGTGCCGTCGACCGCGACCCGCTCGCCCACCGCCACCAGGATCGTGGAGCCGGGGCTGACCTGGTCCGGCGGGACGATGGCGCTGCGCCCGTCCTCGTTCAGAACGGTCACCGAGGTGGCGTGCAGGCCGAGAAGCTGCTCCGCCGCCGAGCGCGCCCGGCCGCGCGCCCGCTGGTCGAGATAGCGCCCGATCAGCAGGAAGAACAGCAGCATCATCGCGCCGTCAAAATAGGCGTGCTGGCCGCTGTTGATCGTCTCGAACAGGCTCATGCTGGTGGCGAGCAGGACGCCGATGGTGATCGGCACGTCCATGTTCGTCCGCCCGCGCCGCAGCGCCTGGAAGGCCGAGCGCGCGAAGGGCCGCAGGGCGTAGGCGATGGCCGGCATGCAGATCAGCGCCGACAGCCAGTGCATCAGGTCGCGCGTGGCGGAGCCCATGCCCGTCGCGTGGCCGGCCCACACCGACACTGACAGCAGCATGACGTTGCTGGCGCCGAAGCCGGCGACGGCCAGCGAACGCAGAAGCTCCTTCTCCGTCTTCAGCTGCGCGTCGCCCAGCCGCTCCGGATCGAAGGGCACGGCGCGGTAGCCGATGCGGGCGACGGTGTCGACGACCGTGTTGGCGTCGGTCTCGGCCGCGCGCCACGTCACCGACAGGCGGCGCGTCGTCATGTTCAGCCGCGCGTGGGTCACCCCCGGCTGGCGGGCCAGCGCCGTCTCGATCAGCCAGACGCAGGCCGCGCATTGCAGCCCGTCGATCATCAGATGCAGCGAGGCGGTGCCGTCTGCCCCCGGCTTGGCGTGGGGGGCGTAGTCGAGCGGCGGCGCCTCGCCGTCCGGGCGCAGGGGCCGGGCGGCGGGATCGACGCAGCGCCGTTCATAATAGCGTTCCAGCCCGAGCCCGCGGACGAGGTCGTAGGCCGCCGCGCAGCCGGTGCAGCAGAAGGGGCCGGCGCCGTCGGAGGCGGTGGTGCCGGTGCCCTCGGGATGCTCCTGCCCGCAGTGGAGGCAGACGGTCATGTCACGAAACCCGTGTGCTGGTGTGCGGTTGCGTTGGGGACGGGGCGCTTACTTGACGAAGAGGCGCTGCTCGTCCTGGTAGTCGCCGGTGGCGTGATGAATCTCCACGCGCAGGTCCCACTGGCCGGGCAGCGGCAGCGAGACCGGGGCGGCGAAGCGGCCCTCGCCCAGATAGGGCAGGTCGAGGCGGACGTCGTGGCCCTCGCTGGTCGGGCGGATGAAGGCGACCTTGACTTCGGCGTCCTTCAGCAGGTTGCCGTATTTGTCGTGCAGCGTCAGCGCCAGGATGCCCTTCTGCGCCTCGGTGGCGGTGAAGTCGGTGGTGACCTTCCAGCCGCGCTCGGCCTGGGCGCGGGCGCCGGCCAGATCCTCGTTGTACTTCAGGCCTTTCATGAAATGCTGCTCGGTCTGGACGCCGGTCCAGCTCGACAGGGCGAAGTGCAGCATCACGCCGTTGACCGCGATCACGACGGCGAAACCGGCCACGAAGATCCAGGGGATGTACCAGCCGGGCTGGCGGCCGGTCCGGCGGGGCGGGGTGCGGCGGGTTCCGGCGTCGGTGGACAGCGTCATCGTCGTCTTGACCTTTGGTGAATGCAGCGCGAAGAGCCGGCCCGGATCAGTTGGCCGGCCCCATGAAGACGGAGTCATAGGTCGCCACCTCACCATCGGCCGAGGTAAGCCTGAAGGTAAGGGGCTGGGAGGCGCCTTGCAAACCGGTGCGCGGCGCGGTCACGAAAATTCTGTAGGTCGCCACCATGTCCGGACCGGCGGTCAGGCGCTGGGTGCCGGCCTGCTCGTCCTGGCCGTCGCCGGCCACCGACAGGCTGGCCCCCGCCACCCCGGAAACCGCCAGCGTGTAGGCGCGCGGGTCGCGGGTCATGTTGGAGATCTTGAAGGTGTAGGCGTTGCGCACCGACCCGTCCGACAGGGCCACGAACAGCGGGGCGCGGTCGCGCAGGACGCTGATGTCCAGACCCGGCTTCAGCAGCAGCCCGACGCCGATGCCGCCGGCGATGACCAGCATCATCAGCGAATAGAGGATCGTGCGCGGGCGCAGCAGACGGAAGGGCACCGGCCGGCCGCCGGTGGCGACGGCCACCTGGTTGGTCTGGGTGTCGAATTTGATGAGGCCGGTCGGGCGCCCGACCTTGGTCATGATCTCGTCGCAGGCGTCGATGCACAGGCCGCAGCCGATGCACTGCATCTGCAGCCCGTCGCGGATGTCGATGCCGGCGGGGCAGACCTGGACGCAGTTGAAGCAGTCGATGCAGTCGCCCAGCCCCTCGGCCCTGCGCTCCTCCCAGCTCTGCGACTTGCGCATCAGGCTGCGGCCCTCGCCGCGCCAGTCCTGGTAGGTGACGATCAGGCTGTCCTCGTCGATCATCGCCGACTGGAAGCGCGGCCACGGGCACATGTAGGTGCAGACCTGCTCCCGCGCGAAGCCGGCCAGCAGGTAGGTGGTGGCGGTGAACAGGCCGATGAAGCCGAGCGCGGTCGAGGACACCTCGAAGCGCAGCATCTCGCCGAGCAGCGTCGGCGCGTCGGTGAAGTAGAAGATCCAGGCGCCGCCGGTCGCCAGGGCGATCAGCAGCCAGATCAGGTTCTTCAGGACCTTGCGCCCGGCCTTCCGGGCGGTCCAGGGACCCTGGTCGAGGCGGATGCGCTCGCCGCGGTCGCCCTCGACCAGCCGTTCGACCCAGACATAGAGGTCGGTCCACACCGTCTGCGGGCAGGCGTAGCCGCACCAGACGCGGCCCGCCAGCGAGGTCGCCAGGAAGAGGCCCAGCGCCGCCAGGATCAGCGCGCCGGTCAGGTAATAGATCTGCTGCGGCCACAGCTCGACGAAGAACAGGTAGAAGCGGCGGTTGGCGAGGTCGAGCAGCACCGCCTGGTCGGGCGCGTTCGGCCCGCGGTCCCAGCGGACCCAGGGCAGCACGTAGTAGATCGCCAGGAGGGCCGCCAGCGCCGCCCATTTGATGCTGCGGAAGGTGCCGTGCACCGCCTTGGGATAGACCTTGGCGTGCTTCTGGTACATGGAGCGCGCGGCGCGGCGCGGCGCCTTCGGGGGGGCGGCGGCGGGCGCATCCCCGGCGGCCGGGGCCAAGCGTTCCGAGGCATCGCTTCGGGGCGGCTGTTCGGTGGTCGTGCTCATGACCTCGCCTTCTTCGTCTGGCGTCCGCCGCTCGGGCGGCTTGGCCATGCCGACATGGTTCGGCGGTGGCGAGGGGACTATGGCGGCAGAACGTCACAGGGGCATTGCGCTGGATCAAAGGATTCGGGGGGGGGCGCCCGGCGGCGTCCGCCCTTCCCGCGGCCCCGCCGCGGTTCGGAAGACAAGCCGTCCGGACAAGAAAAATGCCGGGGAGTCGCCTCCCCGGCACCGAAGTCCGGCGGACCCGCCGGGGGGGCGTCCCCCTCCCCGGCCGGTCCCTCCCGTCCGGACGGCTTACTTGCCGCCGCCCAGATTGTGGACGTAGACGGCCAGCGACTTGATCGTCGCGTCGTCCAGACGCTTCGACCAAGCGGGCATCACGCCGGCGCGGCCGTTCGTGATGGTCTCCACCAGCGTGGCCTTGTCGCCGCCGTACAGCCAGTTGGCCGTGACGAGCGGCGGAGCGCCGACATCCATGCCGACCGCGACCGAGCCCTGCGCGCTGTCGCCGTGGCAGGCGGCGCAGTTCTCGTCATAGACGGTCTTGCCCTTTTCCGCCGCGGCGGCGTCGGTCGAGCGCTTGTTCAGCGACAGGACATACTCGGCGACCTGGCCGATCTGCTCGCGGTTCAGGATGCCGTCCCGGCCGAAGGCGGTCATGCCGATGCCGACCGTCCCGCGGGTGTCGCCGTCATCCGCACGGATGCCGTGCTGGATGGTCTTGTAGATGTCGGCGGTGGTGCCGCCCCACAGCCACACGTCGTCGGCGAGCGTCGGGAAACCCTTGGCGCCCTGGCCGCCGGCGCCGTGGCAGGCCGCGCAGTTCTCGTTGAAGTAGGAGCGGCCGCCGGCCATCGCGAAGGCAAGGAGGTCCTTGTTCTTCTGGATGTCCTCGACGGAGGTCGCCGCGATGGCCGTCAGGTACTTTTCCTGGGCCTTCTTGCCGTCGGCGACCTTCTGCACCAGCTCCTCGCGCTGCGAGTAGCCGAGCAGGCCCTTCGTGTAGCTCTTGCCCAGCGGCCACGCCGGGTAGAGCACGTAGTAGACGAGGGACCACGCGATGCAGACGTAGAAGATGTACAGCCACCACTTGGGCAGGGGGTTGTTCAGCTCCCGCAGGCCGTCCCACTCGTGGCCGGTGGTCTCGACGCCGGACAGGGCGTCCTTTTCTTTCTGTGCCATGGCCTAAAACTCCTGACCATCTTCCTTGAGCGGGATCCGGGAGGCGTCTTCGAACTTGCCCCGGTTGCCTGGCCACATGGCGTAGACCACGATGCCGGTGAAGAGCAGGGCCAGCCAGACGGTCCAGAAGGACCGCAGGGCGACAGTGATCGAATCCAAGTCCATGGATCCCTCCCGGTTACTGCTGGAGCTGCTTGGGCGACTGGTACTTGGTGAAGTCCACCATGGTGCCCAGGACCTGCAGGTAGGCCACCAGCGCGTCCATTTCGGTGACGCCCTTGTTGCCCGTGAAGTTGGCCACGACGGCCTTCGGGTAGCGCTTCATCAGACCGGCCGTGTCGGCGTCCGGGTTCTTCTGCGCTTCGAGGTCGGCCTTGGCGCTGGCGATCTGCTCGTCCGTGTAGGGGACGCCGACGATGCGCAGGGTCTTCATGTGATCCTGGATGTCGGTGTACTTCAGCGGACGGTCCTTCATCCAGGCGTAGCCCGGCATGATCGACTCCGGCACCACGGCGCGCGGATCAACCAGATGGGCCACCTGCCAGTCGTTGGAGTACTTGCCGCCCACGCGGGCCAGGTCCGGACCGGTGCGCTTGGAGCCCCACTGGAAGGGATGGTCGTACATGCTTTCCGCGGCCAGCGAGTAGTGACCGTAACGCTCCACCTCGTCGCGGAACGGACGGATCTGCTGGCTGTGGCAGTTGTAGCAGCCTTCGCGGAAGTAGATGTTCTGGCCAGCCAGCTCGAGCGGCGAGTAGGGACGGACCCCATCCACCTTCTCGATCGTCGACTCGATCGTGAACAGCGGGACGATCTGGACGAGGCCGCCGATCGACACGGTGATCAGGATCAGGACGATGAGCAGAAGCGTGTTCCGCTCGATCGTGTCGTGACTAAAGCCCTTTTTTTGCTCAGCCATTTTCTCAGTTCCTCCGGCGTCAGGCCGCACCGACCGCCGCCTTGTGCGGGGCGGAGGCATAGGGCTTCTCGATGCGGACGTCACCCTTGGCCGTGCGCCACAGGTTGTAGACCATGATCAGGGCACCAGCCAGGAACAGGACGCCGCCCAGAGCACGGATCACGTAGAAGGGATGCATGGCCGCGACCGTCTCGACGAACGAGTACTGGAGGAAGCCGAGGTTGTCGTAGGCGCGCCACATCAGGCCCTGCATGATGCCCGACACCCACATGGCGGTGATGTAGAGCACGATGCCGATGGTGGCGGTCCAGAAGTGGTAGCTGACCAGACGCAGGCTGTAGAGCTGCGAGCGCTTCCACAGGACCGGGACCAGATAGTAGATCGCGCCGAAGGAGATGAAGGCCACCCAGCCGAGCGCACCGGAGTGCACGTGGCCGATCGTCCAGTCGGTGTAGTGCGACAGGGCGTTGACCGGCTTCACCGACATCAGCGGGCCCTCGAAGGTCGACATGCCGTAGAAGGCCACCGACGTCACGAGGAAGCGCAGGACCGGGTCGGTGCGCAGCTTGTCCCAGGCACCCGACAGGGTCATGATGCCGTTGATCATGCCGCCCCAGGACGGCATCCACAGCATGACCGAGAAGGTCATGCCCAGCGTCTGCGCCCAGTCCGGCAGGGCCGTGTAGTGCAGGTGGTGCGGGCCGGCCCAGATGTAGAGGAAGATCAGCGTCCAGAAGTGCACGATCGACAGGCGGTACGAATAGACCGGCCGCTCCGCACGCTTCGGAACGAAGTAGTACATGATGCCGAGGAAGCCGGCGGTCAGGAAGAAGCCGACCGCGTTGTGGCCGTACCACCACTGCACCATGGCGCTCTGCACGCCCGAGACGAACGGGTAGGACTTCATCCCGGTCAGCGACACCGGGACGTTGACGTTGTTGCCGATGTGGAGGATCGCGACGGTCAGGATGAACGCCATGAAGAACCAGTTGGCGACGTAGATGTGCGACTCCTTGCGGGTCATCACCGTGCCGATGAACTGGATGGCGTAGAGGACCCAGATGACCGTCAGGTAGAGGTCGAGGATCCACTCCGGCTCCGCATACTCCTTGCCCTGGGTGTAGCCGAGCACGTAGCTGAGCGCCGCCAGGACGATGAAGATGTTGTAGTTCCAGAAGACGAACTTCGTGAGGCCCTCACCGCCGAACAGGAACTGGCGGCTGGTGCGCTGCACGGAGTAGAGCGAGGTGGCGAACAGGACGTTGCCGCCGAACGCGAAGATCACGGCCGACGTGTGGACCGGCCGCAGGCGCCCGAAGCTCGTCCACTCAAGGCCGAGGTTCAGCGCCGGAAAAGCGAGCTGCAGCGCGATGAAGACGCCGGCCAGGAAGCCGACGACGCCCCAGAACACTGCAGCGATGACGAAGAGTCGGACGGCGTCTTCGTAGTAACGCACATTTTCCGACACCCGCTGGCTGCCCAGGGCGGCCCCTGGCGTCAGAGTCGCTGATGTCATTCAATCTCTCCCGTTTGCCCCGGGCGGCTCGGGCCGCTCCCTCTGAGGTTGCACCACCGCTGGGTACGTACTGTTAAGGAGGGGGGCAGGTTCACATACGATGCACTTCTTATGCGGACGCCGGTTGCGCCTGCCTCCAATAATCCCAATATGTGTAGGGGTGGACCTTGCAACATTGATCTACGTCAACGACCGGTCTTACCGGTGCCTGCCATCGTTCACCGTCCTTCACGCGGTCGGACGGGCATGGACGAAAGCTTCATCGCGAAACCTCTCGGTCAGCGTCAGATCGACCAGGCCTATCCGCTGGTGCGGGCCATTTTCCCGGACTTGCCGGTGGAGCAATGGCGCGCATTTGCCGCAGCACTTATCGGGCCGGTTGATACCCCCGCGACGCCGTCGGGCATCATGACCGTGCAGAACGCACGGGGGTACCTCCATGGGCTTTTCTCATACGCTATTGCGGAGCATCTGTGCCATGGCCGAATTCTGGCCGTGGAGAATTTCGTCGTGCTCGACCTGTTCGACATGACCGGCCCCGCGGAGACTTTGCTGCGCGCGATGGACCGGCTGGCGCGCAGCCACGGATGCACGGCGATCCACACCTCGCTGCCGGAATTGCTGGCCGGGGCGGCCGGGTCGCGCGGGTCCCTGCTGACCTGCTTTCACCAGGACGGGCACCGCACGGAAACCTTGCGGCTGTGCAAGGCGATGGACGGCGCCAACGACAACCGCGCGCATCGGTCGCAGGCGGAAAGCCCGCTCGGCATCCCGTAAGCCGCGCCGGAACGGGCGGGCGCCCCGTCCCGTCCAACGAATCCGTCTGCCGTTTCCCACGACTCCGGCGACGTGACCGTTTGCTCGGCGGGCGCGAGCGGCTAGGATGCGCCATCATGACCGACACCCCCACCACCCCCGTCAAGTACCGGGCGATCCATCTGCAGGCCGGCCGCCAGCGGCGCGTCCTGCACGGCCACCCCTGGGTCTATTCCAACGAAGTCCAGATGGACACGGCGGCCAAGGCCATCCCGCCGGGCAGCCCGGTGCGCCTGCTGGACCCCGGCGGGACCCCGCTGGGCATCGCCACCTTCAACCCGCACACCCTGATCGCCGCGCGGATGCTGTCCAGCGACCCGGCGACGGTGGTGGACCACGCCTTCCTCGCCGGGCGGCTGAAGCGCGCGGTGGCGATGCGCGACGCGCTGTTCGACCGGCCCTACTACCGCGTCGTCCACGCGGAGGCCGACGGGCTGCCGGGGCTGATCGTGGACCGCTACGGCGACGTGGTGACGGTGCAGGCCAACAGCGTCTTCATGGACCAGCGCATCGACGCCATCCTGGCCGCCATCGACGAGGTGCTGGCCCCGCGCGCGGTCATCCTGCGCAACGACAGCACCCAGCGCGCGCTGGAGGGGCTGCCGGAGGAAAGCCGGCTGGTGAAGGGCGAGATCGACGGCCCGATCCGGCTGGAGGAGAACGGCGCCACCTTCTTCGCCGATCCGCTGGGCGGGCAGAAGACCGGCTGGTTCTACGACCAGCGCGACAACCGCGCCTTCATCGCCAAGCTGGCGAAGGGCAAGCGGGCCATCGACTTCTTCAGCTACAACGGCGGCTTCGGCGTGCTCTGCGCGGTCGAGGGCGCGTCGTCGGTGGTGTCGGTCGACCGCTCGCAGGGGGCGCTGGACAACGCCACCCGCGCCGCGGAGGCCAACGGGGTGGCCGACCGCTTCGAGGCGCGCCGCGCCGACGCCTTCAACGAGCTGGAGCGGCTGAACGCCGAGGGCGAAAAGTTCGAGGTCGTCATCGCCGACCCGCCGGCCTTCGTGAAGTCCAAGAAGGACCTCGCCGTCGGGTGCCGCGCCTACCGCAAGATGACCCGTCTGGCCGCCAAGATCACGGCGCCGGGCGGCTTCCTGCTCTGCGCGTCGTGCAGCCACAACGTCGACCCGCCGACCTTCGCCGAGCAGGTCGCCCGCGGCCTGCACGACGCCGGGCGGACCGGGCGCATCCTGCGCAGCGCCGGGGCGGGGCCGGACCATCCGGTGCACCCGCATCTGCCGGAGTCGGCCTATCTCAAGGCCATCGTGATGCAGCTGGACTGAGGGCGACCGCCACGAGGGCGCGACGATGGCGATGATCGTCGTGCCCTCGTGGTTCCCCGTTCTCCTCGCGGCCGCTACGGGCGGCTGAACACCCCGACGACCTCGACGTGGGCGGACCACAGGAACTGGTCCACGGGGTAAACGCGGCTCAACACGTACCCGCCGTCCACCAGCGTCCGGGCGTCGCGGGCGAAGGTCGCGGGGTTGCAGGACACCGCCACCACCCGCGGCACCTTCGACCCGGCCAGCGCCTGCGCCTGGGCAGCGGCGCCGGCGCGCGGCGGGTCGAAGACCACCGCGTCGAACCGCGCCAGATCCTTCACCGTCAAAGGGTTCTCGAACAGGTCGCGCCGCTCCGTGGTCAGGCGCAGGGCGCCCGCCGCCTTGTTCAGCGCGGCCAGCGCCGGGGCGTCCCCCTCCACCGCATGGACCGCCGCCCGCTGGGCCAGCGGGACCGCGAAGGTGCCCAGCCCGGCGAACAGGTCGGCCACCCGCTTCGGCTCCCCGATGTTGGCGAGGACGGCGGCGACCAGGGCGGCCTCCCCCTCGGCGCTCGCCTGGAGGAAGGCGCCGGGCGGCGGAGTCACCGGCAGGCCGGCGAAGGACACCGCGACCGGGCGGCGGTGGGCGATGGGCTCCGGCGCGCCACGGCCATCCGGCTGCCGCTCGTCGGCCTGCCAGGAGATGCGGGCGACTCCGAATTCCTCTCCAAAGCTCACCAACCGCTCCCGCGCCGCGCGGTCCAGGCTGCGCGGGCCGACCAGCACGAGGTCGATCCCGCCCTCCAGATCGGTGGCGATCACGTCGCAGCCGCCGCCGTCCGGCAGAACCGACAGCAGCAGCCCGCGCAGCGGCTCCACCAGGGCGAACAGGCCGGACCGCAGCACCGGACACTCCGTCAGGTCGGTCAGCCGGTGGCTCATCCGCTCGTTGAAGCCGAGCCAGACGCGGCGCCCCCGCTTCAGCGCGGCGAAGCGGGCGCGGCGGCGCGCTCCCGGCGGCGTCCGCGACAACGGCTCCAGGGGCGTGTCGCCCAGCCCGACGCGGGCCAGCGCCCCTTGCACCAGCCCGACTTTCCAGGCGGCGTAGGCGGCGTCCTCCATATGCTGGAGCGTGCAGCCGCCGCAGGTTCCGAAATGGGAACAGGGCGGCGCGGCGCGTCCGGGGCCGGGCTCCAGGATCTCCAGCAGGTCGGCGCGCAGCCCCTCCCCTTTGGCATTGGCGGCCTCCTTCACGGCCACCCGCACGCGGTCGCCGGGAACAGTAAGCGGCACGAAGAGCTTGGCGCCGTCGAAGACGGCGATGCCGTCGCCGCGGGCGCCGACCTCGGTGACGGTCACGTCGGCGATCCTGGGGGCAACACGGGGGGCGGTGCGGGGTTCGCCGCTGCGGGGGGACGGGCGGTGTTTGGGGGCGGGTCGTTTCACGCGGTCACTCTCAGGACGGCCATCATGCCGGTCTCCTGATGCTCCAGAACATGGCAGTGGAGCATCCAGTCGCCGGCCTCTTCGGCCACGAAGGCGATCTCGGCCGTCTCACGGGGGCCGAGCAGGACGGTGTCGCGCCACTCGCGGTGTTCGGCCGGCCGGCCGTTGCGCGAGAGGACGCGGAAGGGAAAGCCGTGCAGGTGCATGGGGTGCCACCAGCCGGTCTCGTTGACGAAGGCCGTCACCTGCGTTTGACCGCGTTTGACGGTGATGAGCGGCTCCAGGTGGTGATGACCCATCGCAGCCACGCCGTTCAGCGCCCAGAAGGGGCCGCGCGGACCGGCATTCTGCGGCATGGCGCCGTGCATCCCGCCGTCCAGCACCACGTCCTGGCGGACGGCGCCGGCAAGGTCGGGTTCGGGCAGCGGGTTGGCGGCCAGCGCGACCGGGGCGTCCAGCGGCGAGTCGCGCAGGGGGGCCTCGGCGCTGTAGGTCAGCCGGGTCAGCCGGTAGGCCATGCGCGGGTAGAAACCGTCGACCACGTCGAACCCCTCGCCCGGCCTGCCGTCCATGTCGATCACGAGGTCGGCGCGCTGGCCGGGCGCCAGCACCACCTTGCCATCCGGCGGGGCGTGCGGAGTCACCGGCTGGCCGTCGAGCGCGATCACCCGCGGCGCGTGCCCCTGGAAGTCGAGCGCGAAGACGCGGGCGTTCGCCGCGTTGATCAGGCGCAGGCGGACGCGCTCCCCGGCGCGGACCGGCACGCTGTCCCGCACCGCGCCGTTGATGGTGACGGTGTTGCCGATGCGCCCGGCGTGGGTGGCGTCCATGGGATGGCCGAAGCCGCCGGCCAGCTCTGCCTCCCTGGTCAGCCGCCAGTCGCCGAGCAGCCAGAGCAGGTCGCGGTCGACGCGGATCGGCTCGCGCTCCTCCACGATGAAGGCGCCGGTCAGGCCGTGGGCCACCTGCACCCCGCTGTTGACGTGGGGGTGGTACCAGAAGGTGCCGGCGTCCTTCAGCGGGAACTCGTAGTCGAAGCGGCCGCCCGCCGGCACCGGCGGCTGCGACAGGCCGGGCACCCCGTCCATGGCGTTGGGGACGCGCAGGCCGTGCCAGTGAATGGTCGTCGGCTCCGGCAGCGCGTTGGCGAAGGCGATCCGCGCCGTGTCGCCCTGGCGGAAGCGCAGTTCCGGCCCCGGAATCCGCCCGTCATAGGCCCAGACCGCCGTGTCGGGAAAGCCCGCCCCCGCCAGATTGACGCGGGCCGGGCCGGCGGACAGGCGGACCGCTTTTCCCTCCCCCGCCGACGCACGGGCCGCGCGCGGCAGCAGGCCGGCACCGGCCAGCAGGGCGGAGCCGGTCAACAGAGTGCGGCGGGTCAGCGGGAGAAGCGGCGGCACGGCGTCCTCACACGTAGCGGGCCAGGGCGTCGCGCAGGTCGGCCGGCACCGGGGTTGGGCGGTGGCTGTCCTTGTCGACGATGACGCAGACGGCCTCCTGCACGGCGATGCAGCGGTCGCCGTCGAAGATCGCCGCCCCCAGGACGACGGAGGTGTTGCCGACCTTCGCGACCCGCGCGCCGACGCGGATGTTCGCCGGGAACAGAAGTTCCGCCTTGTAGTCGATGACGCTGCGCGCCAGCACCACGGTCCAGGGGGACTCGCCGCGGAAGCCGCCGCACTCATGGACCAGCGACACGCGCAGCTGCTCGAAGTACACGCCGATGGCGTTGTTGTTGACGTGGCCGAGCGCGTCGAGGTCGGCGAAGCGCACATGCTCCGCGATCCAGAAACGGTAGAGGTCGGGGCGGGTCGGATCGGTCATGGTCGCCTGTCGGATGGTGGTTCGGGCCGAATGTGGCCGGTGCGGCCGGCCGGGGCAAGCCCGGGCATGACGGTCATTCCCCGCACCGTCCCGATTTGCCGCGCCAAGCCGGGCGGGGCGGTGTTATAGGAGTCGCACCATAACACCCGCAACGGACCGCAAGATGAGCAAGGACAGCACCAACCAGACGGCCGAGGCCCTCTTTGAGAAGGCCCTGTCGGTCGCCGAGAAGCATCTCGAGGCGGCGATCAAGGAAGGCGGGGTCCTCGGCCCCTACATCGCCGTCGCCATGATCGAGGCCGCCGTGAACACCGCCGTGGACGAGACCAGCCACGAGGACGTCATCGACATGCTGCGCGATCTGGCCGCCCAGATCGAAGCGGATGCGGACGAAAGCGAAGAATAAGGTCTGCCGCCGTCACGCGGGGTCCGGCTGCCGGCGCGCTTCGCGCCGGCGCAGGATTTCGTAGACGACGGCGCCCAGGATGGTCAGCGCGATCAGGATCAGCGACAGCGCGTTGACCGCGGGCGTCAGGCCCGTGCGCACCTTCGAGGCGATGTAGACCGTCAGCGTGGTGTCCAGCCCGCGGACGAACAGCGTCGTGTTGTAGTTCTCGAAGCTCTGCAGGAAGGCCAGGAAGGACGCCGACAGGATGGCCGGCGTCAGATAGGGCAGCGTGATCCGCCGGAACACCTGCCCGTGGGTGGCGCCCAGATCCAGCGCCGCCTCCTCCAGCGTCGCATCGAACCGTTGCAGCCGCGCCAGGAACAGCAGCATCGCGTAGGCCGCGATGAAGCTGGACTGGGCCAGGATGGTCAGGAACAGGCCGCCGGTCACCCCGAACCACTCCCGCCAGAAGACCAGCGTCGAGATGCCGACGATCACCCCCGGCGTCAGCAGCGGCGACACCATCACGGCGTAGAGGAAGGTCCGCGCCCGGCTGTGCAGCCGGTCGAGCAGCAGCGCCGCCGCCAAACCCAGCGGCACCGCCACCGCGATCACCCCCGCCCCGACCAGCAGGCTGGTGCCCAGCGCCTGCCACATGCGCTGGTCCGCCCACAGGGCGCCGAACCATTGCAGCGTGAAGCCCATCCAGGGGGTGATGGTCGGGAAGCGGCTGCTGTTGAAGGTCGCCGCCGCCATGATCCCCAGCGGCAGGAACAGATAGCCGAAGAACAGGACCAGATAGGCCCCGGTGACCCAGCGGCGGAAGGTTGCGGCGGTCATTTCGGCCCCATCATTTCGCAATATCCGTGAGGCCGACGCGGAACAGCCGCATCATCAGCAGGATGAAGGCGATGCACAGGATCAGCAGGATGAAGGCGTAGGCCGCCCCCTGGTTCCAGTTCCCGCCCTCGAAGAACCAGTTGTAGATGACCTCGGTGAACCAGCGGCTCTGCGGTCCGCCCAGCAGGGCCGGCACGGCGTAGCTGCCCGCCGCCAGCATGAAGGTCATGATGCAGCCGACCGCGATTCCCGGCTTGGCGTGGGGGATGACGATGCGGCGGTGGATGCGCAGCCAGCCGGCCCCCAGGTCGCGCGCCGCCTCGATCTGGTTGCGGTCCAGCGATTCCATGGCGTTCATGATCGGGAACACCATGAAGAGGATGTAGACGTAGACCATCCCGATGATCACCCCGGCGTCGCCGCCGAGCAGCCGCTGCGGCTCCGAGAAAATGCCGAGCCCGACCAGAAGCGCGTTCAACGGCCCGTTGAAGGCCAGGATGATGTACCAGGCGAAGGTGCGCAGCAGCTCGTTGATCCAGAAGGGAACGACGAGCATCAACACGAGCAGCGGCAGACGCCGCCGCGGCGCCACCTGCGCCATGTAGAAGGCGACGGGGTAGCAGACGGCCAGCGTGACGGCGGTGACGAGGCTGCTCGCCCAGATCGTCTTCAGGAAGATCGCCAGATGGATCTGGTTGGTCCACAGCGTCGCGTAATTGCGCAGCGTGTAAACGTCCTCCGGCCCGCCGGCCTTGCTGGGCGGCAGCGACGGTCGGAAGGAGAAATCCACCATCAGCAATTGCGGCAGCACGACCAGCAACAGAAGCCACGCGGCCACCGCCAGCAGGATCGCCGCGGTCAGAACCGGACCGTACCGGCGCAGCACGCCGCCCATGACCACTCCCCCAACCCGCCGATATACCAGGATCGAAAGACTCTCACGACCCCGGGCCGGAGCGCAAGCGGGGCCATGCCCCGTCCAATAACCACAATTTTATTGTCTTTTTTCGGTCCCCGGACTGTGCCCATAGTGGGGTCATGCGTGCATGGCGGACATCCGGCGTGATGAGAGAGGCAACAGCGTGGGTCGCCGCGCTGGTGCTGGTCTTCCACGCCCTGGTCATGGCCACCCACGTCCCGGCGCCGCTGGCCAAGATGCTGGCGGAGTCGGTGCCCTTCACCATGGCCGGCTCGATCTGCCATTCCGGCGCAGCACCCGACGCCTCCGCCGCGCCGCACACCGACCATGGCCGCGTTCCCGACGGCACGCCGGGCCACGTCACCTATTGCCCGATCTGCCTGTCGCTGGGCGGCGGCTCACTGCTGGGTCCGGCCATGGCGCCGGCGCCGCTGCCCCCGGCCGGGATCGTTCTGGCCGCCGTTCCGTTGCCGGCGGACGACGAGGCCGGCGCCGGGCGCGCCCCGCGCGCCTTCTCCGCCCGGGCGCCTCCGGTGGGTGTCTGACCGAGTTCCCTCGCAGACACACACGCATTCACAGGCGCGGACCTGCGGCTGAACGGCCTTTTCCGACACGCGACCGTTTCTCTTCCCGTCGTCGCTGACGGTGCCCACTCCCCAACCTTCCCCCTCTTCGAGGTGGAGGGGACTGCCCCCGCTTCGCGCAAGGCACCCTCTCCCGCGAAGCTCTCGCGCAAACCGAAGGTTTGCGCTGACGCGGCAGGCGGACCTACGGTCCGCCGAGAGCGGGAGGGCTGGGGTGGGGCCGCTGCGGAAACGGAGACGCCGTCGGTCGGAACCAGGCCCTACGGCCAAATCCGGCGCCTGTGCTCACACCGGAGATCACCCATGATCCGCAACACCCGCGGCGCCCTGTTGGCTGCTGCTGTCCTGACCTGCCTGCCCGTTGCCGCCGCCCTCGCCCACACCACGCTGGAGACCAAGCAGGCCCCGGCCGCCAGCACCTACAAGGGCGTGCTGCGCGTCGGCCATGGCTGCGGCGCCTCCCCCACCGTCGCCCTGCGCGTGCAGATCCCGGAGGGGGTCATCGCGGTCAAGCCGATGCCCAAGCCCGGCTGGACCCTGACGACCAAGGAAGGCCAATACGCCAAGGCCTATGATTACTACGGCGAATCGCTGAGCAAGGGCGTCACCGAGATCGCCTGGACCGGCGGTTCGCTGCCCGACGCCCATTACGACGAGTTCGTCTTCCGCGCCCGCCTGCCCGACGCCGCCCCCGGCACCGTGGTCTATTTCCCCGTGGTGCAGGAGTGCGAGACCGGCGTGCACCGCTGGATCGAGATCCCGGAGCCGGGCAAGACCGACCACGATTACAAGGAGCCGGCCCCCGGCGTCACCCTGACCGCCAAGCCGTAAGAGAAGGGGAAACGCATGCGCCGGCTGGTCGTGGGGTGGATCGCCGCCCTGATGCTGCTGTCCCTGTCCGTGCCGGCCCTGGCGCATGCCGTGCTGGTCGAGAGCGCCCCGGAGGACGGGGCGCGGCTCGACAGCCCGCCCGCCGAGGCCATGCTGCGCTTCAACGAACCGGTGCGGCCGGTGTCGGTGAAGCTGATCGGCCCCGGCGGGGTCGAGCTTCCCCTGCCCGCCGCTTCCGCCGCCGGGGACGGGGCGCTGCGCGTCGCCCTGCCCGGCGGGCTGGCGGTGGGAACCCATGTCCTCAGCTACCGCGTCAGCTCGGCGGACGGCCATCCGGTCGCGGGGTCGCTCCTGTTCGGGATCGGTGCGGAGCCGGAACGACCGGCGGAGCTGGGCGGCGCGACGCCGCCGGCCACGCTGCTGGCCGCGGCGGCGGTCCGGGCGCTGCATTACGGAAGCCTGCTCGCGGCGGTGGGGGGCGGGCTGTTCCTGGTGCTGGTGGCGGGACGGTGGAGTCCGCTGAACCGCCGCCTGCGCCCCGGCCTGTGCCTGGGCGTCGGCGGCGCCGCCCTGGTGGCGGTGTTGAACGCCGGGCTGGCCGGCGCGGTTCTGGAAGGGGCGCCGCTGTCCGCCCTGGCCAGCGCCCCGCCCTGGGTCGCCGGCATGACCAGCACGGCGGGGCCGAGCGCCGTCCTGGCCCTGCTCAGCCTGATCGCCGCCGCTCTGGGGCTGGCGCTGGAGGAGCGGGGAACAGCGGGCCGCGTCCTGCTGGTGGGCGGAGCGGTCGGGGCGGCGCTGGCGCTGGCCGCCACCGGCCACGCCGCGACGGCGGAGCCGCGCTGGCTCAGCGTGCCGCTGGTCGCCTTGCACGGACTGGCGGTGGCCTTCTGGATCGGCAGCTTCTGGCCGCTGGCCGTGCTGCTGCGGACGGAGCCGCCGGCGGAGTCGCTGCGGCTGGTCCGCCGCTTCTCGGCCGTCGCGGTTCCGGCGGTGGCCCTCCTGCTGCTGGCCGGGGCGGGGCTGAGCGCGCTGCAGCTCGCCGATCCGCGCGCCATCCTGACCACCGCCTACGGCCAGATCTGGACCGGCAAGATCGTCTGCGCGCTGGCCCTGCTGGCGCTGGCCGCCGTCAACCGGTGGCGGCTGACGCCGCGGCTGGAGGTCATGGGCGGACAGGCCGCGGCCCGGCTGCGCGCCAGCGTCCACACGGAGATGGTGGTGGCGGGGCTGGTCATCCTGTTCACCGCCGGGCTGGGCACCACCCCGCCGCCGCGCACCCAGGCCCCGCCGGTCTTCGCCGAGAAGCCGGCGGGCTTCAGCACCGCGGTCGTGGCGCGCGGCCGCACGGCCATCGTGACGGTGACCCCGGCCACACCGGGAGCGAACCGCGTCGAGATGCGCCTGACGGGGCCGGACGGCGCGCCGCTCGACGTGTTGGAGGTGTCGGCGGAGCTGGCCCTGCCCGCCGCCGGGATCGAGGGCATCACCCGCCCCCTGCCCAAGGTGGCGCCCGGCGTCTACGCGGCCGACGGGGTGACGCTGCCGGTGGCCGGGTCCTGGGCGGTGCGGCTGGACGCGCTGGTCAGCGACTTCGAGAAGGTGCCCTTCCGCGCGGTTGTCCCGGTGGATCGCTGAGCGGCGTTACGCCGGCGCGTCCGGCAGCACCACGGCGTCCTCCGCCCGGAAGGCGATGCGGGCGGGCTCGCCGGGGGTCAGCGGCGGCTCGTCGCCGAGATGCGGAACCTGGACGGTGATGCCGCCCTCCAGGAAGGCGTTGATGAAGGCGCCCTCGAAATCCCGGTGGGTGACCCGCGCCTCCAGCGCGTTCTCCGCTCCCGCCCCCGCCGCCATGCGCTCCGGCCGGACGAACAGGGTGGCGCGGTCGCCGGGCGACAGGCGGCGCGGGTTGCGCCCGACCAGACGGCCGCGGGGCGTGTCCAGAACGGCCATGCCCCCCGCCGACTCGGCGACGGTGCCGGCGAAGCGGTTGTTCTCCCCCACGAAGGAGGCGACGAAGGCGGTTTCCGGATGGTCGTAGATGGCCCGGCCGTCGCCCACCTGCTCCAGAACGCCCCTGGACATCACGCCGATCCGGTCGGACATGGTCAGCGCCTCGCCCTGGTCGTGGGTGATGTAGATGAAGGTCACGCCGGTCCGCTTCTGCAGGTCGCGCAGCTCCGCGCGCATGTGCTGGCGCAGCTTGAGGTCGAGCGCCGACAGCGGCTCGTCCAGCAGCAGGACGGCGGGCTCCACGGCCAGCGCGCGGGCGATGGCGATGCGCTGGCGCTGGCCGCCCGACAGCTCCGTCACCTTCTTCTCCGCGGCGTCCGGCAGGGCCACGAGGTCGAGCAGCTTGCGCACCCGCCCCTGGCGCTCCGCCGAGGGCACGCCGCGCACCTCCAGCCCGAAGCCGATGTTCTCCGCCACCGTCATCAGCGGGAACAGGGCGAGGTTCTGGAAGATCAGCGCGGTCGGGCGCTTGTTCGGGCCGATGCCGCGCATGTCCCGGCCGCCGATGCGGATGGCGCCCTCCGTCGGCTCCATGAAGCCGGAGACCATGCGCAGGATGGTGGTCTTCCCGCAGCCCGACGGGCCGAGGAAACTGAAGAATTCCCCCGCCCCGACCGTCAGCGACACGTCGCGGACGGCGGTGACGGAACCGAACCGCATGGTGACGGACTCGAGCTGGACGTCCTGACTCATAGGCACCTGAATGGAAAACGGGAATGCGCCAGCAGGCGCACCCCCCTCACCCTAACCCTCTCCCCAGAGGGGAGAGGGGACACTAGGGGGCAAGAGAGGGTATTTATCACGCGGCCAGGAAGCGGTCCTGGTACTCGTTGCGGATGGAGACGTACCAGGCCTCCTGGATCGGCCACCACCACAGCTTCTGCAGCGCGTCGCCCGGATAGGCGTCGGCGAAGAACTGCTTGTTCAGGTCGGACAGATGCGCCTCCGCCCCGACCGCCGTGCTGGAGATGCCGGAATGGTTGGTGTAGAGGGCGCCCGCCTCCGGCGTGTAGAACCAGTTGATCCAGGCGTAGGCCTGCTCCAGGTTCACCGCCTTGGCCGGGATCGCGAAGCCCTCCATCCAGGCCAGCGCGCCTTCCTTGGGCGCCAGGAAGCGGACCGGCAGCCCCTCCTTGCGCAGGGCGACGGCGGAGGAATCCCAGGTCTGGCCGATGACGCAGCCGTTGGTGCGGAAGGCGCCCTGGGCCTCGTTCTCGTTCGACCAGAACTGGCCGATGGCCTTCTTGTGGGCGGCGGCGACCTGAAGGATCGCGTCGAAGTTGGCGCGCGCCTTCGCCTCGTCCTTGAACTGCTCGCGGATCGGGTGGGGCAGCTTGCCCTGGCCTTCCAGCCACAGGCCGATGCCGATCAGGCCGGAATGGCCGCGCACCGTCACCTTGCCGGCGTGCTCCGGCTTCCACAGGTCGCCGTAGCTGGCGGTGCCGTAGGTCAGAGGCGCCTTGGCCTGATCGTAGGCGATGGCCTCCGTCCCCCAGTCGGCGGGGGCGAAGAAACGCTTGCCGCCGACCACGCCGCCCATGGCGGCGGAGCCCTCGACCGCCGACTTCAGGCAGCCGTCCCACTTGACCTTCGATTCGTCCAGCGGCTGGACCAGCTCGAACTCCACATAGTTCGGCACGCGGTCCACCGTGGGATGGATGATGTCGAAGCCGGCGCCGCCGGTGGCCTTGAGCTGGTTCAGCAGCTCGTCGTTGGTGCCGTATTCGGTCAGGCTGGCCTTGATGCCGGTCTTCTTCTCGAAGTCGGCCAGCATGTCCGGGCTGATGTAGCCGGCCCAGGAGAAGATCTTGACGCTGCCCGACGCGGCCCGGCCCTCGCGCAGGACGAAGGGGCCGACCGAGGCGACGCCCGCCACGGCGGCCGCACCCTGGAGCAGCAGGCGGCGGGTGAAGCCCTTGGCGGCGCGCTGCGTCTCGGCGCTTGAGCGCTGTTCCAGGCTGGTGGTTTCCGGAACCTTGGTCATGGCACCTGCTCTCCCCTTTTCTTATTGGCCCGAAATCATCCGGCCACGCCGATCGCGGGGCCGGTCGCGGGACCGGTCCGGCCGGACTCCGCCGCAGCGGCAACTGTGCCGCGATATCCGGGCGCCGTCCATGGCTCAAGCGGGCGTGGGCGCAAACTTCATCGGCCTGTAACGCCCCCGGGCCGTCCGGACGCTACATCACGTAGAACCGGGCCTTCACCACCACACCGTCGATGCCGCAGACCACGGTGCGGTTGCGCCCGCTGTTCTTCGCGAAGTAGAGCGACTCGTCGGCCCGCTTGATCAGGTCGGCCACCGTCTCCGTCCCGTCCGCCGGGCAGATGCCGACGCTGACGGTGAAGGCGAACAGCGCGCCCTCGGCGGTCCGGGCGGTCAGCGCCTCCGTCGCCACGCGGATCTCCTCCACCTTGGCGATGGCCGTCTCGACCTGCGGGGCCGGCAGGACCATGCAGAACTCCTCCCCGCCCATGCGGCCGAGGAAGCCGCCGGGCGGCACGCGGGCCGCGCAGGTCTGGGCGAACAGAGTCAGCGCGAGGTCGCCGTTGGAGTGGCCGTAGGTGTCGTTGACGCGCTTGAAATGGTCGATGTCGAACAGCGCGACGGCGAAGGGCACGGCCTTGTCCGTTCCGTTTCCGCCTTGAAGCAGCCGGTGCTGCTGCTCCAGCCGCTCCATGAAGCGGCGGCGGTTCAGGACGCCGGTCAGATAATCGGTGTTCAGCATCTCCGACATCACCCGATGGGTGCGGGTGATGCGTTCGCCGGCGCGCACACGGGCGCGCAGCATGGGCATGTCGATGGGCTTGGTCAGGAACTCGTCGGCGCCGGCGTCGAACGCCTCGATCCGGCGCTGGATGTCGTCGTTGGCGGTCATCAGGATGGAGAAGGTCCGGTGCTGGTCGTCCTCCGCCCGGATCAGCCAGCACAGTTCCAGCCCGTCCATCCGCGGCATCTCCAGATCGGTGATCAGGATATGGATGTCGTGGAGATGGTAGAGGTCCAGCGCCTCGCGCCCGTCGCGGGCCAGCAGAACCCGGTAGCCGTACGCCTCAAGATGGTTTTTCAGGATGTTCCGGACAACGGAGGAATCGTCGGCGACGAGGACGTTCGTCTCCGCGGTTGAGCCGGAATTCATGGCAGCCACCCCTTGCAGGCACCCGCGGGGTGTTTACAAGGGTTTTGTATAAAATACCATCATTTTTGCAGGGGCATTCGCCGCCGCCCGCCGTCTTCCGGGCCCGTCCTCTGGACCCGGCAGCCGGACTGGCTCAGCTCTCCAGCATGCGGCGGAGAAGCTCCACGTCCTCGGCGAAGGCGGGGTCGGTGGTGCGCAGCTCCTCCACCTTCTTCACCGCGTGCATCACGGTGGTGTGGTCGCGCCCGCCGAACTTGCGTCCGATCTCCGGCAGGGAGCGGGCGGTGAGCTGCTTGGCGAGGTACATGGCGACCTGCCGCGGGCGGGCCACGGCGCGGGCGCGGCGGGCCGAATGCATGTCGGCGACGCGGATGTTGAAATGCTCCGCCACCCGCTTCTGGATCTCGTCGATGGTGACGCGGCGGTCGTTGGCGCGCAGCAGGTCGTGCAGCACCTCCTGCGTCGATTCCAGCGAGATGGCCCGGCCGACCAGCTCGGCGTGCGCGACGATGCGGTTCAGCGCCCCTTCCAGCTCGCGCACGTTGGACGTGATCTTGTGGGCGAGGAACTCCAGCACCTTCAGCGGGATGGCCGCGTTCAGCGCGTCCGCCTTGGCCTGCAGGATGCCCAGCCGCAGCTCGTAGGTGGTCGGGTGGATGTCGGCGACGAGCCCCCAGCCGAGGCGGGAGCGCAGCCGCTCCTCCATGCCTTCGAGGTCGGACGGGCTCTTGTCGGCCGAGATGATGACCTGGCGGTTCTGGTCCACCAGCGCGTTGAAGGTGTGGAAGAACTCCTCCTGGGTGCTGTCCTTGCCGCTGATGAACTGCACGTCGTCGATCATCAGCACGTCCACCGAGCGGAACTGCTGCTTGAAGGCCATGGTGTCCTTGAAGCGCAGCGCCCGGATGAACTGGTACATGAACTTTTCCGCCGACAGGTAGATCACCTTGCGGTTCGGATCGTTCCGCCGGATCTGCCAGGCGATGGCGTGCATCAGGTGGGTCTTGCCCAGCCCGACGCCGCCATAGAGGAACAGCGGGTTGAAGGTGACCGAGGTGGCGTCGGCGACGCGCCGGGCGGCGGCGTGGGCCAGCTCGTTCGGCTTGCCCACCACGAAATTCTCGAAGGTGAAGCGGGGGTCCAGCGGCGCGGAGATGTCGGTCCGGTCCTCCAGCACCGAGGCGACCGCCGTGGGCGACTCGTCCGACGCGAAGGAGGGCGGCCCCGCCGAATAGGAGGACCCGATGTAGGAGGTGGCCCCATAGGACGCGGATTGGCTGAGCGCAGCGGCCCGCGGGGCGGGCGCCGGGGGAACCGGGCCGCCGCCGGCGCCGTCGGCCGGATCGGAGTCGCGCGGCGCCTCGCCCGCGTCCTCGTCGGCCGTCAGCATGGACGGGGCGTTGGCGGAGGCCACCACGACGTCGATCGACAGGACGTCCGGATTCTCGCCGGCCCACAGGTTGCGGATGCGGTCGGCGTAATGGGTCAGCACCCAGTCGCGCATGAAGCGGGTGGGCACGACGATGCGCACCTCCCCGCCGCGGATTCCGGCGAAGGAAAGCGGCTGCAGCCAGCTGCGGAAGGCGATCTCGCCCACCTCGTCCTTGAGGCGACCCCGGATGCGGGCCCACTGCTGATCCAACGACGCGCCGACCGACAT